>NZ_SOGO01000018.1:0-68895 GCF_004403415.1 Cryobacterium sandaracinum
GCCGCGCTGAGCCGAGCTGCGCCGAGATCGCCGGCCGGGCGGCGCTGCGCCGAGCTGCGCCGAGATCGCCGGCCCGGGCGGCGCTGCGCCGCCCGGCCGGTACGAATCGTTAGCTCGCAGATGGTGACAAGGTGACCGGTGACGAAGTACCGTTGCCGAGTAGGTCTGAAATTGCGTACTCAGAACGAACAACAATGACGTCGGCCCCCCGCACCAGCGGCTCCACCTGAGTGAGGTTCCTCGGGTGGCGCCGCGCGTCTTGCCCGGGCGCGTGCTGTGTCGCGTCCGCTGGGCGTCACCGCTCGACGAGGATCCCGTCTTCGTCGCAGTAGATCGTGCGGCCGGGGGTGAACGTCACGCCGGCGAACCGGGCGACGGCATCCGTGACTCCAGCGCCGGCCTTCGAGCTCTTGCGCGGGTTGCTGCCGAGGGCCTTCACGCCCAGCGGCATCCCTCCAATGGCCACCCGGTCGCGGATCGCACCGTTGATCACCACGCCGGCCCAGCCGTTCTGCACCGCGAGGTCGGCGATCATGTCGCCCATCAGCGCCGTGTTCAGCGAGCCGCCGCCGTCGATGACGAGCACCTCGCCGGCGGCGGGCGTCGACAGCACCGACTTGAGCAGGGCGTTGTCCTCGAAGCAGGTCACGGTGCGGATCGGGCCGCTGAACCGGGCGAGGCCACCCAGGTTCAGGAACTGGAGCGAAACGGATTGCAGGTCTTCCCCGCGCTGGTCGTACAGGTCGGCGGTCAACAGCATTGGTGTCCTCCAGGGGTCCGGTGCGGTGCAGGCTTTCTCCCTCAGGCTAGCTGCTCGCTCAGGCTCGCTGCGCTGCGGGACATCCGTCAGCCGTCAGGTCTAAAATCTGATGTCGGTGACGGATGCCGTGACGCCGGCCAGCACATCGGTCAGCACCTCCACGCCGATGCCCGGTCCCGTGGGAACGCGCAGGTGCCCGTTCTCGAGCACGAACGGCGCGGTCAGGTCCTGTTCGTAGTATCGGCTGGAGGCCGACGTGTCCCCCGGCAGCACGAAGTTCGGCAGCCCGGCCAGGGCCACATTCGCCGCCCGGCCGATTCCGGTTTCAAGCATTCCGCCGCACCAGACGGGCACACCGTGCGCGGCCGCCACATCGTGGATGCGACGGGCCTCCAGGTAGCCGCCCACCCGCGCCGGCTTGACGTTGATGATGCTGCAGGCACCGAGGGTGATGGCAGTGGCCGCATCCCGGGCCGATTCGATCGACTCGTCGAGGCAGATGGGGGTTCTGATCCGTTTCGCCAGGTTGGCGTGGCCGAGCAGGTCGTCCTCCTTCAGCGGCTGCTCCACCAGGAGCAGGTCGAATGGGTCGAGCCGGGCGAGGTGACGGGCATCCGCGAGGGTATATGCGGTGTTCGCGTCGACCTGCAGCAGCAGCTCCTCGCCGAAGCGCTCGCGCACGGCACGCACCGGCTCGAGGTCCCAACCGGGCTCGATCTTGAGCTTGATCCGAAGGTAGCCCTCCTCCAGGTAGCCGGCCACGGCCTCGAGCAGCTCGTCGATCGAGTCCATGATGCCCACCGACACACCGGCCGGCACCGTGTCGCGCACGGCGCCGAGGTAGCCGCCGAACGAGATGTCGGCCTCCTTCAGCTGCGCGTCGAGGATGGCCGTTTCCAGCGCGGCCTTGGACATCGCGTGCCCCTTCACCGGCTCCACGGCCCCGGCGACGCGTTCGGCGGTGAGCCGGTCGCCGAGCGCCTGCAGCCTCGGGATCAGGTGGTCGCGAATCACGAGGTCGCTGCCGTCGAGGAACTCCGAGCTGTAGAGCGGACTCGTATCGGCGGCGCACTCGGCCCAGCCCTCGGCATCCGCGGTGGTCACCCGCACGATCGTGACCGCCCGCTCGGTCGACGTGCCGAACGAGGTGCGGAAGGGCCGCACGAGGGGAATGTGCACGCGCCGCAGTTCGATGTTCTCGATTTTCATGACAGTTCCTTCGGTGCGAGGGTGCCCCGCGGAGGCGGTCTCCCCGAGGCGAGTGCTTCGATGAGGGTACTGCCCGGGGCTGGTTTTTCGGTGCCGCAACCCGACCGCAACCGGGCGAAACCTGCCACGACCTGCACCGCCCACCTGCTCGGCCCGGGTGACGGATGCCTGGTCGGTGACTGCTCAGCGGCGGCCGTCGACCGCGTCGACGGTGAAGAGCGCGGCCTGCTCCGGGGCGAGCAGCGGCGCGGGCAGCCCGACGAGAGCGAGCACAGCTCCGGTCAGCGTCACTGAACCGTCGGTACCAAAAGCACCGGCGGCACCGGACGAGCCTGGCTCCGCCAGCCAGGCCGGCGGGGCATCCTGGATCGTGCGCGGGGGCACGCCGAGCGAAAGCGGTGCCACCCGGTAGCGCCGCTCGGGCGCGAGACCGGGGAACCGCATCCGCTCCGGCAGTGCCGCGCGCGGGGCGGCGAGCGCCACCTGGGCGAACAGGGCCGAGTTCTGGTCGGGCGAGACGACACCGTGCAGCTCGAGGGCCGGGTCGCTGGGGTCGGCCCGAACGACGACACCGGAGTGCAGCAGCGGCCGCAGCTGCTTGTAGCGGGCGATCCAGGTGGCGATCTGCACCCGCTCGGACTCGTTCGCGCGGGTCAGGTCCCACTCGATGCCGGCGCTGCCGAACAGGGCGGTCGCCAGCCGGAAACTGAGCTCGGAGGTGCGCCCGGTGGTGTGTGCGGTGGCCGCGCCGAGATGCCCGCCGAGGTACTCCGGCGGTAGGAGCACGCTCGAGTACCGCTGGATCTGCTGCCGCTCGAGCGGGTCGTTGGTGTCGCTTGTCCAGACCCGATCGACGCGCTCGAGAATTCCGAGATCGACCCGGGCTCCCCCCGACGCGCAGGACTCGATCTCGACGCCCGGGTGCTCGGCACGCACGGCATCGATAAGCCGGTACAGCGCCACCGTCTGCCGGTGGGCGGAGCCGGCCAGCAGGTCGCGATTGTGGTCCCACTTCAGGTAGGCGATGGGGTACTCGTTGAGCAGGGCGGTGAGGCGGGCGAACACCCAGCCGAAGGCATCCGGGTTGCCGAGGTCGAGCACGCGCTGGAACCGCCAGGTCAGCGCCGGCGACGAAACACCGACGGATGCCGAACCAATAACGGCCCCAGAACCCCCGACACCAGCCGCGTCCACCCCGCCGAGCACCCACTCCGGGTGCGCGCGGGCGACGTCCGAGTCGGCGCTGACCATTTCGGGTTCGACCCAGAGACCGAAGTCCATGCCGGCCGCGTGCACATGCTCGATCAGCGGGTGCAATCCGCCGGGCCAGGTGACCGGGTCGACGAACCAGTCTCCGAGGGCCCGCCGGTCGTCCGAGCGGCCGGTGAACCAGCCGTCGTCGAGCACGAAGCGCTCCACCCCGACCACGGCCGCCGCGTCGGCCAGGCGGGCCAGAGTCGTCAGGTCGTGGTCAAAGTACACGGCCTCCCAGGTGTTCAGCACGACCGGGCGGTGCCCGGTGATGGTCGACCAGGAACGGACCCACGGATGCAGCCGCGCCGAGAGCCCGTCCAGCCCGGCAGCCGAGTACACGGCCACCGTCCACGGGGTGGTGTGGCTCGCGCCGGGGGCCACTCTCAGCTCGCCGGGTGCCAGCAGCTCGCCGCTGCCGAGCGCCGAGTAGCCCAGCGCGCTGTTCTCGGCCCAGACGTGTTTGTCGCCGCTCCAGGCCAAGTGGGTGGCCCATACCTCGCCGGTGCGGAAGCCGAACCCGGGCGTTCCGGCCGCCATCAGATAGGAGTCGTCGTGGCCGGGGCGGCCGTGACGGGACTCCCGGCTCCACACGCCGTGGCCGAGCGTACTGCGCTGCGGCCGACGCTCGTGGGTCCACAGCCCGGTGAAGTCAAGCAGTTCCCCGGCGCGGTCGGGCACCGGCAGGATGACGTCGAGCGAGCCGAGCTCGAAGGGTGCGGAGGCAGGGTCGTCACCGGTGTTGGTGAGGGTGTGGCGCAGTCGCAGCACACCCTCGACCGAGAGTTCGAGGTCGGTGCGCACGGTCACCTGAGCCGCGGCATCCGTTAGAAAGATCGTCAGGGCCTGTGTGCCGGGCAGCGTGCGGCCGGAGGCAGACGGCACGCCCGCCCGCACACCGCCCGACTGAACCTCGGTGAGGCGCAGATCGAGGGCCACGCCGCCGCGCCCACCGGGCCGGAACCCGCTCACGCCCGGACGCCCGCTCCAGCCTGCCGCGAGGGTGGGCAGTAGCGAGAGCCGCAGGGGCACGTCGATCGAACTCGGCGAGATGGCCGGCACGGATGCGTCGGCCAGCGTTTCCAGCAGTTCACCGTTCAGGTCACCCAGGTCGGCACCCCAGTGCACGATGACGGGCACGCCCGTGCCGCGGGCATCCAGCACAAGGCTGGTACCCGCGGCACGGAGGTAGGGAATCGACACAGTGGAGCTGATGCTACTTGGTGACCGGGATCGACTGAGCCTCGAGAGCGTCGATCGTGCTCTGCTGGGCGCTCGTGAGAGCATCCGTCAGAGTTCCGCTACCGGTGACGGCACCCTTGAAGCCGTCGGAGGTGTCGTTGTAGACCTGTGTCATGGTCGGGCCCCAGATGAAGTCGGGCGAGACGTGATCGGATGCCTCGGCGAACACGTCGTAGATGGCCTGGCCGCCGTAGAACTCGACGCCTTCCTTGAGGGCCGGCAGTTCGAGGCCGCTCTTGGCGGCCGGGTACAGGTTGGCCGACTTGTTCAGCATCGTGAGCGCCTCGTCAGAGGTGTTCAGCCACAGCGCGAACTGGGCCGCCTCGTAGGGGTGCTCGGAGCCCTTGAAGACTGCGGTGGACGAGCCACCCCAGTTGCCGGCGGCGTTCTCGCCGGCAGCCCACTGCGGGGAGAGGGCGACGGACCAGTTGCCGGCGGTGTCCGGAGCGCCGCTGGCGATGGAGTTCGCACCCCAGGCTGCGGAGTTCCAGGTCCAGTTGGATCCGGTGTTGTAGGCGTTGTTCCACTCGTCGGTCCACGGCGGGTTGGTCGAGACGAGGTCGCGGTCGATCAGGTCCTGCCAGTAGTCGGCGACCTTGACCGACTCGGGGCTGGTCAGGTCGATGGTCCAGTTCTCGCCGTCGTTCTCGAACCAGCTTCCCCCGGCCTGCCAGACGAATCCGGCGAACTGGTTGATGTCACTCTGCGAGAAGTTGGTGATGTAGCCGCCGGTGGCGCGCACGGCTTCGGCGGCAACCGCGAATTCTTCCCAGGTGGTCGGGATCGCGATGTTGTTGGCGGCGAAGAGGTCGGCACGGTAGAACATCGCCATGGGCCCGGCGTCCTGCGGCACCGCGTAGGCTGCGTCTTCTTCACCGAAGTTGACCTGTCCCCAGGTCCAGTCCACGAAGTCGTCCTTGGCGTCGAGAACACCCTCACAGGCGGCGAGGTCCATCAGGCCGTCCTGCACGCGGAAGTTCGGGAGGGCGTCGTATTCGATCTGGCCGAGGTCGGGCGCGTTGCCGGCCTTGAGCTGGTTGAAGAAGTTCTGGTACGTGCCGCCGTTGCCGTTCGGGCCGGTCTGCACCTTTACCTGAACGTCGGGGTTCTCCTCATTCCAGACTGCGGCGACGTCTTCCATCCCGGGGATCCAGGTGGTGAACGTGAGGTCGACCTTGCCCTCGGAGGGTTCGCAGGCGGCGGCGTCGCCACCGCCGGACGTGCTCGAGCCCGACGCACAGCCGGTCAGAACGACCGTGGCTGCGGTGAGCAAGGCGACGGCGGCTGCTCTCTTCTTGATCTGCATTGTTCTTCTTTTCTCTTGGGGGTGGGGGTGGTGCAGCTAAGGGGGGGGTGAGGCCGGCTACTTCACCGAACCGGCGCTGAGGCCGTTTCGCCAGAAGCGCTGGAGCAGCAGGAAGATGATGATCAGCGGGATGATCGACAGCAGGGCGCCGATCAGAACGTAATCGCGCAGCACGGGGATCTGGTTGACCTGCGAGTTCCAGGCGTAGAGGCCGAGCGTGACCGGGAACAGGGTCTCGTCGCGCAGCATGATCAGCGGCAGGAAAAAGTTGTTCCAGATGGCGACGAACTGGAAGAGGAAGACGGTGACCAGGGCCGGCACCATCATCCGCACCGAGACCGTGAAGAAGGTGCGCAGTTCGCCGGCGCCGTCGAGGCGGGCGGCCTCGATCAGTTCGTCGGGAACGCTAGCCGACGCGTAGATGCGGGAGAGGTAGACCCCGAACGGGCTGACCAGGCTGGGCAGGAACACCGACCAGAACGTGTTGGTCAGGCTGATCTGGCTGAAGATCAGGAACAGCGGCAGAGCCAGCGCCGTGGCGGGTACGAGCACCCCGCCGAGCACGACGTTGAAGATCAGTTCGCGTCCCGGGAAGTTGTACTTGGCCAGTGCGTACCCGCACATTCCGGCGATGATCGTGCCCACGAGGGCACCGCCACCGGCGTACAGCGCGCTGTTGAGCATCCACTTGAGGTAGACGCCGTCGCGGTAGGCCACCAGGTTTCCGATGTTCTCGAACAGGGAGAAGTCGGCGAACCAGAGCGGGTTCGTGCTGTTGAACTGGGATCGGTTCTTCGAGGCCGCGACCAGCAGCCACCAGATCGGCACCAGGAAGTAGATCGTGAAGACGCCCATGACGACCATGGCGCTGACCCGGGCGAACGGGCTCTCGCGCTGGGCGCGCGGTGCCTTCGCCTCGGTTGAACGGATGCCGCGAGCCGGCTTGGCGGGGGTGGTGGGGGTCAGGGTGCTCACTTGGCTTCCTTACGCTGCGTGAACTTCAGGAACGTGAAGGAGAGGATGAACGTGGCCAGGGCCAGCACAACGGAGAACGCGGCGGCCAGGTTGAAGTTCGGGATCGACGAGGTGGAGTACACCGTCAGGTTCGGGGTGAACGTGCTGGTCACGGCCGAGCTGAAGCTGCGGAAGACCTGCGGTTCGGCGAGCAGCTGCAGGGTGCCGATGATCGAGAAAATGGCGGTCAGGATGATCGCCGGCATGATCAGCGGAATCTTGACCGACCAGGCGATGCGCAGCTGGCCGGCGCCGTCGAGGCGGGCGGCCTCGTAGAGTTCGGTCGGGATCGCCAGCAGCGCGGAGTAGATGATGAGCATGTTGTAGCCCACGAACACCCAGGTGACGACGTTGGCGATGGCCCAGAGCACGAGATCGGCCGAGAGGAAGTTGATGTTCTCGGTGACGGCGCGAAACGGCGACAGATTGGGTGAGTAGAGGTAGCCCCACATGATCGCGGCGATGACGCCGGGGACCGCGTAGGGGACGAAGAACGCCAGCCGGAAGAATCTCTTGCCGCGCACGAGCGGCGAGTCCAGCAACAGGGCGAACAGCAGCGCGAGACCGAGCATGATCGGAACCTGCACGGCGCCGAAGGCGAGCACCCGGGTGATCGACTCCCAGAACGGCCCATTCTGGAACACCAGGATGTACTGGGTCAGTCCGCCGAAGACCTCGGTGGCTTGGCCGAAGGTGCCCTCGCGCTCGATCACGAGCAGTGACTGGTAGATCGCGTAGCCGATCGGGACGAGGTAGAACAGGGCGAACAGGGTGCCGAACGGCAGCACGAACGCGAGGATCGCGCCCGTGTGCTGCACGCGGGGCTTCGCTCCGGGGGCCTTGGCTGGCTTGGCGGCGCGGGGTCTCTTTCGGGCAGCGCTGCCCGGGGCATCCGTCAGGGGAACGGCAGGTGCGCTCATGATGAGGGGTCCTCTCTGATCACGCGGACGGCTCCGGCCGGCACGCGCACGATTCGACCGACGGGTTCGTCGGTGACGAGCTCGTGGCCGGCGGCCGGAAGCTCGACGTCGCCCGAACCGTGGTTGATGATGAACAGATAGCTGTTGGTGGAGCTCACGCGGCGCACGACCTCGATGGCTCCGGTGCGCTCCGGGCCGACCGCGGTGACCCGAGCCTCCTGGGCGATCCTGCGCAGGACGTCCCGCAGGGCGCCGGCCTCCAGCGCGGTGGCGACGTACCAGGCGGTGCCGCCTCCGTGCCGGTTGCGGGTGATGGCGGGGATGCCGGGCAGCGGCCCGTCGATGTAGCTCGCGACCACCTCGGCGGTGTCGACGCGCAGGCGTTCGCTCCACAGGCTCGCGGCGGCGCCGGTGTCGAGAGCGAGAACGTGGCCGGGCAGCAGCGGAGAGAACTCCTCCACTGTGATGCCGAGGATCTCGCGGAACGCGCCGGGGTAACCGCCGGTGCGCACCCGGTCGTCTACGTCGACGATGCCGCTGAAGAAGGTGATCAGGGCGTGGCCGCCGGCGGCGACGTAGGTGTTGAGATTCTCGGCCTGCGCGTCCGAGACCAGGTAGAGGCACGGGACGACGACGAGGCGGTAGCCCGAGAGGTCGGCATCCGGGGAGACGATGTCGACCGTGACGCCGAGTTCGTGCAGGGCCGCGTAGGCGGCGTGCACCTGGTCGAGGTAGCGCACAGCGTGGGACGGACGGGATTCGCCGTCGCCTGCCCACCAGGATTCCCAGCTGAAGATGATCGCGGCATCCGCGACGACCCGGCTGCCGGTGACCTCGGCAAGACGATCCAGGGTTGCGCCCAGGGCCACGACCTCGCGCCAGAGCACGGTGTCGGTGCCGGCGTGGGGCACCAGGGCGGAGTGGAATTTCTCCGACCCCTGCGGGGAGGCGCGCCACTGGAAGAAGCAGACGCCGTCCGCACCGCGGGCGACGTGGGCGAGGGAGTTGCGGGTCATTTCGCCGGGCGCCTTGGCCAGGTTGTGCGGCTGCCAGTTGACGGCACCGGCGGCCTGTTCCATCAGGAGCCAGGGCTCACCCTGGGCGAGCCCGCGGGTGAGGTCCGCGGCGAAGGCGAGCTCGGTGGCCGGGTCGGCGAGGCGGTGGTCGAGGTAGTGGTCGTTGGCGACGATGTCCATGTCGCCGGCCCAGGACCAGTAGTCGAGGTTGCGGATGTGCGCGGTGACCATGAAGTTGGTGGTCACGGCCACGTTCGAGTGGCGGCGCAGCACCGCGCTCTCGCGCCGATAGTAGTCGAGCAGTTCGGCGGAGCTGAACCGGTGGAAGTCGAGCACCTGGCCGGGGTTGTGGCTGGACAGCGTGAGCCGCGGGGTGAGGATCTCAGCCCACTGGCCGTACCGCTGGCTCCAGAAGGAGGTACCCCAGGCTGCGTTGAGAGCATCGATGGTGCCGTAACGCGCCTGAAGCCAGAGACGGAACGCGGCGGCGGTGTCGTCGCAGTAACAGAGCGCGTTGTGGCAGCCCAATTCGTTGGACACGTGCCAGAGGGCGATGGCCGGGTGGTGGCCGTACCGCTCGGCGACCTTTTCGACCAGGGCCAGCGCGTGCTCACGGAACACGGCCGAGCTCGGGCACCAGGCCTGGCGACCGCCGGGGAAACGGGTCGTGCCGTCGTCGGCGACCGGAAGGATCTCGGGGTGAAGTGTGGTCAGCCACGGCGGCGGCGACGAGGTGCCGGTGCCGAGGTTGACCCGGATCCCGTTGGCGTGGAGCAGCTCGATGATCGTGTCGAGGGTGTCGAAGTCGTACTCGCCCGCACGCGGCTCGAGGTGCGACCAGCCGAAGATGTTGATGGCCACCAGGTCGACGCCGGCCTCGCGCATGAGGCGCACGTCCTCGGCCCAGGTCTCGGGACCCCACTGCTCCGGGTTGTAGTCACAGCCGTAGGCGATGCCCTCGTGCACGAACGGGTGGGCCGGGGCCGCACCGTTCGAAGTGGCTGCTCGCGAGTTCATGTGCTCCCTGACTGTGGCGTGCACTTCGTGGTGACGACACCGTGGTGACGACTCTGTGCTAACTGTTCTGTGAACGTGCACAGAGTCGGGAGAAAAACACTCCGTCGGGTTTTCTGTGAACGTACACAGAGTATGTATCTCCCGGCGGTCGTGTCAAGCGCGGAGTGTGTGCGGGAGCGTTACAGTTATCGAATGGTGACAATCCCGTCTCGACGCAAACGCGCGACGATCCACGACGTCGCCGTGGAAGCCGGAGTCTCCCGCGGCACGGTCAGCCGGGTCGTGAACGACGAGCCCTACGTCTCGGCGTCGGCCCGCATCGCCATCGAGGCGGCCATCGAGAAGGTCGGTTATGTGCCGAACAACGCAGCCCGAAGCCTGGTCATGCAGCGCTCGGAGGCCGTCGGTTTCATCGTGCACGAGCCGCACTCCCTGTTTCTGGACGACCCCAACATCGGCGGAATCCTACTCGGCGCCAACACCGTGCTCTCCCGCGCCGACTACCAGATGGTCAGCCTGGTCATCGACTCCCAGCGCGACACCGAGCGCGTCGCCCGCTACCTCAGCGGCGGTTTCGTCGACGGGGTCGTCATCGTCTCCGCTCGCCAGGAAGACCCGATCACCCGGGTGATCGAGAAGCTGCGCCTTCCGGCCGCCTTTGTGGGACATCCGCCCGACCTGCGCCAGCTTCCCTTCGTGGGCATCGACAACCGGGCGTCGGCGCGCGCCATCACCGAACGCCTCATGCAGACCGGCCGCACGCGCATCGGCATGATTGCCGCCGCGCTCGACCGCGACTCCGGCGCCGACCGTCTGGCCGGCTTCACGGATGCCCTCGGCGACCGCTTCGACCCGGCTCTCGTGGCCCGCGTTCCGCTGTACACCTTCACCGACGGGGCCCTCGGCATGCGTGCGCTGCTTCAGCGTGACCCGCTGATCGACGGCGTGTTCGCCGCCTCCGACGCGGTCGCGGCCGGTGCTATGGAGGCGCTGCGCCATGCCGGGCGCACCATTCCCGGAGACGTCGGCATCGTCGGCTTCGACGACAGCTCCTGGGCGCTGCGCACCCAGCCGCACCTGTCCACCGTGCACCAGCCCGCCTTCGGCCTCGGTGAGCGGGCGGCCGAGTGCGTGCTGGGCCAGTTGCGCGGCGAAGAGCAGCCGGCCGAGGGCATATTGCTCGAGACTCCGATCGTCTGGCGTGACTCCGCCTGAATCGGGGGTTGGCGGTGCAGGGCCATGGCGGCAGCATCTGGCTTCGGGCTGGCCGGAGCACTCCGGCTGCGCGTCTCCCCCACCGCGCGTGGCCAACCCCCACCCCGCGTGGCCAACCCCCACCCCGCGTGGCCAACCCCCACCCCGCGTGGCCAACCCCCACCCCGCGTGACTAACCCCCACCCCGCGTGGCTAACTCAGGAGAATGCTCGGGCCGGTTAGGGGCATCCGCGTGTTTCCGTGGGATTTTCGGTGCACGACGGATGCCCGCGCTGGATCTCCTGAGTCAGCCACAGCGCGGGTTGGTGAACGGGTCGGGTGAACGATGGATGCGGGCTCGCCTGCGGCGGGGCACACTGGAAGCATGGTTCGCAAGCAGGTTGTCGTGCGCGGGGTGGTGCAGGGAGTCGGGTTCCGCTACTACACCCAGACCGAGGCGCGCCGACTCGGGCTCGCGGGTCATGTGCGCAACCGCGGGGACGGTGCGGTGGAGGTCGAGCTGGAGGGCGACGCGGCAACCGTCTGGGTGATGCTCTCGTGGCTGCAGCACGGCCCGCCGTCGGCCCGGGTCGAGGCGGTCGAGGTCACCACGATTCCGCCGCTCGGCGAGACCGGGTTCCGGATCGGCTTCTGAGCGGAACGGCCGGCTGAGCGGCGGCATCCGGTTGATACCGAGGTCAGCGGGCACCCGACCGGCTGGCGTAGCGTGGGAGCATGTGCGCGCGAGCTGCCGATCCCGCTCGGACGGACCCCCCGAAGCGCGTTCACTCGGCGGCGACGAGATCGGGCGTGCGCGCACTCACTGCGGCACCCGTACGCCGGGCCCTCGCCCGAACTTCTCGGACGCAGCCCGTGCACACCGTGCGCCGCGGGTTCGGCATCGGCCGCCTGCTCCTCGCCGGCCTGGGCGTGGTGGCCCTCGCCGGCTACTTCGATTACGTGCTCGGTTTCGCCACGTTTCAGATCTACAACTACTTCAGCTATTTCACCGTGCAGAGCGGTATGGCCGCGATCGTCGCCTTCGCCGCTGCCGCATTCGTCGCATTTCGGCACACGACCGACCCACCCTGGCTGAACTGGTTCCGGTTGCTTGTGACGACCTACATCACCGTCTCCGGGATCGTATTCCTGACCATCGTCATCCAGTCCTCCTCGCTGGACTACACGATCGAGGTGCCCTGGTCGAGCCAGTTGCTGCACTTCTGGATTCCCACGATCGCACTCCTTGACTGGCTGACGGATGCCGGCAAGGCCCGCCTGCCCTGGAAAATCCTGGTCTGGGTTCTCGTGGTGCCCTCGATCTGGGGAGTGTTCACGCTCATCCGCGGGTCGATCGTGGGGTGGTACCCGTATTTCTTCCTCGACCCGGTGCAGGTGCGCGGCCCGCTCGAGACCGTGATCTACTGCCTGGTCGCGCTGCTGCTCTTCATCGCGATCGCCGCCGTACTCACGGCCACGTCGCGGCTGCCCCCGCGGGCGCAGGGGCGCGAACCTACAGCGGCGTGAAGGTGTATTCGCTGGTCAGGTGCTCGCCCCGGCAGGCGCCGCAGTAGAGCACCCCGGATGCCCGCATCGCGAGGACCCGGGGTGTGCATTGCACTACCTTGGAGCCGCAGCACGGCGAGACCGCCAGGTAGGCGCCGGGGGCGGTGGGTTGGTGCCCGCTCAGGCCACGAATGTGGTGAGTGCCTTCACAGGGCAGGTCAGGGTCGACGTCCAGAAGGACGACGGATTCGCGGTCGATGTCGATGTCGATGTCGAGGAGGATATCCATGGGGAGCACAGCAATCGCACGGTCAAGCAGAAAAGTGGAGCAGTCGCGGGCGGGGGTGGTGCATCCCGGTGACGACCGCACTGGGATGGCCAGCGGAACGAGCCCGGCCTGGAACGGGGGCATCCACCCGTCAGGAATCCGTCGGCAAGGCCAGTCAGGATAACGACTGGACCTCTGGGCGCTGCACCACGACGGGCTGCGACTGCATGAGAACGTGCCCCGAATGGGAGCCAGAATTCATCGACTGGACGTTGGCAGGTGAGTACACCACGAATCTCAGAAATAAGACGGGTTGACAATCGCGAGGCGCCGGCCCGGGATTCGGGGAGCGGCGTGGTGCGGACCTACTCCGTGGTCGGGTTGTCGGTCGGCACGGCCGAGTAGAACGGCTCGAGGCTGCTCAAGGCGGCGGCGAGGAACTCGTCGTCGTCGACCTCCGCGAGGCGCAGAGCGGTCTCCGCCGCAACCAGGCCCACCAGCACCGGTTCGCCGGTGAGCGGAACCATGTTGATCCAGACGCGGAAGTCGTCGTCGCCGCCGACCGTGGACCAGAGCGGGGCATCCGTGTCCCAGAACGGCTTGTCGAATTGCAGCCAGATCTTGTCGAGCGTGCCCATGCCCAGGGCCGAGATGGCGCCGCGGTGCGTGAAGGGCAGCGGCGGGTCGAACTCCATCACCGTGGTCTTCAGCACCCCCAGCGGCACGGTGACGACGACCCGGTCGGCGGAGAGCGACTCGCCGGTGCCGAGCCGGAGGCTGGTGCCGGCTTCGCTGTAGGCGATTTTGGTGACCACGCTCGACCCGAGCATGTCGATGCCGTCGCTGAGGTCGGTAAGCAGGGTGGCGAAGCCGCCCAGCACGATACGATCCTCGCCGGGGTCGGTGTCAGGGTCGGCCTGAGGGTTGGCGTCCGAGTACCAGGAGGACTGCTCCGGAACGGGGCCCCCTGCCAGTGGGTCGAGCACCACCGTGATCTGGTAGTCGAGCCAGTCGGCGTCGGAAACGCCGGTGTCGGCATCCGTCGTCGAGAGCTTGGAGGCTCCCGAATCAGCAAGGGACTGCGCGATGGACACGTCGGTGGGCTGCTCGGCGGCCCAGGCCAGCGCCGTGGCGACCGCCTGCGCGCCGGTGTCGGGCACCTCCACGACCGTGCCGGCCGCGGTGCGGACCTCCGGCGGATCGGTGAAGGGGGCCGTGGCGACGCCGCGGTCGGTGAGGTCCTCGTCGAGGGTGGTCTGGCCGGTGCGCCGGACGAAAGCCGCGCCGAGCTCGATCGGGAATGGCCAGTCCTTGTCGGTGACGGTGTCGATGCGGCCGCCGATGCGGTCGCGGGCCTCGACCAGGAACACGTCGAAGCCGGCGTCCTGCAGGTCTCGGGCCGCGGTGAGTCCGGCGATTCCGGCGCCGATCACGGCGATGCGCTCCCCCAGGCTCGCCGCTGCGAGCACGTCGCGGGCGGCGCGCTTCCCTGAATCGCGGGCGCCCTGCACCGTGCCCGGCGCGTCGGTGGAGGTGGCCTCACCGGCGAAGAAGAGGCGGTCGTCGACGGGCTGGCCGAGCGCGGCGCGCTGCTCGGGCGTGGCGCCCACCGCGGGGTAACTGAAGGAGCCGCGGGCGAACGGGTCGGCCGACCAGGATGTGCGGCGCATGGCCGCCGGCTTCGGGACGAGCGAGGGTGTCGACGTCGGCTTCGGCGTGACGGATGCCGAGGGCCGCGGAGTCGGCGTCACGCACGCGGTGAGCGCGACCAGGCCCAGGCCGGAGACTGAGCCGAGCAGAAAGGTTCGTCGTTTCATCGCTGTCTCGGCGCCAGGTATGGCGCCGACGTCCTCCTCTCCGAGCGGGCCGGGCAGTACGACCAAGCTACCGCAGAGCCGGGTGAAGTGGCCGGTCGGGTGGGGGTGGGGTGGGGTGTGCGCACGTTACTTCGGAGATTGTCGCGACACGCGGCATCCCACCCTGAAATACGGCGTTTCGCGAAAATCTCCGAGTTTGCGTTCGCCGGTGACGCGGTGGCGGTCTAGCGTGCGCTGGTGGCGGTCTAGCGTGCGTTGGTGGCGGGCGGGGTCCTCGTCAGCGCGTCAGCTCACAGCACGTGGCTGGCAGCAGACGATGGCAGCACACAGCACGTCAGGCGAGCCGATGCTGCAGGAAGCCGTCCTCGAGCAGCTCCCGCACGCGCGGGAGCAGGTCCGCGGCGAGTTCGCGCTCATCGACGTCGAGCAGTTCGGCCAGCGCAGCGACGATCGAGCCGACGTCGAGCTCGCCGTCAGAGGCGCCGACCAGGGCGGCGAGGCCGGTGTCCAGCGCGATCAACCGACCGAAGCCGGTGCCCTGGTGCAGCGTCATCAGGGTGGGGTCCTCCTGGCCGGGCCAGTAGTGCCGTACCTCGGTGACATCGGATGCGACGGCGAGCCGCGCGCGGGCGAGGCGGGCGTCATCCGTTGCCGCGTGCCAGTCGTGGGCGGCGAGGCAAGCGGCAAGATGGCTGCCCATGCCTCCTGGATTGTGGCCGAGGGTGCCGGGGAGGCGTTCGAGCCGACGGAAGGTGGGGGTGCCGGCGGCCGGGCGGCGCAGCAGCATGTAGCCGAAGCCGACCTGACTCACGCCGCGCGCCGCGAAGTCGTCGAGCCAGGCCCCGTAGAGGAGGTCGAAGTCGGCGGTGTCGGAGCGGGTGCCGCCGTCGCGGATCCACGTCTCGGCGTAGAGCGTGGGGGCCTGCACCTCGCGTTCGATGATCCAGGCGTCGAGTGCGGCGGCATCCGTGGCCTGCACGGTCTCCTGCTGGCCCCCGTGCGCACCCTCGGCACCGGCCCCCGCGGCACCCTCCGCCCCGGCGGCACCCTCCGCCCCGGGCGTGTGCGAATTCGACGGAGATTCTGCTCCCAGAGGGGCCAAACGCGCCGAATTCAGGCTGTTTGGGGCAAAATCTCCGTCGAATTCGTCAGGGCGCAGCGGGGCGGAAGCTGGCGATGCAGGGGATGCGACAGGGGTGACAGGGGATGCGACAGGGGTGACAGGGGTGACAGGGGTGACAGGGGTGACAGGGGTGACGGGGGCGGCGAGCCAGGCGGCCAGACGCTCGAAGGCATCCTGGCCGGCGTGGTACTCCCAGTTCCCGAGCAGCTGGGCGACGCCGCCGGGGGTGAGATGTTCGGCAGCGCCGCGCACGACCGCCTCGACGAGCGCGTCGCCGACCAGGCCGCCGTCGCGGTATTCGTAGGCCGGCACACCCGGCACACGCGGGGTGATCACGAACGGAGGGTTGGAGATGATGTGGTCGAAGCGCTCCCCCGCGACCGGTTCGAACAGGCTCCCGAGGCGAAACTCGATATTCCCGATCTCGTTCAGCTCGGCGTTGAGCGCGGCAAGCTCCAGGGCTCGCACCGAGATGTCGGTGGCTACCACCCGGTCGGCGTGCCGGGACGCGTGCATCGCCTGGATTCCGCATCCGGTGCCCAGGTCGAGGGCGCTGGCCACCGGGGTCGGGATCAGGAGCCCGGTCAATGTGAGGGATGCCCCACCCACCCCGAGCACATGGCTTTCGCCGAGCGGGTGGCCGAGTGCGAGCTCTCCCAGGTCGGACACGATCCACCAGCTTCCGGCGCCATGCGCGTCGACGAAGCTGTAGGGCCGCAGTTCGAGGAGCGGGCAGAGGGTGCCGGCCGCAACGGATGCACCGGATGCGACAGGGCCGACACCCGGAAGGACATCGGCGTCGACATCGGCGTCGACACCGGCGTCGACGGATACCGCGAGGCCGAGCTCCTCGGCCCCGGCGGCACCCAGCGCGGGGAGGGCGACATCGAGATCCGCACGGTCGACGGGCAGGCCGAGAACGAACAGGCGAGCCAGTGTGGCGCAGGGTTCGGCGTGCCCGAGCCTCTCCCGGAGACCGTCCAGCCCCCGAAGCGCCGGGACCCGCTGGTTGCGGCGCAACGCGGCATCCGCTTCGATCCCCCACAGGCCAGTGAGGGCCGAGACCGAGAAGTTGGCGGCGGCGAGGTCGGCGCGAAGCCGGTCGATCAGTGCAGAAGTCACCCGTCTATTCAACTGCACCGGCTGCCGGACCGGCCGCCGCACCGTCTGCCGGACCGGCCGCCGCTAGCGGCGCTCCTCCGCCACGCTGTTACCGCCGTCGACGACGATCGTCTGGCCGGTGACGTATGACGCGCCGGGCGAGGCCAGCCAGGCGATCACGGAGGCCACCTCGGCAGCCGTGCCGCTGCGCCCGACGGGCACGAGCGCGCCCTCGACTGCCTCGCTCTCCAGCTGCGACCCGGTCTCGATCCAGCCCGGTGCGACCGCGTTGGCGGTGATGCCGAGCCAGGCCTCATCCACGGCGAGCGCTCGGGTGAGCCCGGCCAGACCAGCCTTCGCGGCCGCATACGTCAGGTCCCCGCGCGACGCCATCACCGGCCCAGACACGCTGGACACTGTGACGATGCGCCCCCAGGCCGCCGCGTGCATGAAGCCGATCACGGTGCGCGTGGCGTGGAAGGCAGTCGATAGGTTGATCGCGAGGCCGCGGTCCCACTCGTCCGGCAACGTGGTGCTCACGTCGCCGTGCAGCATCTCGGCGTCGCCGACCGCGACCATGCCCGCGTTGTTCACCAGAATCGTGGGCGCCAGCCCGGCGGTCGCGAGGGAGTCGGCGAGCGCCAGCGCGCCGGCCTCGGCGTGGAGGGTGCAGACGATGCCGGATGCCGCGATGCCCCGTTCCGTCAGCTCAGCCGCTCGCTCGTGCACGCGTTCGGTCGTGGCGGTGAGCACGACGTGTGCACCGAGCTCACCCAGCATCCGTGCCGCGGCGAATCCGATCCCGGAGGCGCTGCCGGCCCCGGTGACCAGGGCCGTACGACCGGCGAGGTTCCACGCGTCGGGCAGGGCGAAAGCGAGAGGGACGGGGACACCGATAGAAACAGGGAGTCCGACAACCTCGGGGAGAGTCATGGCGTCATGCTAGCGGCTACCGCGGCACGTCCATCGGGATGGCGGCGAACTCGCGCACGACCAGCCGGGGCGTGACCATCCGGTGCCGGGGTTCGGCCGACTCGGGGGCTCCGTGCACCTTGCCGCCGAACTCGCCGGTGAGCAGTTCGAGCACTCCGGCGGCCACCTCGTCCACTGCTTGGTCGACGCTGGAAAGCCCGATCGCGGCGGCGATGGGGGTGTTGTCGTAGCCGGTGACGGGCAAACGCTCGGGGTTCGCGATCATCGCCCCGAGGGCGAGCGAGTCGCTCGCGCAGAGCACGGCATCGATCTGGCCGGCGTTCTGCCGCAACTGCTGCATGGCCGCGGTGCCCTGGCTGACGCCGTCAGTGGTGACGATCTCCAGCTCGGCCAAGTCCCGCTCCGAGACGTCGCCGCGTTCGATCATCGCGTCGTACCAGCCTCGTCGGCGGTCATCGCCGGTGCCCGACGGGCTGGGCCAGCCGATGTAGGCGATGCGCCGGGCTCCGGTCTCCTGCTGTGTCCGCGTGGCAGCGTGCAGGCCGGACCAGCCATCCACATCCACCCACAGGTGCTGCGGGTCGTTCATATCGTCGACTCCCCACGGCCGCCCGAAGGTGACGAAGGAGATGCCGTTCTCGATCAGCCATCGGGTGCGTGGGTCGCCGGCGAACGTCGACGTGAGCACGAAACCATCGACATCCGCGCCGTCGTTCAGGCGCCGGAACTGGATGATCTCGTCTTCGGGGCTCGTGGCCGTGAACAGCAGCACCCGCAGCCCCTGGGCGTCGGCCTGCTCGGTCACGGCGTGCAGAAACCGGTCGAGCACCGAACCGGAGATGCCGTCGATCACCGGGTCCAGCCGGATGCCGATGGTCGAGCTGCGCCGCGTGCGCAGCCGGCGGGCGGAGGCGTGCGGCCGGTACCCGAGTTCGGCGATGGCAGCCTCGACCCGCTGGCGGGTGTCGGTGCGCACGATGCCGGGCGAATTCATCACATTCGAGACGGTCTGCCTGGAGACGCCGGCCGCGAGCGCGACATCCGTCACCGTGGGGAACCCACCCATCGCCGCTCCTGCCCCATGCCCTTGTCGGACGCGCCTGCCCCCGTGAATTGAACGATCAAATATTGTTCTGCACAGAATACCGTGTCTCGACGGATCGCGGAAACACGGTGATTAGATCGATCAAAAAAAAGTTTGATCGATCAAATGAATTCAGCTATCGTGACCGTTACACAAGCAAACGCGCATCGATGCGCGACTCAAGGAGAAACAAGATGCAACGACGCAACTCCCGCTGGCTGATCGGAACCGGGCTCGCCGTGGCCGGCGCCCTCACCCTCAGCGCGTGCGGTTCCGGATCCGGCTTCGGCGGCGACACCGCCGATTCGGGCGGAGAGCTCACGAGCGATTCCACCCAGGGGCTCAACATTCTGATCGGTTCCAGCGGCGACGCCGAGACCGCCTCCGTCAACGCCGCCGTGGCCGCCTGGTCCGAGACCTCTGGCACCGACGCCAAGGTCAGCGTCGCCAGCGACCTCAACCAGCAGCTCGCCCAGGGCTTCGCGGCCCAGAAGCCCGCCGACGTCTTCTACCTGTCGACGGATGCGCTCGCCGGCTATGCCTCGAACGGCTCGCTCCTGGCCTACGGCGACGATCTGGCCAACAAGGACGACTTCTACCCGAGCCTGGTCAGTTCCTTCACGTACGAGGGCGACTTCTACTGCGCGCCGAAGGACTTCTCGACCCTGGGTCTGATCATCAACGACGACCTCTGGGCTCAGGCCGGGCTGACGGATGCCGACATCCCCACCACCTGGGACGAGCTCGCGGCCGTCAGCAAGACGCTCACGACCGACAGCCAGGTCGGACTCGCCCTCGGCGGCGAATACGCCCGTCTGGGCGCGTTCATGGCCCAGGCCGGCGGCAGCCTGATGAGCGAAGACAACACCGAGGTCACCGCGAACAGCGCGGAGAACGTCGCGGGCCTCGAATACGCGCAGACCCTCCTGAACGACGGGGTGATGAGCTACGCCAGCGAAATCGGTGCCGGGTGGGGTGGCGAGGCGTTCGGCAAGCAGCTCTCGGCCATGACCATTGAGGGCAACTGGATCACGGGCGCGATGAAGAGCGACTTCCCCGACGTCAACTACACGGTCGCCGAGCTGCCTGCAGGCCCGGAGGGCCAGGGCACCCTGCAGTTCACCAATTGCTGGGGCATCGCCGCCGACAGCCCCAACCAGGCCGGCGCGCTCGAGCTCGTCGAACAGCTCACCAGCAAGGATGCCCAGCTCACCTTCTCGGAAGAATTCGGCCCGATGCCCTCGATCAAGTCGGCCGCCGAAGACTGGAAGAGCGCCAACCCCACCCTGGTGGCCTTCCTCGACGGCGCCGACTACGCCAAGGGCGTGCCCAACGTGCAGGGCGCCGCGGATGTCACGAGCGACCTGAACGCCCAGCTCGAGTCGCTGAAGACCGGGGACGCGCAAGCGATTCTCGATTCCGTGCAGAAGAACCTCGAAGCACTGCTGAAGTAGTCCACCATGTCGACGCCTGCACGCACGGCTCGCCGCTCGAATATCCGGGGCGGCGAGACCGCCTCGGGGTGGCTCTTCACCGCCCCGATGATCATCCTGCTCGGCTTGTTCCTGGTCATCCCGGTGCTGATGGCCCTCTGGGTCAGCTTCTCCGACTGGAACGGCCGCGGCAGCCCCTTCAGCGGCACAGTGTCGTTCGTGGGCCTCGACAACTACTCCGCCCTGGTCGGCGGCGGCGGCCTGGCCGAACAGGACTTCGGCATAGCGCTGCGTAACAACGCCTGGTACGTCCTCCTGGTCGTGCCGACCCAGACCATGCTGTCGCTGCTGCTGGCCGTGCTGGTCAACCGGCAGATCCTGCGCGGCCGCGGCTTCTTCCGCACCGCGTTCTATTTCCCGTCGGTGACCAGCTCGGTGGCCATCACGGTGCTCTGGCTGTTCCTGTTCAGCGCCAGCGGCGCCGTCAACAAACTGCTGGCGTTCATCGGCGTCAACGGACCGAACTGGTTCAACGACCCCAGCGGCGTGCTGCACAACATCCTCGGAGCGTTCGGCGTCGAGACCGGCCCAGCCGCGCTCACGGGCAACACGTTCCTCGGAATCTCTTTCTGGGAGTGGCTCGCCGGGCCATCCGTGGCCATGAGCGCCTTCATCCTGATGGCCGTGTTCACCACCAGCGGCACGTTCATGCTGCTGTTCATCGCCGCGTTGCAGAACCTCAGCGGCGACGTCGTCGAGGCCGCCATGATGGACGGCGCCAACGGCTGGCAGCGGTTCTGGCGGGTCACCCTCCCCCAGCTGCGACCGACCCTCTTCACCGTGCTCACCCTCGGCCTGATCGGTGCCTGGCAGGTCTTCGACCAGATCTATACCGGCACGCAGGGTGGACCAGGCAAGACCACGCTCACTCCGGCCTATCTCTCCTATCAGGCCGCTTTCACCAACCAGGCCTGGGGCCAGGGCGCCGCGATCGCTTTCATCCTGTTCGTCATCATCGTGGCCTTCACGCTGTTCCAGCGCGCTCTGCTCGCCGAACGCAAGGTCTCCAACCGGCGGATGCGTCCGTATCTGCAGAGCCCGACATCCGGAGGTTCGAAATGAGCACCACGGTGAGAACCCGCGAGCGCACCGTCTCTCCCTCCCGACGCCTGCGCGCCCTGGGCCGAGAACAGTTGCCGACCCGCGCGATCGCCGGCCGGTCACTGCTGTACGCGATCCTGGTCGTGCTGGCGATCATCTACATCGCCCCGTTTCTGATTCAGGTCGCCACCTCCTTCAAAACGGATGGCGATGCCGCCAGCAATCCCATGTCGCTGCTGCCGCAGACCTGGTCCACGGCCGCGTACGAGAGGTTGTTCCTCAACTCGGACTTCCCGGTCTGGTTCCAGAACTCCGCCATCGTCACCGTCTTCGTCACCCTCGGCCGCGTCTTCTTCAATTCCCTGGCCGGTTACGCCCTCGCGCGGCTGCACTTCCGGGGCCGCACCGTGATCTTCGCGCTGCTCATCGCCGTGATGAGCGTGCCCGGGGTCGTGCTCCTGATCCCGAAGTTCCTGGTGATCAACCAGCTCGGCATCTACGACACCTACGTTGCAATGATCGTGCCGCTGCTCACGGATGCCGCGGGCGTCTTCATCATGAAGAACTTCTTCGAGTCGATTCCGGCGAGTGTGGAGGAGCAGGCACGCATCGACGGGGCCGGCACCTTCCGGGTGTTCTGGTCGATCGTTCTGCCGATGGCCCGGCCGGCCCTGGTGACCATCATCATCCTGTCGTTCCAAGGGTCCTGGAACGAGCTGTCCCACTTCATCGTGGCCACGCAGTCCCCCGAGCTGACGACGCTGACCAAGGGCGTGGCGTCACTGGCCTCCGGGCAGCTCAGCCAGGGCACGCAATACCCACTCAAGCTGGCCGCGGCGGCGATCATGACCATCCCGGTCGCGGTGATGTTCTTCATCTTCCAGAAACGCATCATGAACACCACCGATGGGGCGGTGAAGGAGTAGTCCTTCTCTCCACCCTTTTCCTTCCGTTCCTTCGCTACTTCCGTTCCTTCTGTTCCTTCCGTTCCTTCTGTTCCTTCTGTTTCTTCTGTTTCTTCTGTTCCTTCTGTTCCTTCTCTACTTCCATTCCATCTGTTCCTTCTGTTCCTTCTGTTTCTTCTGCAGATCCGCACCACAACCCCCTCTGGAGTCGTACCTCGCTCATGTTCTCTCACCCCGTTCAGCCTCTGCTCCATGACTCCGCCATCGTTCTGGCGGCCCCGACCCAGGCGTGGTCGCGGTCCGACGGGCAGACCGACAAACCCATCCACGGCTTGTACCACGCGGACACCCGGATCCTCTCCGGCTGGTCCCTGCTGATCGGCGGCCGGATCGGCGAAGCGATCGGACACGCCCAGCGCGGCGCGGGAGAGGTCACCTTCACGTCGCTGCTCCGCCACCTCGACGACCGCACCGCCGACCCCCGGCTGCGGCTCGAAGTCACCCGCACGGTCACCGCGGGGCGCCTGACCGAACGGATCGAGATCATCTCGGGACTCGAGCAGGCTGTCGACACGACCGTGTCCGTGCGCCTGACGCCCGATTTCGCCGATATGCAGACCGTAAAGGCCGGCCTCGCGGGTGCCGCCGAGCGCGACGCTTTCGGGGGCGTGGACCTGCCCGCGGCACCGGATGTCGTTGTGACGGAGGCGAGCGGGGGCATCCGTCTGTCGACCGACACCGTGGCGGCGCTGGTGGGGGTGAGCGACGACGGGGTGCTGACCGGCTCGACCGCCGAGGCTGACACCGAGGTCACCGGCACCTGGTCGGTCACCGTGCCCGCGAAAAGCAGCGTCACCGTGGAGTGGACCGTCGAGATCGCGCACGCGGCCACCGTGGTGCAGGCCGCATCGGGGCTGCCTGAGTGGTCCGGGGTGTCGGTGCGCTCCGGCGATGAGCGCCTCGGACGTTGGGTGGCACGTGCGCTCGACGACCTGACCGGTCTGCGGATGGCCACCACGACGAGTCCGGCCGAGCCGTTCCTGGCCGCCGGCGCCCCCTGGTTCTTCACCCTGTTCGGCCGGGATTCCCTGTGGGCGGCGCGCTTCCTGCTGCCGCTCGGCACCGAGATCGCGGGCTCCACGCTGCGCCTGCTCGCGCAGCTGCAGGGCACCAAGAGCGACACCGAGACCGCGGAACAGCCCGGCAAGATCATGCACGAACTGCGCCCCGATGTGTACTCGATGCCCGGCGAGAGCCTGTCGCTGCCGCCGCTGTACTACGGCACCGTCGACGCCACCCCGCTCTGGATCTGCCTGCTGCGCGACGCCTACCGTTGGGGTTTGGCCACCGAAGAAGTCGAGGCTCTGCTGCCTGCCCTCGAAGCGGCCCTCGGCTGGATGCGCGACTTCGGCGACAGCGACGGCGACGGCTTCCTCGAATACGTCGACATCACCGGCCACGGCCTCGCGAACCAGGGCTGGAAGGACTCCGGCGACTCGATCCAGTGGCGCGACGGCAGCCTCGCCGATGGACCGATCGCCCTCTGCGAGGTGCAGGCCTACGCCTACGAGGCCTACATCGGCGGCGCCGAACTGCTCGACGCCTTCGGCAGGGCCGGCGGCGACGCCTGGCGCGCCCGGGCGGCCGCGCTCCAGACCCGGTTCCGGGACTCGTTCTGGATCGACGCGCCCGCCGGCCGCTACCCGGCCGTCGCCCTCGACGCCTTCAAGTGCCCGGTCGACACTGTGACCAGCAACATCGGCCACCTGCTCGGAACCGGGCTGCTCTCCGCGGAGGAGTCCGCCCTTGTGGCCGCCCGGCTCGTGTCCCCGGAGTTGAACTCCGGCTACGGTCTCCGCACGATGTCGACGGACTCCGTCGGCTACTGGCCGCTGAGCTACCACGGCGGCTCGGTGTGGACCCACGACACAGCGATCGCGATCGCCGGCCTGGGGCGCGCCGGTTTCGGTGCCGAGGCCGGCATCCTGATCGAGGGGCTGCTCGCGGCGGCCGAATCATTCGACTACCGCATGCCGGAACTGCACTCGGGCGACGCGTCCTCCCTGGTTGCCGCCGCGGTTCCCTACCCGGCCGCCTGCCGCCCGCAGGCCTGGTCGGCGGCGGCGGCGGTCTCCGTGCTCGGCACCGTGCTCGGCCTGGAACCCGATCCGGTCACCGGCCAGGTCACCTCCACCCCGATCATCCCCGCGGTCGTCGGCGACGTTGCAGTGCGCGGCCTCCGGACCCCGCCGGCGCCGGCCCGCGCCGGCTAGCCGCGGCCCGGCCCGGCTCGCCGTGCACACCCAGCTGAACCTTTCATTCCGTGGCTAACTCAGGAGATTCCACGAGCAGCGGTCCCAGCCCCGCGAAGTTCCGCATGATTCTGCGGGCCGACCGCACCGTGCGCTCGTTTCTCCTGAGTTAGCCCCAATGACCTGCCCGACCGGGCCAGCCCCGCCCAGCCCGCACCACCCGGCCGGCCCGGGTCATCCATCGCCCCGGCGCATAACTCCTGCCAATTCCGGTGCGTGCCCGGAACCGCCCAGGCGTCCCGGGCATCCGTGCAGCAGCTCCGCCGAATTGGAGGAGTTGTGCGCACGGACCGACCTGCACCCCGAATCGGGCAGCAGCAGCAGCAGCAGCAGCAGCCGCGCACACGTCGTGGCCAACTCAGGAGATTCCGGCGAGCGGCGGCCGCGCCCCCGCAAATTTCCGCATGTTTGCGCGGAGTTCTGCGAGTCGGCCACACCATCCGCACGTTTCTCCTGAGTTAGCCCCAGCGCACCGGGCCGATCGAGTCGAGCGGGCGCGCCAGCGGCGGCGAGCTACAGCCAGCGCATGGTGAAGGCGCGGGCGAGCACGGCGCTGGCGGGCGGCGCCGCGAGGGCGCGCACGAGGCCGTTCCGCGCGCGCAGGCGAAGCCCCTGCACGGGTCCGCCCATCGCCATGTTGAAGTCGGCCTGCCGGGCGGCCATCCGAGCGCTGCGCCGGCGGCGGCGGTCGTAATCCCCGAGCACGCCTGAAGCGGCCTCCGGATCCCGCAGCGCCCGCTCCAGCGCCGGGGCCAGTTGCAGCGCGTCGAGCCACCCGAGGTTCATGCCCTGCCCGCCGATCGGGCTGATCTGGTGCGCCGCGTCGCCGATGAGCACGACCCGTCCCGCTACAAGTCTCGTGGCGAGGCGCTGCTGCACCGAGAAGGCGCTGGCCTCCGCGGTCGTCGGAGGCAGCTGCGTGCCGGTGCGGGCACGGATGAGCGCAGCCAGGTCGTCGGACGTCGCATCGGCCTGCAGGGTCGGGGTCATGGCCACCCAGCGGCGTCGGCCTCCCGGCAACGGGAACGACTCGACCACACCACCCCGCTCGAAGAAGAGCACGGCCTCCCCGAGATGCTCCCCCGTGTCGGGGTAGTCGCTCATCAGATACGTCTCGCCGCCGGTGCGCGCGGTGCAGCGGATGCCGAGTAGGTCGCGCACGAGACTGCGGGCGCCGTCGGCGGCGACCACGTAGCGAGCCTCGAGAGTTTCGCCGGCAGACACGCCCCCCTCGCCCGTCCCGCCCGTCCCGATCCCCTCGACCGTCCCGTGAGTCCCGCCTGGCTTCGCCGTCTCGACTGTCTTAGCCGTCTCGACCGCGACCCGACCACCGCGCTCGGACACCCCGGTCACCGTTACGCCGCCGCGCAGCCGGCCGGGCGCGAGTTCGGCGAAGCGCGCGCGCAGCACGGCCTCGGTCTCGAACTGCGGCAGAGAGATCACGCTCTGCATCCGGTCGACGGTTTCGGTGAACGCCAGTCGGCCCAGCGTGCGCCCGTCCGAGCGCACCACACCGCCGCGGATGCGCACCGCCCGGGCGAGCACCTCTTCTGCCACGCCCAGTTGCTCCAGAGCCCGCAACGACGGCGGGTGGATGCCGATGGCCCGGGATCGCAGCGACGGCTTGGCTCGCTGCTCGACCACCTCCACGTCGACACCGCGCACCGCCAGCAGTCCAGCGAGCAGGATGCCCACCGGTCCCCCGCCGACCACGATCACGTCCCGAACCCGTGCCCCGCTGTCGTTCGCCTGCCCCCGCTCGTGCACGTGCACGCGTTCAGGTTCCCTTTCCGGTCGAGAATGCCCGTTGCGCCGGTCACTTTTGACCGGAAAGGACACTCTCGCCGGCACCGTGTCAGCAAGAACCGACCCAGCCGACGCCGACACAGCCGACGCGAGCCCGGCAGACGCCGGTCCGGTCGGCACCACCCGGCGCAGCACGAGGCGCGACGGATGTTCCCGCGTCACCTGCCACCCGGGCGGCACCACCTCGCGCAGCTCGGCCGCCGTAAAACTGCGGCGAATGGAGGTGAGCCCGTCGTCGCGGATGAACGACCGGCGAAAGAGCGGCCAGGTGCCGAGCCCGAAGCCGAGGTACGCGAACCGGCTGCGTTCGATGTCGGCGTGCAGCACCCGGTGCGCGGCGAGCCGTTCCGAGTCGGCGAGCAGTCCGCCGAGCTGTTCGCCGGTGAGGTGGTGCAGCACATGGTTGGAGACGACGACGTCGAACCGGCGCCTTTCTGCGACGAGATCGGAACTGAGCGCCCGCCGAAACGTCAGTCCGGGCAGTGGGGGCAGACTCATCGCGTAGGCGTGCGCGCGGGCATCCGGGTCAACGGCCGTGATGCGCAGGCGCAGGCCGTCCCGGGCGGCCCAGCGGGCCAGCGCCCGCGCCACGTCGCCGCCGCCGCAGCCGACGTCGAGCAGGGTGCTCTCCCGAGTGCTCGACAGCAATGGCCGGATATCGCGGCGGTACATCCCGCGCCACCCCGACACCACGCCGTTCACAAACCGGAAGTTCGCGTAGGTGCTGGCGAGTTTGACGGGGTCGCAGTCGGGGTCGTCCATGAGCTCGACGGCGTCACTCGCGCGCCGGCGCAGCGACGGAACGCCCAGTGACGGAACGCCCAGCGACGAGACGCCCAGGAAGGGACGACTCCGCGACGATCGGCGCGCCGAAGGGAAATGCATCGACGGGATGCCCACTTCCGCTACCCGGCGGTGACGGTCATCAGCCCGGATTCGACCGTGAGCCCCGGGCCGAACGCCATCGCGCAGACCCGCTCGCCGTCATCCGTGGCCGGGGAGTCGAGGATGGCCTTGAGCACGAACAGGATCGTCGCGCTGCTCATGTTGCCGTAGGTGCGGAGAGTCTCCCGCGAGGGCACGAGCTGCGCCTCGCTCAGCCCGAGCTTCGCCTCGGTCTTGTCCAGGATGCTGCGCCCGCCCGGATGGATCGCCCAGTGCGCGATCGCGGTGGCCGGTGTGGTGACCGGTGCGACGTCAACCGGTGCGACCAGGGTTGCGACCGACCCGGCCGAGACACCCTCCGGCACCCCGGCAGGCAGGAGCGACGGCACCCTGGAAGGCACAAGCGCCGGCGCCAACACTGCGCTGAGCGCGACGTCCCGCGCGAAGAGGGGTGCCAGCGCCCCCTCGATGTGCTGGTCGATGATGTGCGGCACGTAGGTGCTGAGGATCATCTCGAACCCTTCGTCGCCGATCTTCCAGGCCATGTCCCCCTCGCCGATGGGAGTGATCACGGTCTCGAACAGGTCGAGGTTGAGGGCGTTCTCGCCCGCCGCGGGGGCGCGGGAGCTGACGATCCCAGCCGCAGCTCCATCCGAGAACAGCGAGGAGGCGACGATCGTGTCCGGGTCGTCCGAGGTGCGCAGGTGCAGCGAACACAGCTCGGCGCTGACGACGAGCACGACGGCGTTCGGGTCGGCGTCGACGAACTGCTTCGCCGTGCGCAGGGCCGGCATCGACGCGTAGCAGCCCATGAAGCCGAGGTGGTAGCGCTGGGTCGCGGGGTTCAGGCCCAGCTCGCGCACGAGCATGTAGTCGGGTCCCGGAGCGTAGAACCCGGTGCACGACACGGTAACCACATGCGTGATGTCCGAGGCCTCGATGCCGGGGCACGCCTCGAGGGCCCGTCGCCCGGCCTCGACGAACAGCTTCGTCGCCTCCACGATGTAGAGCTCGTTGCGCACCCGGGTGCTCGGCTTGAGCAGCTCCTGCGTGGCGGCGTCGAAGAACTGGGGATCGGACGACGCCTTGTCGAGAGTGAGCTCGTCAATGACGGTGTGCCGGGTGTCGATCCCGGACAGGTTGAACGACGCGGTCACCAGGCGCTGGGCCAGGCGGCTGAGTCCCGGCTGGGCGGCGAAGATGTCGCGCACCTGATCCTGGATCAGTACTGTCGGGGGGACCACGGTCTGGAGCGCTCTAAGAGTGACGGGCATAGCCCAAGTGTTACACGTGGGCACGGCCCGGCACACCCCCGTAAATGCCGTCAGATCAGGGCAGCGGGGCGAACAAACGGATGCCCGTGAACCCGATCCCGAGCCCCGCGGCAACGATCGCGGTGACGCCGCCGATGTACGCGATGAGGGTTCCCGGGGTATCGCCGAACGCACGGAAGTACGTGACCAGGAACGCGGCGACCGCGACCGCGGCGAACGGGATCAGGATGCGCAGCTGCAGGCGGTCGACTCTGGGCGGGCGGGCGTTCGTCCCGCCGCGCGGTGCACCGCCCATCGACCACGGGCCGCGGGTCAGCACCAGGCCGGCCACGCAACCCCAGACCGCCACGACGAGCAGAGCCGCGATGACATCGCTGGGCCGATGCCAGCCGTTCGCCAGCGTGGCGACCCCGGCCAGGATGGCGAAGCCGGAACCGCCGAGGGCGGCGAGGCCGCGCGTGCGGGGACTCGCGACCAGGAAAACGGCGAGAGCGGATGCCGCCGCCACCGTTGTATGTCCCGAGGGGAACGAGTTGCCGTCGTAGCCCTCCACCCCGAGGTCCGGCCGGGTCAGGAGCATGATCTTCAGCAGCTGAGTGCTCAACACGGCGGCCAGCGCTACCCCGCAGGCCACGATCAGGGTCCTGCCGTTGCGCCGAACGACGGTCACGACCCCGGTGAGCAGCAGTCCGGCGATGACGGAGACCAGCGGAACGGCATCCAGCAGCTCCTGCGCGAGCGGGGTGACGCTGCGGCGTCCGAACTCCGCGCCGTCGAAGGCGAGCTGGTCCATGGTCTGGCCGGAGAGGGTGCGCACGAAGTAGAGGTAGAGCCCGGCGAACAGGATGATTGCGACGAACGCCCCCGCCAGGTAGCGAACGGGGCTGATCGACGAAGAGGTGCGCACGCTCTAGCTTCGCACGCGGCGGCGCGGTTGACTCCGTTCGGACCTCGGGCCTGACCCATCCCTTGGTGAGCCACCTCGGCCGAGCAGCCGTTGCAGGCGCAAGAGGGTACGAAGGAGACCACGCCCTGATCTCGCGGTGACGACGGACCCGGAGGCGAAACACCCGGGCTCTTCACCGTGTTCGCCTGGCATTCACCTAAGGTTCAGCTCATGCTGCTCAAATAATCAGAGTAGAGTCAGCCAACTCTTCGAAGAGCTCTTAGCCCCAACGAATGGATGCTCCGTGAACATTCGAACGGCCGAATACCCCAAGCCGGATCATTTTCTACTCCACCTCAGCGACACCCACCTGCTTGCGAACGGCGGGCGCCTGTACGACCAGGTCGACAGCACCGCCCATCTCGCGCAGCTGTTTGCGGAGGTCGAAGCCTCCTCCGGCCGACCCGACGCCATCATCATCACGGGTGACCTGGCCGACAAGGGCGAACCGGATGCCTACCGGGCCGCTCAACTAATCGTCGAGCCGGCCGCGGCGCGGCTCGGTGCCCGCGTCTTCTGGGTGATGGGCAACCACGACGATCGGGCGGCGTTCCGCAGCACGCTGCTGAACGAGCCGGCGACCACCGAGCCGATCGACCACGTCGACTACATCGGCGGCCTGCGCCTGATCACGCTCGACACCTCCGTTCCCGGCCACCACCACGGCGCCGTGACCGACGACCAACTGCGCTGGCTGGCCGGCCAGCTGAGCGTTCCGGCGCCGGACGGCACCATTCTGGCCATGCACCACCCGCCCGTGCCGAGCGTGCTCGACCTGGCCGTGTCGGTCGAGTTGCGCGGCCAGGCCCGTCTTGCACAGGTGTTGCGCGGCTCGGATGTGCGCAGCATCCTCGCCGGGCACCTGCACTACTCCTCGACCGCGACGTTCGCGGGCATTCCGGTGTCGGTGGCGTCGGCCACCTGCTACACCCAGGACCTGAATGTTCCGGTCGGCGGCACGCGGGGCCGCGACGGGGCACGCACCTTCAACCTCGTGCATGTGTTTGCTGACACGATACTGCACTCGGTCGTTCCGCTGGGTGACTACCCGGCGCTGGACTACGTCGACGCGACGGAAAGTGCGCGACGGCTCGCCGGCGACAACATCCGGATCATGCCCGCGGGTACTCTGCCAACGTTCCGCGAACCCCCGATGACCACACCGATCCCGGTTCTGCACTAGACGGCGGCGTGTGCCCGGCCTGGCCGGGAACGAGCTGGTTCTCGCGTTCCCACGGGGCGACGATCGGGAAGTAACGTTCGAGGAAGTCGGTCACGGCCGCGCGGCGAACCTCGTCGGAGATCTCCGGGTTGCTTCCGTCGTTCAGGCAGAACATGTCCTGGTCGCGGCGCTTGCGCAGGGCGTTCATCTGACGCAGTGCCAGCTTCAGCGTGGTTTCGATGTACAGTGAGCGCGCCTGGGTCTGCTCGACCGCCCGCCCGGTCATCAGCGCGTAGTAGTGGTACAGCGAGTTCGTGACCGAGATATCGGTCGCTGAGCGGAACTGGCTGGCCGCAGTGCGGGCGAAATCGCCGGGGAACTCCGCTTCGAGTTCCTGCATCACACTCCTGCGGAGCGGCGCCGCCGTGTGCTCGAGGTGCCGCGTGGTGACCTTGCCGAACCGATCGCGCAGCAGGGCGCGGTTGACCCGGGCGCCGTTCTCGAACCCGCTGCGGCTGGTGTTGTTCTCGCCGAGGCCGATCCGGGTGGATGCCTCGATGAACTTGGTCACGCCGCCCGGAGAGAAGAACAGCTCCGGTCCGACAGGGCGGCCGAAGAACATGTCGTCGTTGGAATAGAGGAAATGCTCGGCCAGTCCGGGGATGCGGTGCAGCTGACTCTCCACGGCGTGCGAGTTGTGCGTGGGCAGAACACTCAGGTCGGGGAAGAAATCCTCGCTGCGCATGATGGTGACGCGCGGGTGCTCGGCCAGCCACACCGGGGCCGGCGAATCCGTGGCAATGAAGATGCGGCGCACCCAGGGCGCGAACATGTAGACGCTGCGGAGGGCGTACTTGAGCTCGTCGATCTGGCGGAAACGGGCATCCGAATCGTCGCCGTCTCCGACGACATAGGCCTGCATACGCTTGGCCCGCTCACGCTGGAAATCACTGGACGAGCCGTCGACCCAGGAGAAGACCATGTCGATATCGAAACTGACGTCGCTGGCCAGGTCGTCGAACATGTGCTGCAGGGTGCGCCAGGTGCGCCCGAAGAGGTCGATCGTGGTCTCGCGGGCCTCCGAACGCGGCAGACGTGCCCGCATCAGCGAGTTCTCGACGGGCGCGACGATCTCATCGTCGCCGAAGTGCCAGAGCTCGAACTGGAAGGCCGTCTCGGCGCCGTAGCGCAGGCGGCCGATCGGCTCGATGCGCGGTCGGTAGACCCGGAAGACGGATGACTTGCGCAGCGTCGTCAGGGCGCCGTCCGCCAGGAGCAGGGCCGGGGCCAGATTCCCGTCGAGGGGCTTGGCGTAGAAGGGCTCGTTCGCGAAAGCCTCCGCAAGGATGCGGGTGAGGTTCTTGCGGCGTTTGCGGTCGACCGCGATCACCGGGCGGTCCCCGTCGCCGCGCACGAGCAGGAAGTCGATGCCGGCCCGTTCGAGCGCGTCGCGGACCGCGAGGAGGTCCTTGACCATCGACTCGTGGGGGGTGAAGTGACCGTTGATCAAGTTGATCTCGCCCTTGCGCACGACCACGTCATCACGATCGAAACGGCGGGTGCGCGGGTCGGGTGAGAGCAGCACGAGCTCGGGTTCCTGGCTCAGCGTCAGCACGGGCAGGTTGTCTGCCGGTTCGTTCGAGGAGCGACGCTCGGTTTCCGGGCGATCGAACGTGGCCATGGTCCTCCTCGAGAAGAATTGGGAACACTCATTCACGAGGCAACCACACGCAGTGCCGGGGAGAGTGCGTCCGTTGATGCCGGACAGCAACGACCGGTTCAGAGACCGGAGCGAAGCAGCCGGCGGAACGCGGTGGCGCCGTTGTTATTCTACGTCTTCTGCGTCCCCCGCTCGCCGCGGTGACGGGACCGCCCGGTGATCGCGGTCGAACCCGTGCGCAGGCTTTCCTCGTCGTGGCCGACGGCTGTCATCCAGGAGGTACCGAACGCCAGGTGCGAGTACCCGATCGCGCCGACGACCATGCTGGACGCGGTGGCCAGGAGTACGGCCCCGATGGTGATTTCGGGAACCATCGCCGGAGTCCGTTCGGTCGTCGGCGCAGACCGATGAGGTCGGCTGGCGTGAGGTTGCCGGCTTGAGGTTACCGGCTTGTAGTTACTTCGGAGGCCCGACGGCCGGCGCGATTTCCGCTCAGGTATCGGGTCAGGCGAACGGGTCAGGCCCTGTCAATCACATACTCGGCCAGGATCCTGGCGTGGTTCACCATCGGGTCCCGAGCGCCGTAGACCAGCGTGGTTGTCGTCTGCTTCTCCTCGTCGCGGGCGATGAGCGTGCGGAGTTTTTGCACGGCCGCCGTCGTCTCGGGTGCGGTGTCGAGTTCGGCCCGGTAGCGCACCGCGAACTCATCCAGAAGTGCCCGGTCGTGGTTCCACCACCGGCGCAGCTCCGGGCTGGGCGCGATCTGCTTCAGCCAGGCGTCGAGCCGGGCTTCCTCCTTCGAGACTCCGCGCGGCCACAGCCGGTCGACCAGCACCCGGGTCCCGTCGCTCGCGGAAAGTTCGTCGTAGACCCGCTTGATCTGTATGCCCATCTGTCCATTCTGTTCCCGGCGCGGCCACCGGGCCGACCAGCCTCCGTCCGGGTCAGGCCATCGGCAGGTCGGCGGGATCGGTGACGGGCAGGCGGCAGACGAAGTCACGGCAGAGGTAGGCCGTCGGCAGACCCTGGTGTGCGACCCGGCCGCGGAACAGTTCGAAGCCGGCGTCGGCGAAGGCCTGCGCCTGAACCTCGGTGACGGATGCGACGAGCCCGCTCCCGCGTCGGCGCACCGCGTCGAGCAGTGCGGCGGGTTGCTCGGGGGCGGCCGCGTCCGGCCCTGCCCCCGGCCCGACCACGTCCGCCCCGACCACCACGAGTTGTTCCACGGGGCCGGTCAGAATGCCGGACAGTCGCAGGGCCGCCCCGAAGGCGAGCGGGCGTTCGAGTGCGCGCTCGGCGAGGGCCGCCATCGCGGCAACGGCGGCCGCGCGATAGCGGTCGTCGGCGGTCAGCAGGTAGAGCAGGTTCGCCGCCTCTGCGGTCGCCGTGATCCCGGACGGGTAGGCCCCCTCCGACGGGTCGACGTCCAGGGCGAGTCCCTGCGCGGCAAGCACCGGGTCGGGCCCGTCGGGAGCGCGAAACGGCATCCCGCCGGCGACAGTGCCGGCCGTGCCGGCGGCGTCGGTGGGGGCATTGGTGCCGGGAGTGCCGGAGCCGGGGATGTCGGTGGCGGACGGTACCGTTTTGGCATCCGTTCCCCCCAGCGTGCCGTCGATGAGCCGGCGCGCGGCCGTGGCATAGCGCACCTCGCCCGTGGCCAGAGCAAGCTCGAGGAGACCCTGTGCACACATCCCGAAGTCCTCCAGGGTGGCCTGAGCGGCAGACGTGCGCCCCGCGATGGAGGCCCGCACGAGGCTGCCGTCCCAGCGCAGGTGACGCGTGAGCAGGTGGTCGGCGGCCCTCGCGGCCGCCGTCGTGAGGTCGGGATCGGCGAGGGCGAACCCGGCGCGGGCCAGGGCTCTGATGGCAAGGCCGTTCCAGCCGGTGAGCACCTTTTCATCGAGCGCGGGCGGCTCCTCCTGCCGCCGGGCGTCCTCGTCCAGGGTGTAGTACAAGCCCTCGACGCGGCGACCGGCAACGGTGCTCTCGGAGTCCTGGGCGCTGGCGAACCCGCCGCCGGGCAGGCGCAGCACGGTCGTGAGGAACCCGGCGACACCCTCCGCGACCGTCTGCGCCCATTTCTCGCCGGTGAGCTGCCAGGCCTGGGTGTAGAGGTCGAGCAGCTGCGCGTTGTCGTAGAGCATCCGCTCGTAGTGCGGGTCGCTCCAGTCCCGGTTCACGGCGTAGCGGAAGAAACCGCCCTCCACCGGGTCGCGCAGGGGCGAGGCACCCATGCGCTTCAGGGTGCGCAGGGCGAGGGCCTGCGCTTCCGGGACCTGTCCCACGACACCCGGCCGGCCGAGCAGAAACCCCAGCACCGGCGCTACGGGAAACTTGGGCGCGCCGCCGAATCCGCCGAAGCGGGGGTCTTCCAGGCCCACGAGTTCGGCCTGGACCCGGTCGAGCGCGGCGGGGCCGGGCAGCGCTCCGCCGGCACCCTGTCGTGCGGCGGCGGCCGCGAGCGTCTCGGCGACGAGGGACGCGCTCGCGGTGACCTCGGCGCGGCGGTTCGTCCAGGCATCCGTCACCGCTTCAAGCACCTGCCGGAACGACGGATGCCCCGGCAACGGCAGCGGCGGAAAGTAGGTGCCGGCGTAGAAAGCCTGCCCGTCGGGGGTGACGAACACGTTGAGCGGCCAGCCGAGCCCGCCCACGAAGGCGCTGGCCGCGGCGAGGTAGCTGGCGTCGACCTCGGGATGCTCCTCCCGGTCGACCTTGATGCTCACGAAGTGCCGGTTCAGGTAATCGGCGAGCTCCGGGTCGCTAAAGCTCTCCCGGGCCATGACGTGGCACCAGTGGCAGGTCGAGTAGCCGATCGAGACGAGCACGGGCAGATCCCGCAGCCGAGCCTCCACGAAAGCCTCCGAACCCCAGCCGAACCAGGCAACGGGATTGTCGGCGTGCGAGCGCAGATAGGGGCTGATTGCGTCGGCGAGGTGATTGGACATGCCTCCATTGTGCCGCTGTCCCCGGCCCAACGCTCCCTGCGTATTTCCTCAACGAACCTGAGCGGAGCAGGTCAGGGCCGGTCAGAGCCGGGCGGCCACCAGGTCGACCGCGAGGGCCCTGCGGGCGCGGCGCTGCACGCGCATCCAGACGAAGAAGCCGGCGAGGGTGAACGCGCCGTAGAAGATGTAGAGGATGGCCGAGGCGTAGTAGCCGGCGCTGAGCAGCAACGGCACCCCGACGATGTCGACCGCCACCCAGATCAGCCAGAACTCGGTCCAGCCCTTCGCCATGCCGTACGTGGCCAGCAACGAGCCGGTGAAGATCCAGGCATCGGCCCAGACGGGCTCGAACGAGCCGAGCGCACGGAAGACCGGCGTGAGCACCAGAGTGCCCGCGACGAGCCCGAATCCGAGCAGGATGCGCGCGCGAGCACCGGCCCAGTGCGGGGCCACGGCAGCCTGCGCGCTCCCCCGACGATGGGTGGACCACTGGACCCAGCCGAAGATCGACACGACGATGAACATGATCTGCCGCCCGGCCTGGCCGAGCAGATTGACCGGGTTGGGCGTGCCGAACACGGCGCCGAGGAACACCGTGAACAGCAGCACGTTGCCCGCGATTCCGATCGGCCAGGCCCACACCTTACGGCGCATCCCGCCGACGGCGCTCAGGATGCCGAAGGCGTTGCCGATGATCTCGCGCCAAAGAATGGTCTGGGTTCCGATCTGCAGCTGTGCGTCGAAAAGCCACTCGATCGGGTTCATCCGTCATCTTCCTCGCCGGGCGGTTCCCGCCCTCCCCAACCTAACCCTCCTCCCGGGCTGTTATTCCCGGTGGCGGCAGGGCGGAACGAGACCGCGCGAGGCGGAGCGCGTCAGTTCACGTCGTCGGGCTGCGCGCTTACCCGGCCGGCGGGCTCGGCTCGGCCCACTCGCTTCCGAGGTGCAAATGGCACAGCTCGGGACCCACGAACGGGCGCAGCCCGACCTGGTCCGGGTCGTGGCCGAGCTCGCGGGCGACCCCGCGCACGAGGCCCAGGTGCACCGAGCAGATGACGTCGGGGGCGTCCCGCGCATCGGCGCGAAACGGGCAGGCCAGCAGGGTGATCAGCGGGGCGGCAGCGTCGGCGACACCGTCGGAGGCACCGTCGGAGGCACCGTCGTCCGCCGCGGACTCGGCTTCCGAAGCCGGAGCCGGCTCCACCGCCGAAACCAGCTCCGGATCGAAGCCGAGCCGGTCGAGGATACTCAGCAGCGGCGCGATGCCCTCCGCGGCGTTCCCCCGCAGCTCGTCGGCGTAGCTCTCGGCCCAGGTCTCACCAGCGCGGATTGCCCGGGCCCGACCGCTGTCGGCGTCCTCGGCGAGCGCGGTGGCCAGCACCCGGCTCAGATCGTGCTGGGCGCCGCCTTCCCGGGCGGCGGGTCCAGCGGTGAAGAGGATTCGCGGGCGGCCACGCGTCCCCGCGCGCCCGACGGCGCGCCGGATCAGGTCGGCGTTCTCGAGCTGATCGAGATGGAACCGGGCGGTCGTCACGTGCAGTCCGATGCGCGCCGCGACCGCGGCGGCGTCGAGCGGGGTGGCCGATCCCATCAGGAGGTCGAGCACCTGGCGGCGCGCGTCGGAGGCAAGGGCGGCGTGCCGGTCCCCCGTCCCTTCGTCGTTGATCATTCTTTGATGCTAACATCGTGCGGTTAAAAACGCGCCGATACAGCCACAGCCGTCGGGCCGATCACAGGCGAACCCGGGCAGCATCCGTCGTTCACCGCGAGGTCATACGATGGAAGGCTCATGATCCCCGTCGAAGTCACCTTCCCACCCGAGCTTCCGGTCAGCCAGCGCCGGGAGGATATCGCGCGCGCCATCCGTGACAACCAGGTGGTCATCGTCGCCGGCGCGACGGGTTCCGGCAAGACCACCCAACTGCCGAAGATCTGCCTCGAGCTGGGCCGGGAGAACATCGGCCACACGCAACCCCGCCGTCTCGCCGCGCGCACGATCGCTGAACGCATCGCCGAGGAACTCGGACAGGAAGTCGGCCAGACGGTCGGCTACCAGGTGCGGTTCACCGACCAGGTCGGCCCGGACACCCGCATCAAGCTGATGACCGACGGCATCCTGCTCAACGAGATGCACCGCGACCGTCTGCTGCGCAAGTACGACACGATCATCATCGACGAGGCGCACGAGCGCAGCCTCAACATCGACTTCCTGCTCGGCTACCTGCGTCAGCTGCTGCCGCAGCGCCCCGACCTCAAGCTCATCATCACCTCCGCGACGATCGACCCGCAGAGCTTCGCCGAGCATTTCGCCACGCCCGACGGCACGCCGGCCCCGATCATCGAGGTCTCCGGGCGCACCTACCCGGTGGAGATCCGCTACCGGCCGCTGGTCGTCGAGGCGATGGACGGCGACGACGACGACACGACGGATGCCGCGCCCACGGTGGACAGGGACTACATCGAGGGAATCTCCGCCGCGCTCGATGAGCTCGAACGGGAGTCCAACGGCGATGTTCTGGTCTTCCTCAGCGGTGAGACCGAGATTCGGGACGCCGCGGACGCCCTGCAGGGCAAGTACGCCTCCTCGGGGCGCACCAGCCCCACCGAGATCCTGCCGCTGTACGGGCGGCTCTCCTCCGCCGACCAGCACAAGGTGTTCCAGCCGTCTAAGGTCGCCGGCGTGCGACGCCGCATCGTGCTGGCGACGAACGTGGCGGAGACCAGCCTGACCGTGCCGGGCATCCGCTACGTCATCGACGCCGGGACCGCCCGGATCAGCCGGTACAGCGTGCGCTCGAAGGTGCAGCGGCTGCCGATCGAGGCCATCTCGCAGGCCTCCGCGAACCAGCGCTCGGGCCGAAGCGGCCGCACCAGCGACGGTATCGCCATCCGCCTCTATTCCGAGGAGGACTTCACCCGCCGGCCTGAGTACACCGAGCCGGAGGTGCTGCGCACGAACCTGGCCGCGGTCATCCTGCAGATGATCTCGCTGGGCCTCGGCGACATCGCCGCGTTCCCGTTCCTCACCCCGCCCGACTCGCGCGGCATCAAGGACGGCCTCGACCTGCTCGCCGAGCTCGGCGCGGTGGCTGCGCTCACCGCCGGCCACAAATCCGGCATCTCCAAGCCCGGCATCTCCAAGCCCGGCATCTCCACACTGACCCGCATCGGCCAGCAGCTCGCACAGCTGCCCATCGATCCTCGGTTCGGACGAATGGTGATCGAGTCGAAGACGCAGGCGGTGAGCCGCGAGGTGATGGTGATCGTCTCCGGGCTCACCATCCAGGACCCGCGCGAACGGCCCCTCGAGCGCCGCGCGCAGGCCGACCAGCAGCACGCCCGGTTCACCGACCCGACGAGCGACTTCCTGAGCCTGCTGAACCTCTGGAACTACCTCGAGACGCAGCAGAAGGAGCTCGGTTCCAGCGCCTTCCGACGCCTCTGCAAGAACGAGTTCCTCAACTATCTGCGCGTGCGCGAATGGCAGGACGTGTACAAGCAGTTGCGCCAGATGGCCAAGCCGCTCGGTCTCCACATCGGGGATCCCAGCGTGAATCCCGATGGGATCCACCGTTCGCTCCTCGCCGGTCTGCTTTCCCACATCGGTCTCAAGGACACCGCCAAGAAGGACTACATCGGCGCGCGCCAGCAGCGTTTCGTGATCTTCCCGGGCTCGGCGCTCGCGAAGAAGCAACCGAACGCCGTGATGAGCGCGGAACTGGTCGAGACCAGCCGCCTGTTCGCCCGGATGAACGCGGTCGTCGACCTCGCGTGGGCCGAGCCGCTCGCCGGCGACCTCTGCAAGCGCAGCTACTCCGAGCCGCACTGGGAGAAGAAGCAGGGCGCGGTCGTCGCCTACGAGCGGGTCACCCTGTACGGGGTGCCGATCGTGCCGCGCCGCCGGATCCAGTTTTCCCGGGTCGACCCGGCCTACGCTCGCGACCTATTCATCCGGCACGCGCTCGTCGAGGGTGAATGGGACCTTGACCGAATCGACCAGCGCGTCACGGCCTTCGACCGGGCGAACACGAGCCTGCGCAAGGAACTCGCCGAACTCGAGGAGCGCACGCGGCGCCGTGACATCCTGTTCGACGACGAGGCCGTGTTCGAGTTCTACCAGAAACGCATTCCCGCCGACGTATGCTCATCGCGCACGTTCGAAACCTGGTGGCGCCAGGCGCGCACCCAGACGCCCGATCTGCTCACGATGACCGCCGAGGCACTGGTGCCCGAGGACGCGCCGGAGATCGACGAGGCCGTGTTCCCGCCGATCTGGCGCCAGGGCGACCAGAAGTTCGCGCTCAGCTACCGGTTCGAGCCCGGCGCGGACGACGACGGCGTGACCGTGCAGATCCCTCTGGCCCTGCTCGCGAGGCTCTCTCCCACCGGCTTCGACTGGCAGGTACCGGGCCTCCGCGCCGACCTGGTGACCGCACTGATCAAGTCGCTGCCCAAGAGCATCCGTCGCAACGTGGTGCCGGCGGGGGACTGGGCCAAGCGACTGCTGAACGAGTTGCCGCCGGCGCCGGGCGAGGTCTCGGTCGGGGTGTCGGGCCTGGGCGAAGCCACCCGCGGCTCCATGTTCGACCGCGACGATGTCCCCTTCACCGAGACGCTCGCCGCCCTGATCCAGAAGCTCACCTACGTGTCCGTGAAGGCGAACGACTTCGAGCTGGTCCGGGTTCCGGCCCACCTTCGCATGACGTTCCGTGTCGTGGACGAACGCGGTCGCCCGAGCGCCTCCGGCAAGGACCTCCTGGAACTGCAGCGCCGGCTCGGCACCCAGGCCCGCGAGAGCGTGGCCGCGGCATCCGCTGCCACCCCCACCAATGCGATCGAGCGCACCGGACTCACCACCTGGGATTTCCCGGAGCTGCCCCGGTTCCTCGACACCAGGCAGGGTGACAACACCATCCGCGGCTACCCGACCCTCGTCGACGAGGGTGCGTCGGTGGCGATCCGCATGATGAGCACGGAGGCCGAGCAGGCCCGCACCCTGCCCGATGGCGTGCGTCGCCTGCTGCTGCTCGCCACGCCCTCCCCGGTGGCCTACGTGCAGCAGCACCTCACCGGGGCAGAGAAGCTCAGCCTGGCCACCAGCCCGTATCGCACCACCCAGGCGCTGTTCGACGACTGCCTCGCGGCGAGCGTCGACGACGTGCTTTTCCGGGTGAAGCCCGGCGGCCAGGTGTTCATGCACGCCGAGTTCGACACCATCCGGGACCGGGTGTCCGGCGTCGTGATGGATTCCATGTTCGATACGGTGGGCCTCGTCGCCCGCATCCTCGCCGCCGCGCGCGCCGCCGACAAGGCGCTCAAGGCGTCCACCAGCATGGCCCTGCTCCCGGCCCTGACGGATGCCCGCGCGCAGCTGACCGGGCTCGTCTACCCCGGTTTCGTGAGCGCCACGGGACTCGTGCAGCTGCGGCACTTGCCGCGATACCTCGGCGGCATCACCGCGCGCATCGTGAAGCTCAGCGACAATCCGAGCCGCGACCGGGTCTGGATGAATGAGAGCCAGGCAGCCACGGGCCGGTTCGAGGATGCCGGCGGCACGATCCCCCTGCAGGCGAACGCGGCCGCCAACCTGGTGCGTGCGCGCTGGCTGATCGAGGAACTTCGGATCAGCCTCTTCGCCCAGGAACTGAAGGCCGCGGAGCCCGTTTCCCTCCAGCGGATCCACAAGACCCTGACCGGCTGAGGTCTCCGTCGTTCTCGGTATCCGGCACCGCTGCGCTGGATCATCGGTAGCCCACCTGCTTGAAGTCAGCGTTGAGGTGGTCCTCCAAACGATCCCTCATCGATACGGGTCCGGGCTGGGCTCCTGGCGGGGCTCCTGGCGGGGCTCCCTTGGAAGGCGTATATAACTACGATAAATTCTTAGTTTTTTCTAAGCTAACATAGTTTATTTGTTCACAATGAGATAAACTTGGGTTGGTGATCAACCTCCTGGAACAGCCCGAAGCGAATGCCGCGCACGGCCTGTCCGCGGCGGCTCGGGCGGTCGCGGGGCTGCATGCTCTCGCGGCGGGGCTCGGGGAATCCCTGCGGTGCTCGGCGGTGCGCGGTCTCGACGACGACGGCCTCCTGCAGGTGACCACGGCGGTCGAGGTCCTCGGCCGGCGGGTCGACGCGCTGCGGGTGGCGGCCGCGGCGGAGGTCGCCGACCGGTCCCGGCCCGAGCTCGGCACCGGGCAGCTCTCGGCGAAGCTGGGCTGCCGCACCGCCGGAGAACTACTCGAGCGCCTGACGCTCGTCTCCGGGCCGACCGCGGGGCGACGGATGCGGTTGGGCACGCAGCTGCGCACCGGCCACTCCCCGGGGTGGCGAACCACTGCCGCCCACCTTCCCCGCCACGGCCATCGGCCTGGCCGCCGGGGCGATCGGCGTCGACACGGCCGACGCGATCCTCACCGCGTTGACGCCGACGCTGCGGTACACCGACCTGGACTCGGTGCAGGCAGCCGAGAGCGAGCTGGTCGCCTCGGCCACCGGCACCAGCTCCGAGACCCCGGTGCCGGCGTCGGTGCCGGCGTCGCTGCCGGCGTCGCTGCCGGCGTCGCTGCCGGCGTCGCTGCCGGCGGATGAGATCCGGTTGCAGGGTGCGGGTCTGGAGGGCCGTGCTCGCGCCCGACGGGTCCCGACCAGCGGCGCCACGACGTGCTCGCCGTGATCCTCGACGTCGTCTCCCGGGCCGGGGAGGCCCCGACCATCGGCGGCGCCCCGGCCACGGTTCTGGTCAGTGTGCGGGAACAGGACCTGAACGCGGACTTCGGTCAGGGCCGCGGCATCGGCTGGATCGACGGCGTCGAAACCCCGATCTCGATCAGCGCCGTCACGGACCTGATCAGCAACGGCGGTCAGCAGAAAGTCGTCATCACCGACGAGGGACGCATCATCGCCCTCGGCTCACCCGAACGGTGCTTCACCGCCGCGCAACGCCGGGCGATTCAGCTCCGCGACGGCACCTGCATCATCCCAGGCCGCAAAATCCCGGCCGGGATGACCGAGATCCACCACGTGATCCCGCACTCCGAGGGCGGACCGACGCACACCGACAACGGCGTCTGTTTGTGCTGGTGGCATCACCGCTACCTCGCCGCCTCCGGCTGGGCAATCCGGATGGTCCGCGGCGCCGTGCAGATCATGGCACCACCCTGGCTGGAGACCGGGGCCCGCAAATGGCGGAACGAGACCAAGTCCTGCCCCCGAATGACGGACGCGGCCGAACGGGAAAACGGATAGGGGGTCCCTGGCCCCTGGTCTCGACATGCTCGACAGGCTCGACATGCGTTCGCTTTTTCACCCAGCGACAGTGGGACCGCTCCGCTTAGGCTGTAGGCATGGAATTCCGCTATCTCGGTTCATCAGGCCTGAAAATCTCCGAAATCACCTACGGCAACTGGCTCACCCACGGTTCGCAGGTCGAGAACGACATCGCCACGCAGTGCGTGCATGCCGCGCTCGACGTGGGGATCACCAGCTTCGACACCGCCGACGTCTACGCCAACACGAAGGCGGAGTCCGTTCTCGGCGACGCCCTCAAGGGCCACCGCCGCGAAAGCCTCGAGATCTTCACCAAGGTCTATTGGCCGACCGGCCCGCGCGGCCACAACGACGTCGGGCTGTCCCGCAAGCACATCATGGAGTCGATCAACGGTTCTCTGACCCGACTGCAGACCGATTACGTCGACCTTTACCAGGCCCACCGCTTCGACACCGAGACCCCACTGGAGGAGACGATGCAGGCCTTCGCCGACATCGTTCGGCAGGGCAAGGCGCTCTACATCGGCGTCAGCGAGTGGACCGCCGCGCAGCTGCGAGCCGGCCACGCCCTCTCCCAGGAGTTGGGCTTCAGCCTGATCTCGAGCCAGCCGCAGTACTCGATGCTGTGGCGCGTCATCGAAGACGAGGTCGTGCCGACTTCGCGCGAGCTCGGCGTCGGCCAGATCGTCTGGTCCCCCGTGGCCCAGGGTGTGCTTACCGGCAAGTACAAGGCAGGCCAGGCCCCGCCGGCCGGCTCGCGCGCCACCGACCTCAAGGGCGGCGCCGACATGATCAGCCGCTTTATGAACGACGACGTGCTCACCCGGGTGCAGAAGCTTGAGCCGATCGCCGCCGACCTCAACCTGTCGATGGCGCAACTGGCCGTGGCCTGGGTGTTGCAGAACGACAACGTCTCAGCAGCCCTCGTCGGAGCTTCCCGCCCCGAGCAGGTGCGCGAGAACGTCGAGGCCGCGGGAGTGAAGATCCCGGCCGAGAGCATGAGGCAGATCGACGAGGTACTCGGCGACGTCGTGGAGCACGATTCCGCGATGACCGCGGCTACCGCACCGCAGAGCCGCCCGGCGTAGGGCAGGCTCGGCGTCACACTGCTCGGCCCGAACGAGAGTCGCCGTTTGTGCCGAGAGTCGCCGCAACGGCGGGTACTCTCGGCACAAACGGCAACGGTGGCTGCGGTTTTCCTAGAGCAACATTTCTAGAGCGCCATTTCTAGAGCACCTTCGACAGGAACGCCTGCGTGCGGCGGTGCTGCGGGTTCGTCAGGATCTCGTCCGGGTCGCCCGCTTCGACGACCACACCGCCGTCCATGAAGACGAGCGAGTCGGCGACCTCCTTGGCGAAGCCCATCTCGTGGGTGACCACGATCATGGTCATGCCCGATTTGGCCAGACCCTTCATCACGTCGAGCACCTCGCCGACGAGCTCAGGGTCGAGCGCACTGGTCGGCTCGTCGAAGAGCATGAGCTTGGGTTCCATCGCGAGTGCGCGGGCGATCGCCACCCGCTGCTGCTGCCCACCCGACAGGTGCGCCGGGTAGTAGTCGGCGCGTTCGGCCAGACCCACCCTGGCCAGCAGATCGAGAGCGCTCCGCTCCACCTGGGCCTTCGGCAGCCCCTTCACCCGGATCGGCGCCTCCATCACGTTCTCTAGCGCCGTCATGTGCGGAAACAGGTTGAACCGCTGGAACACCATGCCGATGTCCCGTCGCTGACGGGACGCTTCCTTGGGTGCCATCTCGTAGAGCTTGCCGTTGGTCTCCCGGTAGCCGATCAGCTCGCCGTCGACGCTGAGCCGACCGGCGGAAAGCACCTCGAGGTGGTTGATGCAGCGCAGGAACGTGGACTTGCCCGACCCACTGGGCCCGACCAGGCACATCACCTCGCCACGCTTCACCTCGAGGGAGATGCTCTTGAGCACCTCGTTTGAGCCGAAGCTCTTCGATACCTGCTCGGCCAGAACCATGGGAGGAATCGTGACGGATGCCCCGGCCTGCGTGTTCACGTCGGTCATTTCACGCCTCCGGGGTTGGCTGGTGGATCGTTCTCGCGCGGCGGTGCGATCACCGACGGCTGCCCGGAACCGATGACGGGGACGACCCCGGTGAGGGTTCCCGTTCCGGTGCCGACGGCATCCTTGCGATCCGGCTGCCGGTCGCCCACGCCGCGGGCGAACCGCTTTTCGAGGAAGTACTGGCCGACCATCAGGATGGACGTGAAGAACAGGTACCAGATCGAGGCCACGATCAAAAGCGGGATCGGGTTGAACGTCTCCGCGGAAATATCCCGCGACCGGGTGAACAGCTCGAAGCTGAACGGCACGGCGGTGACGAGCGACGTGGTCTTCAGCATCGAAATGACCTCGTTGCCCGTCGGCGGGATGATCACGCGCATCGATTGCGGCAGGATCACCCGCGTCATGGTCTGCGACCAGCTCATTCCGAGCGCCGTCGCAGCCTCCTCCTGGCCGCTGTCCACGGCCAGGAGGCCGGCGCGCACGATTTCAGCCATGTAGGCCGCTTCGTTCAGGGCCAACCCGATGATGGCGATGGTGAACGTGCTCAGTGCCGCGTTGGTCGAGAAGGACACCCACGGGTCCATGAACGGGATGCCGATGTCGATGCTCGAGTAGATCAGCGAGATCAGACCCCAGATCGTCAGCTGCACGTAGACCGGGGTGCCACGGAAGATCCACAGGTAGAACCAGGCCAGGCTCTTCACCACGGGGTTGGGCGAGAGCCGCATGACGGCCAGGATCACCCCGAGGACGATCGCGATGACCATGGAGTACACGGTCAGCTGCAGGGTCACGACGGCCGCCTGCGAGATGCGGCGGTCGAAGAGGTACTTGCCGACGGCGGGCCAGTCGTAGGCCGGCCGGAGCGCGGCGTCGACGACGATGGAGACGAAGACCACCACGAGCAGAATGGCGAACACCATCCTCCACGGATGCCGCAGCTTGATGGCCTTGATAGGCACCGATGGGGCCGGTTCCCCGGGCGGGCGGGTTGCCCCGCCCGCCTTCGGTGGAGTTGTGATGCTCATACGTTATCCGTTCGACGCGGCGTTGATCGTGATCGTCTCGATCGCACCATCCGCGACACCCCACTCGTCGAGGATGTCACCGTAGGTGCCGTCGTCGACCATGGACTGCAGCGCAGCCTGCACGGCCTTGGTCAGCTCGGAGTCCTTGGCGACCACGATGCCATACGGCGCCACATCGAAGGTCTCTCCGGCCGGCTGCAGCTTGCCCTCGGTCTGGGCGATCGCGTAGAGAGTGACGGGCGAGTCGGCGCTGAGCGCGTCGGCCTGGCCCAGCACGACCGCGTTGGTGGCCTGGTCCTGGGTGTCGTACTTCAGCTTGTCGATCGCCGGCTTGCCGGCCGCGACGCAGGCGTCACTCTTGGCCGGCACTTCGTCGGTGTCCTCATACGTGGTGGCCTGCACGGCGACCTTCAGCCCGCAGGCGTTGTCCGGATCGACGTCGTTGCCGACGGCCGAGGCCCACTGGATGCCGGCGACGAAATAGTTGACGAAGTCGACCTGCTTCTCCCGCTCGACGTTGTCGGTGAAGGAGGACACGCCGATATCGGCCTTGCCGCCGGTCACGCTCGGAATGATGTTGTCGAATTTCGCGACCTGGAATTCCGGCTCCAAGCCGAGCTTGGCTGCGACGGCCTCAGCGATCTCGATGCCCCAGCCGATCGGCTCACCGGCTTCGTTCTTGAACTCGTTGGGAGCGTAGGTCGGGTCGGTCCCGATGACGAGCGTGCCGGAGTCGGCGACCTCGGCGGGAAGCATCGCGGCGGCGGCGTCGTCCACGGCGATCTCACTGGCGGAGGAGTCGGCCATCGCTCCGCCCGTGGTGTCCGTGGAGTTGTCCACGCAGCCGGTGAGCAGGAGTGCCGTGACGGCGGCGAGAGCCGGGAGCAGGTATTGAGCGCGCATTGCGTAACCTTTTTCGTGGTTGTCGGATGTGTCTGGTTCGTCTTTGAGGTCCGTTAACGGAATTCGACAAAAGCGAGCATATAACAGCACGCTCACGCGGATTCCGTGCGCAGATAACGTTTTGGGCCAGCCCTACTGAGCGTGGACGGGCTTCCCCGTGTCTCAGTATGACCGGAAGCGTGTTTCGCGCGGATTTCACGCCCGCGGGTCGCCCATCGCGACCGGGCGGCCCGGCAGGTTAGACCACTGCGACCACGAGCCGGGGTAGAGCGCCGGTGAGAACCCGGCGATGGCCAGAGCGGCCGCCTCGTGCGCGGCGGTGACGCCGGAGCCGCAGTAGACGCCCACCGTGCCGCCCGCCGTGACTCCGAGCGCCTCGAACCGGGCGCGCAGTTCGGCGGCCGGGAGGAAGCGCCCGTCGAGGGTGAGGTTGTCGGCCGTGGGCGCGCTGATCGCGCCGGGGATGTGGCCGGCACGAGGATCGATCGGCTCCGTGTCACCGCGGTAGCGTTCCGCAGCGCGGGCGTCGAGGAGCGCGCCGGTCTGCGCGAGCGCGGCGGCGGCATCCGTGTCGAGCACAGGCAGCACCCCGTCGGAGAGGGTGATCGTGCCCGGACGGACCGTTTCCGCGCTCAGCTCTGTCGTGGCCAGCTCGCCGACCGCGAGCGGCAGGCCGGCGGCGCGCCAGGCGGCGAGCGCCCCGTCGAGAAGCAGCACGTCGCGCACCCCGGCGTGACGCAGCAGCCACCAGGCACGGGCTGCCGACACCCCGCCCAGGTCGTCGTAAACCACGACCGTGTGGCCGTCACGAAGCCCCCAGCGGCGCGCGGCTGCCTGCAGCGTCGCACGGGTGGGCAACGGATGCCGCCCGTCGGCCGGTTCGCCGGGCCGGGCCAACTCGGTCTCCAGGTCGACGTACACGGCGCCGGGGATGTGGCCGGCCCGGTATTCGTCCGGCCCGGGAGGGCCACCCAGCTTCCAGCGCACGTCCAGCACCCGAACGTCGTTTCGGGACTCAAGCATGGCTGCCAATTCGTCGGCCGTGATCAGTATTCGCACGCGCTCACGCTACCTCGGCGGACGTAGACTTGAGTAAGTGAGCAGCTATTGGACCCTTTTGAAGACTCCGGGCGTTGCTCGCGTCATCGCCGCACAACTGACAGCTCGGTTCCCCTTTGGGATGCTGTCGCTCGCGTTCCTGATCCACATCGAGCAGGTCTTCGACTCCTATGGCGCCGCCGGCCTCGTGCTGGGCGCCATGAGCATCGGCCAGGCCGTCGCCGGGCCGCTCACCAGCCGACTGATGGGCCGCTGGGGCATGCGTCCGGTGATCACGGCCACCCTCGTCGTCTGCGCGACCTCCATCGTGACAATGGCTCTGGTCAGCATGCCCATTTATGTTCTGATGGCCGTGGGGCTCATCGCCGGGTTGTCCACACCGCCGATTCAGCCGGCCGTGCGCACCATCTACCCGAAGATCGTCAACTCCCGCCAGCTCACGCCGCTGTTCTCGCTCGACGCGTCGGCCCAGGAGATCATCTGGGTGCTGGGCCCGGTGATTGCCACGTTCGTGGCCATCCAGGTCAGCCCGGTCGCCGGCATCCTGCTCGCCGCCATCTTCCTCATCGGCGGCGGCGTCTGGTTTCTGGTGCTGCCCGAGGTCGGCCGGGTGCGCATCCCCCGTAGCCGCCGCAAACTCGGCGTCGTTCTCAAACGCCCGGCGGTCATGCTCAGCACCATCGTCGGCTTCATGCTGGTAGCCGCCTGCGCCTCGGTCGAGGCGGGTGTGGTGGCCGCGTTCGGGCACGGCAGCGCGGACTCGGGCTGGGTGCTCGGCATCTTCGCTCTCGGCTCGCTGATCGGCGGGCTCGCCCTCGGCCACGCCCCGATCGGCCCTTGGGCGTTGGCCGCACGGATGCTCATCGTCACCGTCGGCCTCGGGCTCGCCACTCTCGGGCTCAGCTTCTGGTGGCTGGCCGCCACCTTGCTGCTGGCGGGAATCGGAATCGCTCCGGCCTTCGCCGTTCTGTTCGGCATCGTGTCCGCGAGCGTCAAGTTCAGTGACACCGCGGAGGCCTACGGCTGGGTGGGCACCGGCCAGCTGATGGGCGCCGCCCTGGGTTCCGCCATCGCCGGTTTCATGATCGACCAGAGCGGCGCCACGGCGGCCATCCTGGTCGCGGCCGGCTTCGCGGGGCTCGGCACGATCATCCCCGCGCTCGGCCGGCGCTGGCACCCCGACCTGCGCGGCCGCGATGCGAGCCCGCTCCCCGACACCGCACCGATCCAGGTGCAGGTCTCCTAGCCGCCTCCGCTCATCGCGCGGTGAACCGACACAATTGCGGGGTTAAGCGTCGCGCGCACCCCTCAATCGTGTCGTTTCACGCCTCGGCGCAGTAGGACGAGGTTAGATGGGGGAATGACGCTCTCACCGTTACTTCCCCTGCATGACGGACACGGTATCCCCCAGCTCGGGCTCGGCGTGTACAAGATCGCGGATGCCGCGGCGGCCGACGCTGTGCAGGTCGCCCTGGAGGCCGGTTACCGCCACATCGACACCGCGGCGCTCTACGACAACGAGACCGGCGTCGGCCAGGGTATCGCCCGCTCCGGCCTGCCCCGTGAGGACGTGTTCGTCACCACGAAGGTCTGGAACGACCAGCACGGCTACGACAAGACCCTGCGCGCCTTCGACGTGAGCCTCGGCAAACTCGGCTTCGACTACGTCGACCTCTTTCTGATCCACTGGCCCGCACCCCGCCAGGACCTCTTCGTCGACACCTGGCGCGCCCTCGAGACGCTGCGCGCCTCAGGTCGCGCCCGGTCGATCGGGGTGTCCAATTTCCAGCCGCACCACCTGGACCGTCTGCTGGCCGAAACGGATGTCGTTCCGGTCCTCAACCAGGTGGAGCTGCACCCGTGGCTGCAGCAGTCCACCGTGCGCGAGTACGACGCGGCCCACGGCATCCTCACCGAGGCCTGGTCGCCGTTGGCCCGCGGCCGCGCGATCGGCAACGAGACCCTCGACGCCATCGGCGCCCGGCACGGCAAGACGGCCGCACAGGTGGTCATCCGCTGGCACCTCGAGCTGGGCAATGTGGTGATTCCGAAGTCGGTGACACCGGTGCGCATCCGGGAAAACTTCGACGTCTTCGACTTCACACTCGACGCCGGCGACCATGCCGCCATCGCCGCCATCGACGCCGGCCAGCGCACCGGCAGAGATCCCGACGACCTGGACTGAATCTCGGCTCGACCCGGATCGGTGCCCGCGGGTCGCGCTGAGGGCCCCGCGCCACTCTCCCGCGCCCCTCCCCGCACCCCTGACGAATTCGACGGAGATTTCGACCGAATCCCGCCCAAACAAGCCGGAAACCGGCTTCAACCCAAAAATCTCCGTCGAATTGGTTCGCCGGAGCCGCAGTGCCTTGCGACAATGCCGCCCCCACAGGTCCACGCGAGAGTCCCCGTTCCGGTCGAGAGCGACCCGCGGAGCGGGCACTCCCGACCGGACAGGTGCTACCAGCGGCGGTGGATCTGCTCGCGCAGCATCCGGTCGTAGATATCCTGCACGCCCTCGTTGAGCCCGAGGCTGAGCGGGGCGACCGAACCGGCAGCGGCGTTGCCGCGAGCCTGCTGCAACGATCGGGCCCCGGGGATGACCGAGCTGATGCCGTCAATCTGGGCCACCCAGGCCAGCGCGGCCTGCGCGGGCGTGAGCTCCTCGGTCAGGGAGCCCACGAGCGCCGCGAACTCCGCGGCGGCTGCCAGGCCGGTCTCATAGTCCACACCGGAGAAGGTCTCGCCGACGTCGAAGGCGCTGCCGTCGCGGTTGTAGTTGCGGTGGTCGTTCGCCGCGAAGGTTGTCTCCCGGGTGTACTTTCCGGTCAGCAGGCCGCTCGCCAACGGAACGCGGGCGATGATGCCCACACCGGCGGCGCGCGCGGCCGGCAAGACGGCCTCGAGCGGCTTCAGCCTGAACGCATTCAGGATGATCTGCACGCTGGCCAGGCCGGGCCGTTCGATGGCTGCGAGAGCCTGGTCGCAGGTCTCGACGCTCACCCCGTAGCCGGCGATGGCTCCCTCGGCGACGAGTGTGTCGAGCGCGTCGTAGACCTCGTCGGATTCGATCACGTCGCTCGGCGGGCAGTGCAGCTGCACGAGGTGCAGGGTGTCCATGCCGAGGTTCGTGCGGGACCGGTCGGTCCAGGCCCGGAAGTTGGCGAGCGTATAGTTCTCGGCCAGCTGGTCGACCCGTCGGCCCATCTTGGTGGCCACGGTGATGCCGGCTGCGGCGGCGCTGCCGGCCAGGAATCGACCGATGATCTGCTCGCTGCGGCCGTCACCGTAGACGTCGGCGGTGTCGAAGAAGGTGACGCCGGCGTCGACGGATGCCGCGAGCACCGCGGTCGCGTCGGCCTCCGACACGTCACCCCAGTCCGCTCCCAGCTGCCAGGTGCCCAACCCGATCACGGAGACGATTCGGCCGGTTTTTCCGAGGGTTCGTGTGTCCATGTCTCCAGCCTAGCCACGGAAGTCAAAGTGGAAGCAGTGACCGACGAGGCAGCAGCCGCGGACAAGGCCCCGGCCCCGGCCCTGTCGTCCGCGTCGATAACCCGGGCCAGTGCCCGGGCGAGCCGCGGCCGGATGAGATGGTCGTTCGCTTCGACGCGGTGCATGGTGACGTGGCGCATCCGTTCGATCACCGTCATGGAGCCGGCCGCGATGAAGGCGTCCAGCACACCGTAGACCACGTCGACCGGCACTCGCACGGCCGCGATGTCGCTGACCACGGTCTGCGATTCGATGCAGTGCTCCAGCGATTTCACGAACGGGGTCCAGTTGCGCTCCGTCAGCTCGAAGATGCCCTTCGGCAGCAGCCGTGCGATGATGGCCGCGTTCGCGAGAGTGAACTCCTTGTTCAGCCGCAGGAAATCGTAGGCGCGCAGGTAGGCGTTCACCCGGGCCCGCACCCAGCGTTCACCGATGTCGGTCGGCGACAGATAGACCGGCGGCCCCACGAGCACCACCCGGGACACCTGGGTTCGACGGGACGCGCGGGTGCGGGGCATCGCCGCCAGCCGGGCCGCGATCAGGCTGCCGAGGGAGTGGCCCACCAGGATGAACGGCTCGCGGAGCTTCAGCGACCGGATCGTGGTGGCCAGGGCCTCGACGTGGTCCTCGAGCCGATACTCGCACCCTTCGGGGATCGGCGATTCGCCGAAACCCAGGATGTCGACGGCGATGACCCGGTGCCTGGGCACAAGCAGTGGCACCAGTTCCCGGAACGTTTCCGAGGAGGAGGCGATGCCGTGCACGAGAATCACGACCGGACCGGTTCCCTCATCGATTGCGATGTGCAGCAGCGGCGGGCGTGTCCAGCCGAGCCGTTCGCAGAGGGTCGCCCACCAGGTCATGGTTCCAGTATCGCCGTGAACGGCGTCCCCGATCCATTCAGCGACCGGTGTAGGCGGCGCATGCACGCGAAGCGCGCGCCGCATGCCGAGACTCGATTGTGATCCAGAGCCGGCGACAGCGGTCGTACAGTGGGGCCATGAAGCGTTTGCCCGCGATCGCCGCGGTACTCCTGAGTGCACTGCTGCTGGCCGGATGCTCCGTGCCCGGCGCTTCCACCGACTCCGGCGGCACCGCCACGTCCCCGGGCCTCGCCGAACCGGGCGTCGTCAATCCGGGGACCGTCACACCCGGCGCCGAACCCGGCGAGTCTCTCGACTCGCGCACCTTCCCGGACGGCAGCACGGGCGAGATCGCCTCCAGCCAGCGCGACGTGATCACCACCGGGATGGTGTCGATCACCGTGAAGGACCCGATCGCATCCGTGCAGGATGCCGTCACCATCACCGAGCAGGCCGGTGGTCGGATCGACAGCCGCACCGAGAACCCCGCCACCGGCAACCAGCCGGCGAGCGCGAACCTCACCCTGCGCATCCCCTCGGATGAGCTCGACCGCACGCTGGCGGAGCTGAAGCAGCTCGGCACCGTCAACTTCGTGTCACTCAATGCCTCGGACATCACCCAGCAGACCCAGGACCTCGATGCCCGGATCACCTCGCTGCAGACCTCGGTCGACCGGTTACTCGCCCTGATGACGAGCGCCACGAACACGACCGACCTGATCGCCGTCGAGAACGCGCTGGCCGAGCGGCAGAGCGAGCTCGAGGGGTTGCAGGCGCAGCGAGACTACCTGTCCGACCAGGTTGATTTCTCGACCATCACGCTCGACCTGTACTCGACCGGCACAGTGGATCCCGGCACCCCGGACGACTTCTGGGATGCCATCGCGGCCGGCTGGAACGCCCTCCTGACAGCCCTCGGTGCCGCGATCGTGGCCATCGGCTTCGCGCTGCCCTGGCTGCTCGCTCTCGGCCTGGTCGCAGCAATCGTCTACCTGGTGATCCGGTTGGCACGCAAGCGGCGCACGCCTGCGTAAACTTATTTGGTGTACACGTCCACCGAACTCTCCCCGCTCGGTGACGAGCTGCTCGAACGCATCCGTTCTCGTGCCGCGAAGCATGACCGGGACAATACGTTCCCCGCCGACGATCTGGCCGACCTGATCGCCCGCGGTTACCTCCGCTCGCTCGTGCCTGTCTCCCATGGTGGCCTCGGGCGCAGCGTGCAGCAGGTCGCCGACGACCAGATCCGGCTCGCCGCCCACGCCCCGGCCACGGCCCTCGCCGTCAACATGCACCTCGTCTGGACGGGCGTGGCTCTCACCCTGCATCAGCGCGGCGACGACAGCCTCGCTTGCGTGCTGCACGGCGCCGCCGCGGGCGAGATCTTCGGCTTCGGCGTGAGCGAGCCGGGCAACGACCTCGTGCTCTCCGATTCGATCACGACGGCCACCCCACAGCCAGACGGCGGCTACCGATTCACCGGCACCAAGATTTTCACCACGCTCTCCCCGGCCTGGACCCGGCTCGGCACCATGGGGATCGATCGGGACTCCGTTGACGGCCCGAAAATCGTCTGGGCGTTCATCGATCGGGGCGACCCGGGCGTCAGTCAGAAGAATGACTGGGACACCCTGGGCATGCGAGCCAGCCAGAGCCGCAGCACGGTGCTCACCGACGCATCCGCCCGCCCGGAGCAGGTCTTCCGGCGGCTGGATCCCGGGCCGAACCCTGACCCGCTGATCTTTGCGATCTTCGCCAATTTCGAGATCCTGCTGGCGGCCGTGTACACCGGCATCGGCCGGCGCGCGGTCGAGCTGGCCGTGCTGGCGGCGAAGCGGCGCACGTCGCTCAAGCACGACGGCCGAACCCTGGCGCAGGACCCGGACATCCGTTGGCGCGTCGCGGAGGCCGCGATGATGATGGATGGCCTGTACCCCCAGCTCGACGCCCTCGCCCACGATCTCGCCACTCAGGCCGACCACGGCCCGCGGTGGTTCCCGCTCCTGTCGGGCCTGAAGTATCGCGCCACCGAGACCGCGCGCCTGGTCGTCGACCAGGCGCTGCGGGTCAGCGGCGGCTCGTCGTACTTTGCCGGGAACGAGCTCGGGCGACTGTACCGCGACGTTCTTGCCGGGCTCTTCCACCCGTCCGACGCCGAATCGGCGCACGCCACCGTGGCTGCCGCCTGGCTGGGTCCGCTCGATGTCTGATGTCACCCGCGCGATCAACGTCTTCGACAGCGCCGCCTACACCCGCTCGGTCCTCGACCTCACCATGCGGCTCGCGGAGGTCATCTTCGCGGCTGGCGCCGGAGCCGAAGATGCCACGGCCGCCATGGAAGCCATCACCCGCGCCTACGGGCTGAGGGGAACCGAGGCCAACGTCACGCACACGATCATCGCGCTCACCCACGAGGACCCGGCCACGCACGAGTCCATCACCCGGAGCCGCAACGTCAAGTACCGTTCGCTCAACTACAGCAAGCTCGCGGCCACCTCCGAGCTGATCGCCGAGATCCTCGACTCGCCGCCGGATGTCGCCGATGCCCGCAAACGTCTGGCCACCATTGTCAGCGCCAAGCCGCAGGTACCGGCCCTGTACCGCCGGCTGGGCTGGAGCCTCGTCGGAGCCGGGGCCGCCGTGCTCATCGGCGGCGGCCTGGTCGTCTGCGTCGCCGCCTTCGTCGCCACCTTCTTCATCGACCTGATCACGACCTCGCTCGACCGCCGGCAGGTTCCCGTCTTCTACCAAAACGTGGTGGGCGGGGCGATCGGGCCGATTGTCGCCGCGATCGTCGCACTCATCGACACCTCGGCGAATCCGTCCCTGGTCGTCATCGCGACCATCATCATGCTCCTGGCCGGCGTCACCACCTTCGGCGCGGTCCACGACACACTGTCGGGCTTCTACCTGACCGGCACGGCACGGATGATGGAGGCCCTGTTGATCACGGGCGGCCTGGTCACCGGCGTGGCCGGGGCGTCACTGCTGGTGGCCCGCTTCGGGTTCCAATTGCGCGTCGATGCCAACCTCACGCCGACTCTGGCCGACTTGCCCGTGATGCTCGCCGCCGCCATGGTCATCGTCGCCGGTTTCGGCCTCGCCGTGCAGGTGCCGTGGCGGGCGTTCTGGGTGGTCTGCCTGCTCGGCGCCGTCGCCGAGCTGCTCTATCTGGGTGGGGCGAGCGCCGGCTTCGGCCTGGTCTGGTCGTCGGCTCTCAGCGCAATGGGTGTCGGTCTGCTGGCCGCGATCGCGGCCCGGATCGTGCGCACTCCCCCGCTGGTGATCGTCGTTTCCGCGCTCGTCCCCCTCGTTCCGGGGCTGATCCTGTTCCGCGGCCTGCTGCAGCTGTCCGACGGCAACATCGACGGCCTGCTCAGCATGCTGACCGCAGGTGCCGTGGCCGCCGCGCTGGCGGCGGGCGCCATCCTCGCCCAGTACGTGGTGCAGTTCGTCTGGGGTCCGGCGCGCAGGCTGCAGCGCCGCTTCGTGGGGCCGCTGATGGCTTTGCCCGTTCGGCTCGGCCGCGGCCCCGGCACCCGGATCTGACCCGGTGGACGAATCAAGCGGTTCCGGCTAGTTGGGAATATCCGCTTCGCCCTGCGGGTCTTCGGTATCCTCCTCAACGAAGCGGTAAGGGATCGGTTCCTCGGTTTCGTGGCCGATCCGGAAACTGCGGCGCACGGTTGAGCCGTCTTCCGTCTCCTCGAGCACGACCTCCTGCTGGTACTCGCCGTTCACGTACTCGAGTTTCCGGGGCGTGCCGGCGGCGATCACGTTGGGTCCGTAGAAAATGGCCTCGTAGGTGGTCGTGTCGCTCATATTTGGATCCCTTTCTCCGGGTGGAGACGTCTGCCTCTCTGGCGGGGCGCGTCGGTCTCAGCCTACGGCCGGGCGCGCAAGTTGCACAGGCCCGGGTGCCGGTGCGAGCGGGAAGGTGCCGTTTCGCGGCAACCCGCGTAGGGTCGAAGTCACGGTGCCGCTGGGGCTCGGTTCGAAGGAGTACACATGGCTGACAAATCACCCAAGAAGGACGCATCCAAAAAGGTTGCCGGCAAGTCCTTGAAGGAGAAGCGTGCCGACAAGCATGCCAAGGCGAACGAGACGACCGAGAAGGCGCGCAAGGCCTAGCGCCTGCTCCACGATTAAACTCAGGGTGTTGCCGCGCTAGCCGCGGCAACACCCTTTTATGTTCCGAAAGGACCTGCCGATGACCCTTCCCACCATGGACACCCAAGTGAGCTACCCGGCCGGGCAGACCGAGAGCACCGCGACGGTGCTGCACGTCGAGCCGCTCCCGACCGGACTGCTCGCCGTGCTCCTCGACACCACCCCCGTGCACCCGGTTGACGCGGGTTGGCCCGACCAGGGTCCCGACCGGGCCGTGCTGCGCGCCCAGGGAATCGAGCTGCCGGTGCTGGACTGCGTCGTCGGAGCAACGGACGGGTCGGCGCTGCATCTCGGCCGGGACATCCCGGTGCCGAAGGGAACGCCCGGCTGGGCGTTCGTCGTGGCCCACATCGTGCAGCCCCATGCCGCCCTGATCGAGGGGCAGCCGGTCGACGCCGTCGTTGACACCGGCTACCGGCGACGGATGTCCGCGGGCCACACCGCGTGCCACCTCGCCGCCCTCGCCCTCAACCTGGCTCTCGCAAACCGGTGGAAGAAGGACGTGCGCACCGACGCTCTCGGCAGCCCCGACTTCGACGGCACCGCGATCGACGTGTCCCTCATCGGCGAGAACGAATCCGTGGACACCTACCGGCTCGGCAAATCCCTGCGCCGCAAGGGCTTCGTCACGGAGGAACTGGCCGACCAACTGGCCGAGATCGAATCGATGCTGAACACCTCTCTCGCCGGGTGGGTGGCTACGGACGCGAGCGTGCGCATCGACCGGGACGGCCCACTGCTGACCGACCGCCGGTACTGGGTCTGTGAGCTGCCGGCACACGACGTGCGCATCCCCTGCGGCGGCACCCACGTTTCCTCCCTGGCCGAGCTCGGTGCTGTGCGCGTGGCGCTGTCCACAACCGACGTGGAGGGCACGACCGTGCTCACCATGGAGACGTTCGTCGGCCGATCGGCGCTCGGCGGCTGAGGCCGGCGCAGGTCGGCACGTGAACTCGGCTTGAATCAGAAACTCCCATTTCGGAGATTTTTGCGACACGCTGTTCACCCCGGCGCACCACGCCGCATGAACCGAAATCTCCGAGTTCGGCGACGGAATGGCTCGTCGGCCTGAAGACGAAGACAGAAAGAAGAAGGCCCCCGGTTTCCCAGGGGCCTGCGACTGACGATTGTCACTATCTCGGTGGAGCTAAGGAGATTCGAACTCCTGACCTTCTCATTGCGAACGAGACGCGCTACCAACTGCGCCATAGCCCCTAACCGCTTATGCAGAATATCACGCGCGGCGACCGAGTTTCGCCGAACCGCCCGCTAGAGCCCGAATGGGCCCGGGTTCGGTCAGCCGACGGCGCGGCGACGGCGTAGCACGTCGTCGAGGTCGCTCATGCCGGGAGCGGTGTCTCCGACGACCCCCATCGACGCGAACCGGCTCGCTGCGGGCACGGCCGGAGCATTCTCGCGACCGGGCGCCGCACGCGTGAGCGGGGTGACGGCCACCTCGAGCGCCGCGGCCCGGCGGGCGAGTTCCGCCTCTGCGGCTACCTTCCGCAGCTCGGCGGCGGCATCCACGGATGCCATCGCCGCCTGGGCGACGGATCCGCGCGACAGGTGCATCGGCCGAGGCAGCGGCAGCGGCGTCCAGCTCGGAGCGACGACCGGCGTCTCCTCGAGGTGCACGGACTCGAAGGCCTGCCCGACACGGGCGGAGGGGTAGCTGACCTCTGAGCCATTTGCGGCGGCAGCGTGCTGGTGGGCGCGGCGAGATGTGCGGGCGAGGCGCGATAGCGCCCCGACAGCGAGCGCGACCGTAGCCAGGCCGGCGAGGACTGCGGTCCAGGCTCCGCCCGCTGCCACCGCGAGAACCCCGGAGACGAAGAAGAGGATGCCCCCGAGCAGGATCAGGGAGGTCAGCGCTCGCACCCGGCGCAGACGCAGAGCGCGAGCGCGACCCGGCAATCTGGCCACGACCCCGGCGCCCACTGCGCCGGCACGCACTGCGGAAGCCTGGGCAGCGACCTCTCGGGCGGCAGCGGCGCGGTTTGTGGCGGCCAGGGCCGCGGCGGAGCGCCGGGCGGACGCGGCGGCATCCGTCACCGCCTTCGCCTCGGCTCGGGCATCGTCTTCGGCCTGGGCCAGCAGCTTGCGTTGGGTCAGGACGGTTCGGGCATTCGCTTCGAGCCGCACCTGCTGGGGCACCTCGGACGTCTCCGCCAGAATGCGCATGGTCTGCTGCAAGCGAACAGCGTTGCGCTCGGTGGTGAGGTACTGGCGTCGGCGCGCCCAGGTCGGCATGAGGTATGTCACCCACAGGGCAGCCGCGACCGCAATCATCACTCCCCCGCCCAGGATCTCGCTACTCATAATCTCTAAGGTAAGAGGGCCGTAGCCATGCGGTGATGATTATCGAGGGTGTGTCACGGGCAATTCTTGCACTCATCGGTCACTCACCGTCAACGGATGCGCGGCCGCGGCCCGATCGACGTCCGTCACCCGGGCGGCGTCGGCCGGCGCCTGGCCGAACTGCCAGCGGTGCAGCACGCCCTGGCGCACCTCTTCGGCCACCAGCCCGAAGCAAAAATGGTCGCGCCAGTCGCCGTTAATGTGAATGTACCGGCGACGCAGACCCTCGTAGCGGAAGCCGAGTTTCTCCACGACCCGCAGCGAGGGCACGTTCTCGGGTCGGATGCAGATCTCCATGCGGTGCAGCCCGAGCTGGCCGAAGCAGTAGTCGGTGGCCAGGGCTACGGCTGTGGGCGTGATCGCCTTCCCTGCGAATTCCTCGCCCACCCAGTAGCCGATGGTGGCCGACGACAGGGAGCCCCAGGTGATTGACGACACGTTGAGCTGGCCGGCCAGCTCGCCCTGGTATTCGACCAGGAACGGCAGCCCGCTGCCGGCACGAGAGTGCGCAAGCAGGCTGCGGATGCTGGCGCGGGTGTCGAAGGACATCGGCGCATAGGGGCTGGTGGCCTCCCAGGTGCGCAGCCAGCCCCGGTTCTCCATCAGGGAACGGTCGAGGTTGCGGTCGTCGCGCAATCGGATCGGTCGCAGTGTGACGGGACCCTCATGAAGCGTCGGTATTGCGATCGCCACAGTGTGCCCGTCTACTCAATGCCGAAATGGTGTTCCCTTAATCTACCGCGCGTGTTTTAGTCGAGAGTGGCGACGAACTCGTGCAGCCAGGGCCGCAGGTCCGGTCCGAGGTCCTCGCGGTCGACGGCAAGCTGCACAATGGCCTTGATGTAGTCGAGGCGGTCGCCGGTGTCGTAGCGGCGGCCACGGAAAATGACCCCGTACACGCCGCCGCTGGTGACCGGGTTCAGCGCCATCTCCTGCAGCGCGTCGGTGAGCTGGATCTCGTTACCCTTGCCCGGCTGGGTGCGCTCGAGCACCTCGAAGACCTCGGGGCGTAGCACGTAGCGGCCGATGATGGCCAGGTTCGACGGGGCATCCTCGGTGCTGGGCTTCTCGACCAGCCCGGTGACCCGCACCACGTCGGGATCGTCGGTGGCCTCGACCGCGGCCGCCCCGTAGAGGTGGATCTGTGAGGGCTCCACCTCCATCAGGGCAATGATGCTGGTATTGCGCGTGCTCTGCTCGGCGAGCATCTTCGACAACAGCGGGTCGCGCGCGTCGATGATGTCGTCACCGAGCAGCACCGCGAACGGTTCGTTGCCAACATGCATCTTGGCTCGCAGCACCGCGTGGCCGAGGCCCAGCGGGTCACCCTGGCGGACGTAGTGGATGTCGGCCAGGTCGGTGGCATGGTTGACCTTCTCCAGTCGGCTGTGGTCGCCCTTTTTCTTCAGGATCGCCTCGAGTTCGGTCATGCGGTCGAAGTGGTTTTCCAGCGCGTTCTTGTTGCGCCCGGTGACCATCAGCACGTCGGTCAGGCCCGCGGCCACGGCCTCCTCCACCACGTACTGGATCGCCGGTTTGTCGACGACCGGCAGCATCTCCTTCGGCATGGCCTTGGTGGCCGGAAGAAAACGAGTGCCCAGTCCTGCAGCAGGAATGACGGCTTTGGTAATTGGTGTCCCCATGGTCCCTACGATATCGGCATCTAGGATGAGATATATGGATTCCGTTATCGGTCACCGAAAGCGCGCGCTTCGCGCCGAGCTGCGGGAGCGCCGCCAGAACCTGACCTCGGTCGAACGGGAGGCCGCGACGGCCGGATTCACTCAGAATCTGCAGAGCATCACTCTGGATCTGTCGGCCCGGTCCATCTCCTGCTACCTGTCCTCCCGCAACGAACCGGACACCCGCCCGTTCGTGAACTGGGCGGAGGCCCAGGGCATCCGGGTGCTGTTTCCGGTGTCCCGCGATGACGGACTCCTCGACTGGACCGTCGGCGAGGACCAGACCGAATTCGAGGGTCTCTCGGGCGCCCCCGAGGCAGGCGGCAGCCTGCTGGGCCCGATCGCGATCAACGACGTTGACCTCATCATCGTGCCGGCCGCCGCCGTCGATGCGACCGGCCTGCGCATGGGCTGGGGTCGCGGCTACTACGACAAGACCCTAGGCTCGATGGAGAAGTGCCCGCCGGTGTATGCCGTCGTCTTCGACAACGAATTCGTCGACGAGGTGCCCCGCGAGGTTCACGACCAGCCGGTCGACGGCCTGGTCACCCCCACGCGCATCATCGCGTTCTGATCGGCCCTCCCCTACTTCCTGTTCAACGAAAGCCATTTCATAATCGGAGATTCCGGCCCACGGGCCGGTCCCCCATCGGAGTTCCAGTGCCTACCTATTCCTACCGCTGCACCGAGTGCGACACCGCGTTCGACATCCAGCAAGCATTCACCGACAACTCGCTCACCACGTGCCCTACCTGTGGAGGCAAGCTGCGCAAGGTCTTCTCGTCGATCGGCGTGACCTTCAGCGGTTCCGGCTTCTACAGCAACGACGCCCGGTCGGATGCGAAGCGCTCGCTCGAGCGCTCGTCGAAGACCCCAGACAAAAAGTCAGATAAGAGCTCAGACGCGAAGTCGGGCGATTCCGGCTCCGGCACCGGTTCCGGCTCCTCCAGCGAGAAGTCCGCGGCCCCCGCGAAAGACAGCTCCGGCCCGACGAAAGTCGCAAGCACCAGCACCAGCAACACGCCCGCGTCCGCCGCGAAGGCCTCCTAGCCCCCAGCACCTCACCGCCTCAGCACCTCAGCATCTCAGCACACCACTCGCCTGTCCCGGCGCCGAGACCTCACCGGAGTATCACCATGATCCAGGGCTTCAAAGAATTCATCATGCGCGGCAACGTCATTGAGCTTGCTGTCGCCGTGGTCATCGGCGCGGCGTTCACCGGGGTGGTCAGCGCGATCGTCACGGGCATCTTCAACCCGCTGATCGCGGCGATCTTCGACTCGGAGAGCCTGACGGAGGCAATGGTCATCGGCCTTCCCGGCGGGGGCGGCCTGTCGTTCGGTCTCGTCCTCGCCGCGGCCATCAACTTCCTGCTGGTCGCCGCCGTCGTCTATTTCGTCTTCGTGATGCCGCTCAACCACCTCAAGCACACGCAGGAGCGTCGCCGTGCAGCCGGAATTCCCTCCACCGCCGATGCCGCCGCCCCCACAACGGAACTCGACCTCCTGACCGAGATCCGGGACCTGCTGGCCGCCGGCGCGACACTCGACCAGGGTCCGAAGCACACGCTCTAGATGAGTGAGGCCTCATCGATTGGTTATCGCTCCCGGCAAGCCAATTCTGACCGGCCCCCGTTGACGCTGCTCAGTACAGGCGGAAGGCCGTGTCCGGGGTCGAACCAATTCGACGGAGATTCTGACGTTTGAGCGGGATTTCGGCCTGTTTCCGGACGATACGGGCAGAATCTCCGTCGAATTCGTTCGGGCCGCGGGCGGAGCGCGTGGTGGATACCGAGCGGCACAAGCGCTGCTGCACAGCGGGCAGGCGTTGTGGCCAACTCAGGAGATCCCTCCGGCCGGGTCGGGCATCCGCGCCGGTTCCGCACTACTCCGCGGCGGCTGGTGAATGCGGCCGACGGATGTCCTGAGTTAGCCACACACACACACACACACACACGCGGGCTCGGCGGGCCCATCGCCCACGACGATGCGGCCTCACTCATCCACGGCAGTCACCGACTCCGTCCCTTCGGCTACCAGTGCGGCGGGCGGTCCTGACGGAGCCGTTCGTCGTTGACGCCGCGGGTGCCCGGTCCGGCGGGATCGGCGGGCACGATGCCGCCCTCCTCGCGCAGAACCGGTGGGTGCGGATCGGGGTCGGTGTCGGGCGCGGGCGTCAGCCGAGCACGCCGGGACGTGCCGGCCGATTTGACGACGGACTGCCGGGGAACGACGGATGCGTCCCGGTGGCCGACCTTATCCCGGTGGTCGAGCTTGTCGAGACCATCCCGCTCGGGTACGTCGCGCTCAGGCACCAGGTCGGCGCACCGGACCGGATGAACCAGGCGCCGTCGAACCAGTCGCCGTCGAACCACGCCCCGTCGTACCAGGCGCGGCCGAGCCATGCGCGGAGGATCCGGCAGCCGCCGGCGGCACCGACAGGCCGACGAGTGCCGCCACGCGGGCGGCCACCGCGTCCGGGTTGCTGAAGAGTTCGAAGCTGTGCACCCGCAGGTAGTGCCAGCCGAGGCGGCGCAGCACTTCGGGGCGGAGCCTCAGGGACTCGCGCAAGCTCGACCGGCCGACGACGGCATCCGTTTCGACGACGACGGCACGGCCCGCGTGCGAGCCGGCGAGGGCCAGCTTGCCGCGGTGGCCGAGCGACACGGTGAGGCCAAGGCGTTCCAGGCGGCGGGCCAGGTCGACCAGCATCGCCTCGCTCGCGTCGGGAACTTGGGCCTCGTTGCGGCGCGCCTCAGTCTCGCTGAGCACCTGGGAGAGCGCGAGGATGCCGTGGCGCTGGCGATCCTCGTCGATGTCGGAGGGGCGGAAGCAGGAAACGATATCCATGGCCCGGCGGGCCCGGGTCATGCCGATGGCCAGCAGCCGCTCGCCGCCCGGTTCACCGAGCGAACCGAAGTTCGTCAGGAGACGGCCGTGCGGGGTGCGGCCGTAGCCGATGGAGAAGATCACCCGGTCGCGGCTCTGCGCCACGGCCTGCTCGAGGGTGAGCACAGTGAATGGCTCGGCCCGGTCTTTCAGGATGAAGTCGGAGAGGTCGGTACGCTTGGAGAAGGCGGACAGCACGGCCTGGTGCACACGCACGGAGTGCCGCGCGCTGGCCGTGATGACCATGAGTGATTCCTTCGGGCGCTTGACGGCGTGGTCCATGACGAGTTCGACGACCTTGGCCACCTCGGCGTCGACGCTTTCCACGGCCCCGGAGTCGGCGTCGGGCATGCCGTGCCCGCCGGCCACGTAGTTGATGGTGAGGCTGCCGTGCCCGAGGTAGCTGCCCGCCCAGGGCAGGGAGTCGATGCGCCCGCCGTAGAAGCGGTGGTTGACGAGTTCCGCGAGGTCTTCGCCGCCAGCGCGGTAGCTGCGGGTCAGGGTGAGGGTCGGCAGCAGCTCGCCGAGACGGGCCAGGGCCGAGTCGGCGTGCAGGGCGTCGACGTTGGTCTCTTGCTCGACGCGGTCGTCGGCGGCGGCCGTGATGCCGGTCTCGAACGACGACGGTGTCTGCGTGACCGGGTCGCCGAACGCGACGATCTGCCGGCCGCGACGGATGGCGCCGACGTTCTCGGCCAGAGTGGTGGCGCCGGCGTCGACGAGCAGGACGGTGTCGAAGCTCATCTGGTCGGCGAGTGCCGCCACCTCGTAGGGCGAGGCCAGCCAGACCGGGGCGAGCACGCGACCCAGGTGCGGGGCGGCCTTGTGCAGGCGGGTGGGGGTGGCCCGGTCGGCGCGCAGCAGGCGCCTGAGGTTGTCGGCCTCCTCGGGCCAGTCGACGACGCCGATCTTCCAGGTCTCGGCGAGCAGCCAGGCGAGGAGCTGCCCGGTGGTCGAGGCGTGCGCCTCGTCGACCAGGCGGAAGTCGGCCTCGAGCCGGTCGAGAACCTGCGTGTTGGCGTTCAGGAGGGCCTTGTCGCCGCTGAGCATGGTCTCGAGCACGGACTGCCACCAGGCGAGTTCGAGCTCGTCGGCGACGTCTCTCTCGGACACGTGGCGCTGGGCCAGGTCGGTCATCAGCGGGTCGAGATTGTGTTCGCGCAGGGTAGCGAGCAGCGCGGTGCGCTCATGTAGGTTCGCCAGTACCTCGCTCTCGGCGGCCAGGCCGGAGATCGTGTAGATGAGCTCCTTCACCGGGCGGTTCGACAGCTGACGCGTGGTTCCGGCCGCTCCGAGCGGAACGTCGAGGCTCGCGAGGTCTTCCGAGACGCGCTGGTAGGCCACATGCACATCCGAGATGCCCACGGGCACCTCGGGAGTGACGCCGGCGACTACGAAGCGCTGCCACAGGGTGCGCTGCTGCTGGATGCGGCGCAGGCTCTCGTTCATGTCGCTCACGTGCACGCCGGGGCGCAGGTATTCCACAGCGAGCTTGCGCAGACGGCGACGGTTCGCGCCGGTCATCTCGGGCGACTCCCGGCGGGACGCGGTCGCGGAGATCAGTTCGGTCAGGGACCGGTCGAAGACGGCCGGCTGGAACTTGTCGAGCGTCTCCCGGATGTCGAGCAGCAGCCGCAGGTAGACGCCGAGCTCGGCGATGGTCTCGAACGGTCGCAGTCGGGTCTGGCCGACGAGTCCGGCGGCACGCTCGAGCAGGCGTGGGAGTTCGATCTGGTTGACCCGTTTGGCCAACTGGTGCGCCGCCGAGGCGTCCGCGGTGGAGGAGAAGGAGGCTCCGTACCAGGGCGAGTCGCCCGGTCCGTAGCGGAATTCACCGAGTGCAGCCGCCTTGATCAGGGTGGCGGCGGCGGCCGGCCGACCCTGCGCCAGGCGTTCGAGCGCGCGCCGGTCGAGCCTGGCCGTGGTCGAAGGAGGTGAGGGCAGCTGCGCGAGGCGTGCCAACTCTCCGAGGGCGTCGAGAACGGACACCCCGAGCGCCGGGTCGCGGCGGGTGAGCGCCGACCGGTAGTCGAGTAGCACCTTGCGCAGGCGCACAAGCGCGTCGTCGACGTCGCCGACCATGGGCTGGGTGGCCTTCTCGTTGCGGGTGATCGCCTGGATCAGGTCCCGGCGCAGGGTGCGCGGGGTCACGGCGACCCCGGGCAGCCCGACCTGCACCAAGCGGTGCGCGATACCGTCGAGGCTGGAACGGCGGGCGCTGACGACGAGCACGCGCTTGTGCTGAGCGATAAGCGAGCCGATCGCGTTCACAATCGTCTGCGTGCCGCCGGTGCCGGGAAGGGTTTTCACGACGAGCGAGTTGCCGGCCGCGATCTGCGCGACGACGTTCTCCTGCTCGGAGTCCGCGTCAAGCAGAAGGATGTCGGTGGCCGGTGGCCGGGAATCCTGGCCGAGCGGGACGACCGGGTTGTACGCGGTCTCGATGGCGCGCCGGGCGTTGGTGTTGCCACCGATCGCGTCGAGCAGCGGATGGTCCAGGTTGGCCGCATCGGCGGCGAGAGCACGGCCGACGTCGGCGAACACGGAGGCCACGAGGCGCGGTACCACGTTGAACCAGGGCAGGTGCGAGGTGAGGCCGCGCAACCGGTCGATCACGGGCTGCGGTTTGAAGGCGCCGTTGGTGACGGCCAACGCCACGAACGCATCCGCATCCAGAACGATCTCGAACTGGTCCTTCAGCGCGCGGGCCAGTTCCGGGTTGAGGAACGGCTGGCCCTTGAGCTTGAGTTCGAAATCGCGGCCGTAGCGGCGGATGGCGAGGGGGCGCAGCAGCACGGGAGCGCTGTAGTCCACATCGTTGTGGCGCCACTCGGCGAGGCCGATGGCCAGGTGCACCGATTCGATGCCGCGCATGGAGCGCAGTTCGATGCCCTTCTGGGTGATCTCGCCGGCCGCCAGCCGCGCGTTGCGCAGGGCCAGCTCGTCGCGGATCAGGTTGGAGAGCAGAGCCGTCTTGCCGGTGATGAACTGGGGCAGACCGCCCGGATGGGTGGCGCTCAATTCGATCCGCGTGCGGGGTCCGTCGCTGAAGTGCAGCAGCGGGGAACGCCCGCCCACTTCGGCGAGTTCGTCGCGCCAGCGCTGCCAGACCGGGTCGGCCACATTGCCCACGGTGAGGGACGGATCGCCCAAGCTGACCGCGTGCGGAGCCGCGGAATCGTGCGGGTCGGTGGGCGGAGCATCCTGAATCTCCGTCAGGATGCCGTCGTCATCTAGTTTCTTATCGAGGCGCCACACACTCGACACCATAAGCCAAATCCCTCCGATTCCGCGGCAGGCGGCCCGGAATTGCGCGGATTCAGCCCCGAATTGTCTCAAAACGGGGCTTCCGGATGCGCGTGCGGCCGTCAGCGATTCGGCTCGCCTCGGCGAGAATGGTGCAATGAAACTCCCCCTCGTCGAACTCCACCTGCACATCGAGGGAACCCTCGAACCGGAGCTGCTCTTCGAGCTGGCCGCGCGGAACGCGGTGACTCTGCCGTGGGCGTCGTTGGCGGAGCTGCGCGCCCAGTACGACTTCGCCGACCTGCAGTCGTTCCTGAACCTCTACTACCGGGCCCTGGACGTGCTGCGCGAACGGATCGACTTCACCGACCTGACCCGCGCCTACCTGGCACGCGCCCGCACGGCCGGGGTGCGGCACGCGGAGCTCTTCTTCGACCCGCAGGCGCACACGAGCCGGGGCGTCCCGCTGGTCACCGCCCTGGCGGGGGTGCGCGACGCCCTGGACCGGTCGGTCGACGAGTGGAGCATCAGCACGAAGCTGATCGTGACGTTCCTCCGGGACCGTCCACCCGCCGAGGCCCTGCAGATCCTGCGAGAGATTCTCGCCGGTGGGGTGCCGATCGATGGCATCGGGCTGGACTCGGCCGAGGTCGGCTATCCCCCGGAGCTCTTCACCGAGGTCTTCGCTCTGGCCCGCGAGAACGGTTTGCGCCTGGTGGCGCATGCGGGCGAGGAAGGACCGCCCGACTACGTCTGGCAGGCCCTCGACCTGCTCGGGGTGGAACGCGTCGACCACGGCATCCGCAGCCTGGAAGACGAGGTGCTGCTTGACCGGCTTGTGCGGGACCGCATCCCGCTCACGGTCTGCCCGTTCTCGAATGTGCGACTGCGCGTGATCGACACCCTCGCCGACCACCCCATCGTGCGGATGCTCGACCGCGGGCTGCTCGCCTGCATCAACTCCGACGACCCGGCCTACTTCGGCGGCTACATCGACGACAACCTGGCCGCGGTCGATGCGGAGTTCGGCCTGGGACCGGACCGGCTGGCCCTGCTCGCCCGGAACGGGATCGAGGCGTCGTTCCTGACGAACGGGGAGAAGGCGGCCCTGACTGCCGAGGTCGATGCCTGGCGTGCTGCCCAGCCGGCGCCGGCTACAGCCATCCGTTCTTCTTGAAGACGCCGTAGAGGCCGACGCCCATCGCGAGCATGAGGGCGAGTGCGAACGGGTAGCCGAACACCCAGGTGAGCTCGGGCATGTGGGTGAAGTTCATGCCGTAGATGGTGCCCACGAGCGTGGGCGCGAAGAGGATGGCCGCCCAGCTCGAGATCTTCTTGACCTCTTCGCTCTGGACGAGGCTGGTCTCGGACAACCGCCGGGTCTCCTCGTTCTGGCGCTGGGTCACAAGGGTGCTGTGCACAGTGAGGGCATTGTCGAGGAGTTGGCGGAACGCGTCGCCGCGCTCGACAACCCGAAGGGTGTGGTCGAGCACGTCACGCAGGTGGTGGCTGAGCTCCGCGGGGACGTTGTAGGTGGTGAAGCCCTTCTGCAACGACTCCAGCATGCCCACGAGCGGCTGCGTCGCACGCTGGAACTCGATGACCTCCCGGGAGAGGTCGTAGATGCGCCGGGCGACGGCCTGATCGCCGTCGAAGAGCTGGTCCTCGATCTCGTCGATGTCGTTCTCCAACCCGGCGACGACCGGCCCATACTCGTCGACGATCTGGTCGAGGATGGCGTAGAGCACGGCCTCCGGCCCGAGGGCCAGCAGCTCCGGCGTCTTTTCCATGCGCTCGCGCACCTGCGCGAGGTCGGGCGACTCGGCGTGGCGAATGGTGGCCACGAAGTCCGGGCCCACGAAAACGTGCAGCTCGCCGAACTCGACGCGTTCTTCCTGGTCGAGATAGCGGGCCGGACGCAGCACGACGAAGAGGATGTCGTCGAAGCGTTCCAGCTTCGCCCGCTGGTGGCCCTTCAGCGCGTCTTCGACCGAGAGGTGGTGCAGGCTGAATTCGGCCGCGACCGAGCGCACCTCGTCGGGTGAGGGCCGGTACATCCCGATCCAGGCGAAGCCCTGGTGGGCCTTCATCACCTCATAGGTCTCGTCGAGCGTCGTCGGGTTCGCGGCCCGGCGGCCCTTCACATATACAGCGTTGTCGATCAGTGCCACGCGCGCTCTCCTTAGCTAACAGCTACCAGTGTCGCACCGGACGGGCCGCCCGCTGAGCGGGCTCGCGCACTGACCGGGCACCGGCGGGGAAGGTAGGTTGGGGGTCGTGAACCCTGAGCGAGCCGGCGACGTCTTCATCGTCGTCGCTCCCCGCGGGTCCACGGATGCCGACGACCGGCGGTTCCTGGCGGCCGCGGCTGCCTGGGCGCTCGGCGTTGATTCGCGCCTCGTGCGCATCGAGCGAGACTGTCCGCACTGCGGCGGCCGGGACCACGGCCGGCCGCTGGTGGCGGTGTCGTCCGGGGCCGGGACGGGGACCAGCCCGCTGCACGTCAGCCTCAGTCGCGCCGTCGGGTGCGTCGCGTTCGCCCTGACCTTCCTCGGCCCGGTCGGGGTGGACATCGAGAGCGTCGCGGACGTCTCCCGGGCCGGGTTCGATGCGGTCGCGCTCGGGCAGGTGGAGCTCACTGCCCTGGCCAGGCTGTCGGCCCCCACCGCGGGCGCCGCCGCGGGCGCCGCCGCGGGCGCCGCCGACACCGCAC
>NZ_SOGO01000007.1:0-230225 GCF_004403415.1 Cryobacterium sandaracinum
CACGCCGCAGCCGAATACCGTCATTCGTGAAACTCCAACGCTCCATCGTCAAGCACCGGGCCGCGATCCTTGCATCGATCGAGCACGGCCTCTCCAACGGCCGCATCGAATCCATGAATACCAAGATCCGGCTCATTACCCGCATCGCCTTCGGCTTCAAATCACCCGACGCCCTCATCGCCCTCGCCATGCTCAGCCTCGGCGGCCACAAACCAGTGCTCCCCGGCCGGGATTAACCCACGGTTACGACAGGAGAGCCGAGATTTTGCCGATTTGGAGCGGAAACGGATGTCTCGGGCCGGGTTTGAGCAAAATCTCCGTCGAATTGATTCGGAGCTGGGGCCGAACCCGGGCGGCAGGGGCGGCAGGGGCGGCAGGGGCGGCGCTACGCTGGCCGATCATGGGGACCTTCACCTTCGAGATCGACGAACTCGCCATCCCCGCCGCGCCGCAGGCTCCCGGCTGGGCCGATTTCGAGGCGGCAAACGGGGTGCGCAACACGGTCGAGGCGGAGGCGTATGGCACCACCGACCTGGAGCTGACCGCCGAAGAGCTCCTGCCGGACTGGCTCAAGCAGGCGTGGGAGCCCAAGCGCCTCCCCGTGGCCCGGTCCAAGGGACGCCTTGTCGGGCGCGGTCACTACGAGACCCTTCCGGAGGGTTCCGCCGAGCACGCGTGGTTGGCCGTGGAAGCGCTTCCCGAGTACCGACCGCGAGGCATCGGCTCAGCCCTCACTGCCCGGCTCGGGGCGATCGCGCACTCCGAGGACCGCAGCGTTCAGATCGTCTACGCACCATCACCGACAGCGCCGGGTGGGCGCCTTCACTCCCCCACCGGGTTCGGTTCGGTTCCGCTCGGCAACCCCGAGGTTCGGTTCCTTCAGGGCCGCGGCTACCTCCTCGAGCAGGTCGTGCGCGCCAGCCGGCATACCCTGCCGGTGGATCCCACGCAGCTACGTCGACTGCGCGACGCCGCCGCCGCGCACGCGGGTCCGGACTATGCAGTGCTGCAGTGGGTCGATCGCACCCCGCCGGAATGCTTGCCCGATCTGGCGGTGCTCTACACGCGCATGAGCACGGATGCCCCGAGCGCCGGCCTTGCCGAACCGGAGCAGCTCTAGACGCCCGAGCGCGTCATGCAGGAGGAGCAGAAGGCTGCCGCCGGCAGGCGCACGGCGTTGACCTCGGCGGTGCTGCATGGCCCGAGCGGCCACCTCGTGGGATTCACCGAGCTGGAGGTGCCGGCGGAGTCCCGCCGCTCGGTCAGCCAGGAGGACACTCTGGTGCTGCGCGAGCACCGCGGCCGCCGGTTGGGGATGCTGCTGAAGATGGCGAACCTCGAGCTGCTCGCGGCGAAGCGCCCCGGGCATCCGTCGGTGATGACCTATAACGCTGAGGAGAGCCGGCACATGCTCACGGTCAACGAGGCCATCGGCTTCGTGCCGCTTGGTTACGAGGGAGCCTGGCGCCGCGACGCCCTCTAACCCGGCCCTCCGGCCCTCGAGCCTGCCGAGCCCTGAATTTCCGAACCCTGAGTCCCAGAGCCAAAGACCCAGATCCCAAGACCCGACAACCAAAAGCCCAAAGCCAAAGCCAAAGCCAAAAAACAAAAGACCGCAAAGCCAGCAAAGAGGGCAAAGCCGGCACACGTAGCTGAGGCGAAGGGCGGCGACCGCCGAACACCCGGCCCTGATCGGCCTCGCCGGCGATCGTCAGCAGCTGCACGAGGGCATCGGCGGCGATCTGGTCCGTGGTGCGGGGGTCGTCCTGCATGCGTGTGGCCCACGCGGCTTTCGCCTTGTCGACGAAGCGCACCCCGCCGCGGCGAGGGCTGGTGATCGAGTCGAAGACGGAGAGCACGAACTCGCCGTCTTCGGTCGCGAAGAGGCCATTCAGACGCACCTTGCCGTTGCCGAGCCGGTAGACCTTCAGGAACCGGTCGTCGTGGGCCTGCTTCTCCCAGGCGGCAATGCCGGCCTCGTCGAGGCGGTCGCGCATGCGCCGCGCCAGTCTGAAGACCTGGTCCGTGTTCAGCGTCGACGCCTCGACGAGAAGCAGGGGTCAGGGCTTCGGTGAGCTTGTCGGCGGTGACCGTCGCGGCGATCTGGCCGAGACCAAAACGGATCGACTCGGCCGCGTCGACGGAGAGAGCGCCACTGGTGACCGCGCGGGCGATCGGCGCTTGCCAGGGCACCTTCGCAACGAACTCCGCGACCTCGGCGGCATCAGCGTCCGGCGACTCCACGGCCGCCTCGACGCGCGCCTGCGCCGCCTCGGCACCGGCCATCATCGTGCCGACCGAGACCAGTTTGAACGCGTCGGTCTTGGTCGAGCCCGTCACCTTTTGGATCAGCGCCTCGGGCGAGAGGAATCCCTGCTGCGCGGCCAGACCTGAATGGCCGAGTTCGAACCGGGACCGCCGGGCGATGGTCGCCGCCATCCACGCGGATCGCGTGTCGAGGAGGCGGCGGGCGGCCGCGATCTGCTTCTGACCGGCCAGCACCTCGGCGTCGGCGAGGTGCTCCTAGTCGGCGCAGGAGGAGTCCAGGCGGGCGTCGGCATCCGTTGCCGCTCTGAGGTCATCTGCGGCGGTTGTCATGGTCCGCGGTTAGCAAAGATGGTGATTGAAGTTGAGAGTTATTCACTTGATATTCAAAAGAGTTTCGTATTTTTGTTCAACAGTCAGGCTTCTCGCGGGCAGCGAGCCTCAGCGCAGCCGTTGGCATCGCGGGCAGAGGTGTGAACTGCGGTTCATGAACTGCTGCCGCACGAGCAGTGTGCCGCAGCGGGGGCACGGTAGACCCTGCCGGCCGTACGTGTTGAGGCGGTGCGAAAAATATCCGGACTGACCATTCACGTTCACGTATTGCGCATCGAAACTGGTGCCGCCCTCGGCCAGGGCCCGGTTCAGGATGCTGCGGACCGCGCCGAGCAGCGCCCGCCCCTTCGCGGGCGACAGGGAGTCTGCCGGCTGCTCGTAGTGCACCCGGGCCTCAAAAAGGGCCTCGTCGGCGTAGATGTTCCCGATGCCGCTGATCAGGGTCTGGTCGAGCAGGGCGCGCTTGATCCCGGTCTTCTTGCGGGCCAGGGCAGCCAGGAAGAGCGGCGCCGAGAAGCCCGGATCCAGCGGGTCGCGCGCGATGTGCGCCACCTGCGACGGGATCAGCCCCGACCAGCCCAGGCCCGAACCGGCTAGTCCGTCCGCCCCGGTCGCGCCGCCTGCGAGCCCGGAGTACCCGGCCGTCAGCCCGTCGCGGGTGGGCTGCATCGAGTCCACGGCCATACTGCCGAAGATGCGCTGGTCGACGAAGTTGACCCACAGCTCGCCGTGTTCCGGGTGCTCGATCTGCAAACGGATGCGCAGGTGCCGGTCCGTATCCGATCCGGGGCTGCGCAGCAGCACCTGACCACTCATTCCGAGGTGCACGACCAGGGCGCGCCCGGAATCCAGCGGCAGCCAGAGGAACTTACCCCGGCGGACGGCGGCGAGCACGCCCCGGCTCTGCAACAGGTCGGCGAAATGCCCGCTCGCGGAGTCATGGCGACGCAGGGATCGTGGCTCGAAGACCTCGACACCGACGATCACGGCGCCGGTTACGGCCGGCGCCAGGCCGGCGCGAACGACCTCCACTTCAGGAAGTTCGGGCATGCGAGCCTTTCAGCGTCACGGCCTGACAGCAGCTCAGGGAGCGCTGAGGCGCGTCCAGGCGTCGAGTGCGGCGGCCATCTCGGCGTGCTTCTTGCTCGTGCCCTCGCCGACCGCACTGACCTCACCCACGGTGACGGTGGCGATGAAGATCTTGGAGTGATCGGGTCCGCTTTCCGCGATGGAATACACGGGAACCCCGGTGCCCAGGCGAGCCGCGGCTTCCTGCAGGCTCGTCTTGGGGTCCATGGACACTCCGAAGTGCCCTGGGTCACGGAGGAGCGGCTCGATCAGGCGCAGCACGAGCGCCGTCGCCGTCTCTCCGCCGGAGTCGAGGTAGACCGCTCCGATGAGCGCCTCGACGGTGTCGGCAAGGATCGACGACTTGTCACGCCCATTGGTGAGGATCTCGCCGCGGCCGAGGCGCACGTACGCACCCAAGCCGATGCCGCGCGCGATGCCCGCCAGGGCAACGCTCGACACCAGGCTGGCCCGGCGCTTGGCAAGGTCACCCTCGTCGAGCTGCGTGTACTCCCGATAGAGCATGACCGTCACGGCCTGCCCCAGAATCGAGTCGCCGAGAAATTCGAGGCGCTCATTATTGGGTATGCCGCCGTGCTCGTACGCGTACGAGCGGTGGGTGAGAGAGAGCTCAAGCAAGGCCGGGTCGATCTGCACGCCGAGAGTCGCCAGCAAGGACGAAACCCCGGGATCGACGCTCACGAGTGCCGGCTCAGCGAGTGCGCGCCGGGCAGATGCCGACCGAAAACACTGATGCCGCGACTCAACGGAACGGGACCCTGAATCGGGACTCCCGGCATCCGTCGGCGCGGCATCAGGCGTTCGAGCACGACGAGACTAAACGTCGGCGACCTTGCGGCCCTTGTATTCCATGAACAGCGCCGTGCCGGCTGCGTCGGTGACGACCTTGGCGCGGTGCGGCAGGCTGTAGACAACTTTGCCGTTTTCCATGGTCTTGACCAGGGTGGGCGCTTCGGCCTTCCAGCAGGAACGACGTGAACGGGTGTTGGAGCGTGATTGCTTGCGCTTCGGGACTGCCATGACTACTTCTCTTCTCTATCCGTTTCAGCCTGGATGTCTTCATCCGTGCCGCTGCTTTCGGAAGCTTGGAATTCCATGAGCGCGGCCCACCGGGGATCGCGCTTTTCTTCGGGTAGGAACTCAGGGGCCTCGGCAAGCCGTTCACCGGTCTCGGGGTCGAGACCTGGGCAATCCGGCCGGCAAACCGGCTGGAACGGCAGTGACAACACCACCGCATCCCTGATCAGAGGTTCAAGATCCACGTGGTCATCTTGAACTTCACTTTCATAAGCTTCGTCTAGAGAGTACGCGAAAAGCTCGTGAAACTCGACTTGGACCGGCAATTCGACGTCGATGAGGCATCTGCCGCACTCTCCGGCGGCGATTCCGGACACCTGGGCCGACACGAGGATGCCCTCGTGCAGGGTTTCGAGGCGCAGGTTCGCGATCACGGTAGAGCCGGCCTTCACGGCGACCAGGCTCTCGCCGAGGTCTCCCGGCACGACGATTTCGAGGTGTCGTTGGTGCATGGTGCCCGGGCGGTTGATCAGGTCGCGCACATCGACCTTGTACGGGGTCTTCTTGAATCTACTCACGAGGGAAGATTCTACGCGTTCACGGCTGGGCGTCCGATTCGTCGCTCGCCGGGGCGCCAGAGCGATGCCGGCAGCAGCGTCGCCCGCACCCGCAGGCGCCGGCCCGACACCGAATGGATGCCGCGGAGCACCACGTCGAGGTCGGCCACGCGTTCCGCCGCCCGCGCGGACTGCGCGTCGTCACCCGGTCGCCCGTAGTGGCTGCGCTCCGCTCCCACGAGGAGCCGGTCGAGGGCCTCGGCCGCGGCTCCCCCGCCCGGATCGGCGCCCTCCGTAACGCTCTCGGTACCGCCTACCGAGCCGATGAGAACCCGGAGCCGCGCGGCGAGCTCGCGCGGCGTCTCGGTCTCCCGCACGAAGACGCCATGGTCCACCGCCGTGTCGCTGACCTCACGCCACGCCTCCACGGCCCCGCTCTGCCCCGACAGGAGGCCCCGGCGCCGCAGCATCCGCCGGGTCACCCGGATGAGGGCCGGCAGAAGGAGCAGCGCGAACGTCCCGAGGACGAGCAGGCCGAGACGGATGATGCCGCCGCGCGAGTCCGCGGGCGAAGAAGCGTCGGCCTGGGCGTCAGCGGCGTTCTGGCCGCCGAGGTCCTCGGGGCGCGGCGCGTCCGACGGGCCGGCCTGGCCGGAATCAGTCAGCGGCACGGTGACGGCATTGTCCTGCGTGTACGCAGGCACGGCGCCGCGGCCGGGCGTGGGCTCGAAGGGCACCCAGCCGACGCCCTCGAAGTAGATCTCCGTCCACGCGTGAAGGTCGTGGGTGTCGACGCTGTACCGGCCGACCCCGGCGACGGAACCCGACGCGGACAGCGACCCGGGCTGGTAGCCGATCGCGATCCGGGACGGGATGCCGATCGAGCGGGCCATAGCCGCCATCGCCGAGGAGAAGTGCACGCAGTACCCGGTCTTCACCTCGAGGAAGGTGCTGACGACGTCAATGCCGCCACCGTCATAGCCGGCCTCGACGGGAGCCTCGGTGTCGTAAGCGAAGTCGCTGCCGCGCAGGTAGTCCTGCAGGGCCCGCGCGGCCTCGTACGCGCTCGTGGTGCCGGCGGTGACCTCACGCGCGGTGTCGCCGATCAGGGCCGGAGTCTCGGCTGGCAGCCTCAGGCTGCGCCGGATCTCCGCCGGATACGCACCCTCGGCTTCCCGCAACTGCTCCGCCGTCGGCTCCAACGTGAGCGCGGTGACGGTGTACTCCTGGCCGCGGGTCGTGTCGCCGGGGCTCGTGATGGACCCGGTCGCCTCGTTCCAGTACCAGGCGCCGAGCAGGCCGGTCACCGAGCGGGGCGGCGCCGGGATAGGCAGCCACCGGGCGGCCAGGTTGTCGATGCCGATGGTCGTGATCGTCTCGCTCGTCTTGATATCGGGTGAGAACCCTGGCGCCAGGTCGATGTCGTCTACGGCGTTCGCGCGGCTCCTGGGCGCCTCCCCGGCGGTCCAGTTGCGGCCCGAGAATTCATCGAGTGTCAGCAGCCGAAGGTAGGGCGGCCGAGTCGCCGTGGTGCGGAAGTGCAGCACCGGTTCGGCGTCCGGCCGGCGCAGGTCCTGACCGAGGTTGATCATGGGGCTGACACCGTTGGCGAACAGCAGGCTGCTGCCCGGGCGCGCGCGCGTGAGGCTGCCCCCAGGCAAGACGGGCGTGGCGACGCTGACCACGATTGCCGCCACTATCGCGACGCTGCCCACGACGACCGCTCCCTGAGAAGAGCCGGGCACGTGGCGCCGCCCGGGCGCGACCGTGCCGGGCCCCGCTACGACCGGCGGGCCGGGCAGGCTGCCGGCTCGGCGCATCCGGATCTCGACATGGAGGAGCAGGAGGTAGGCGGCGGCCGTGAGCACGAGGGCCTCCAGGTTGGCCTCGTGGCCGAGGGCAAGCCCCGGCACGAGCAGCGGCACCAGCACGGGCAGTCCGGCGAGCGCGGGCACGCGCAGGATGACCGCGAGCGTGTCGATCAGGATCGCGATCACGCCGGCGCCGGCGCTGAGCAGGAACAGGATGCCGGCGGTCGCCTCGGCCGGCGTCGATTGCTGCTCGATGGAGACCACCCCGGAGAGCGCCAGATCGCGGAACCGGTCGATCGTCTCCCCGGTCGGGATCAGCCAGAGCCAGCCGCTTCCGGCGCCGAAGAGCAGCGTCAGGACCGCCACAAGAACCCCTAATCCAGCGAGCGACCCGAGGAAGACGGGCAGGCCGGCGCGGCGGAACCCGGCGGAACCGAGCAGGACGCCGGCGGCCGTGAACGTCATCAGCCACCACCAGCCCGTGCCCTCGAGCAGCGGCCCGAGGCCGGCGTCGGCCACGACCAATAGCAATAGGAGTGCGAACGCGAGGGGCCACTCCGCCCGCTTGAGTCGGGCCGCGCGGGCGGAGGGGTCGCGCCAAGCGGTGCGAGTGCCCTGGTCGGGAGCGGCCTGGTCGGGAGCGACCCGGTCAGACGGCGTCATTCAGGGGCCTCCTCGCGCCGATAAAGTCCTCCCAGGCACGGGGGATGTCCGGGGTCTGGTGCACGGGGATGCAGCGCCAGCCGGCCTCGCGCAGCCGGCGCACGGCATCCGTTCGCACCGTGGGCAGCACGAAGGCCACCGCGGGGCGGCTCTGGGACACGAGGTCGGCGAGCTCGGCCAGATCCCGGTCGTCGACGGCGACGAGCACCGCGAAGGTCGGCAGCAGCCCGCCGGGCACCACGAGCGTGCTGAGTTTCGCGGCGGTCCCGGACTCGGGCGTACCGGGTTCGACGGATGCCGGAGGTCCGGGCTTCACTGCGGGGCCGCCGAACGTGTACGTCTGTTCTGCTTCGTCCTCGGCGGTCTCCGCCGGGTCGGGCGGGTCCGCCGGCTTGACCCCGGCCAGCCCTTCGAGCAGCAGCGCGACTCCGCCCGGCGGCAGGAAGACGGTGGGAGGGTCGCCGCGCAGGCCGCCGCGGCCGCCGGGTCGCCCCGGGGTGGCGTTCGCCTGACCCGGGCTCGCCAGTCTGCCGGACGAGCCCGAGCTGGGACTGGACAGGCTCGGTGTGGACAGGCTCGGTCCCAGCGCAACGAGGTCGAGCCGGTAGCCGGCCGCCAGCAGGTGCACCCCCACGGATGCCGCGAGCTCGACAGCCACCTCGAACGCCTGCTCGAGGCGCGGCCCGCCGAGATCGGTGCCGCTGTCGGCACCGGCACCAGTGTCGGCACCGACGACGGTCGGGCGGCCGCGGCGTCCGCGCAGCGCGGTGTCAAGCACGAGTCGGGCTCCGGGGTTGCTCTGCTCTTCCTCCTGCCGCACCATGATCGCGCCCAGACGGGCCGTGGCCGGCCAGTTCACGCGGCGCAGCGGGTCGCCCGGCCGGTACTCGCGCGCGATCAAGGGGTCTGCGTTGTGGTTCAGGTGCCGGAGCCGCTCCGGAACGTCGCCGTCGTTCAGGGTGCCGGTGAGGCCCCGGCCGGCCAGGGCGGTCACCCGGGGCGTCACCGCCAGGTCGTGCGGCTCCCCCACGGCCCACTCGCCCGAGGCAAGGCCGAACGGATCCGAACGCCCGATCAGCACCGGGCCCGTTGCGTAGAGACCCCGCCGGGGCAAGCTGAACCGGTACTCGAACCTCACGCTGTCTGCACCGGTGTCCGGGCCGCCCTCGTAGCGGTCGAGGGCCGGCAGCGGCGTTCCGGCCGGCACGGTCAGTCCGGCGTCGCCGGCGTCCCGCCCCCGCACGGTGTCCCGCAGATGCAGGCCCGCCAGGGGCCGGGGGGAAAGGTTCCGCACCCCGAGCCCCACGACGACCTCGCCGCCGGCCGGCACGACCGGTGGGCGCAGCATCCGGGTGACGCGCAGGCGCACCGGATGGATCGAGACGTACCCGAGGGCGGCGACGGGGATGGCCAGGAGCACACCGGCGATGAACAGAAGGTCGCGCTGGTTCGTCAGCAGGGCGAGCAGCAGAAGGCCGGCTCCCGCGGCGAGGAACATCCCGCCTCGAAGGGTGACCCGGGGAAACCGGACGCGCCGCTGCTTCGCCGGCATGGCGTCAGGGATGCCCGGTGGCACCGACGGGAACGGGGGTGGCCGCCACGATCCGGCGAACGATGTCGTCGACCACCGGGCCGCTGTCCTGATGGTGGCCGAGCACCCGGCTGCTCGCCACGAGGCGGTGCCCGAGCACGGCGACGGCGAGAGAGTCGATGTCGTCGGGCAGCACATAGTCCCGGCCGTGAAGCGCCGCCTGGGCCTTGGCCGCCCGGATCAGCTGCAGTGTGGCACGGGGGCTGGCGCCCAGGCGCAGGTCGCGGTCGTCGCGGGTGGCCCGCACCAGGCTGACCGTGTACTCCTTCACCGCGGGAGAGGCGAACACCCGCTGTACGGCCGTCATCATTCCGCGCAGCTGGGCGCCGGAGACGACCGCCTCGATGCCGGCCAGCGGGCTCGACGTGTCGCGGGCATCCAGCATCATCAGCTCGGACTCGGTGTCGGGGTACCCCATCGAGATGCGTGCCATGAACCGGTCCCGCTGGGCTTCGGGAAGCGCATAGGTGCCCTCCATCTCGATCGGGTTCTGGGTGGCCACGACCGTGAAGGGCAGCGGCAGCAGGTAGGTGGAGCCGTCGACGGTGACCTGGCGTTCCTCCATGCATTCCAGCAGCGCGGACTGGGTCTTCGGGCTCGCCCGGTTGATCTCGTCCCCGATCACGATGTTCGCGAAGATGGCGCCAGGCTTGAACTCGAATCGGCGGTCCACCTGGTTGAACACCGACACGCCCGTCACGTCGGAGGGCAGCAGGTCGGGGGTGAACTGGACGCGGCTGACCGTGCAGTGCACGGACTTGGCCAGCGCCTTGGCCAGCATGGTCTTGCCGACGCCGGGAACGTCCTCGATCAGAAGGTGCCCCTGGGCCAGAAGCACCGTGAGAGCCGTCGTGACGGCCGTGTGCTTGCCGTCGATGACGGTTTCCACATTGCGGATGATCGCACGCGCCGCAGCCTCGACGGCCGGAAGGTCCATCAGGGTCTCGTCGACCGTGTCGGCGACAGGGCCGCCCACGTTCCCGGCGAGCGCCGGAACGGAAACCGAGCGCAGGGGCGACGTATTCACACGCGTGTCTTCTGCAGGAACGCCGCCACGGCCGGCGGCACATACGGGGTGATATCGCCGCCGAGCGCGGCGACCTGGCGCACCAGGGAACTGGACACGTGGGCGTTGGCCGGGTCCGGCAGCAGGAAGATCGTTTCCACGGCGGCGAGGTTGCGGTTCACGATCGCCATCGGGGTCTCGTAGGCCACGTCCACCTGTGAGCGGATGCCCTTGATCAGCACGCTTGCGCCAACCTCCGTGCAGTATTCGACGAGCAGCCCCATGCCCCAGGAGGCCACCACGATGTTGCCCGGCAGCCCGGCGTCCAGGATGGACCGCTGCAGCAGGGAAACCCGCTGGCTGATCGGCAACAGAGCCGTCTTGCCGGGGTTGTGCACGACGAGCACGTGCAGTTCGTCGAAGAGACCGGACGCCCGTTCAATCACGTCGAGATGACCCCGCGTGACGGGGTCGAATGAACCGGGGACGACGGCGATCCTGCGCATAGCGATCACCCTAGCCCCAGTGCGTGAACGGTGCCTGAGCGCGCTCCGATCCTGCTGTCAGGACTTGGTGAGCGAGGCCCGCTCCGCGTCGTCGAGGCGCCGCCGCACCGCCTCCCGCAACGCCGGGACCGATTCGAGGTGCGGGTCGTGCTCGCTCAGGCGCTGCGCATGGCCTCTGGCCTCCCCGATCAGGTCGCCGTCGGTCGCCACCCTCAGCAGGCGCAGCGAAGAGCGGCCCCCGGACTGGTTGCTGCCGAGCACATCGCCCTCCCGGCGCAGCTCCAGGTCGACCTGGGCCAACTCGAACCCGTCGAGGGTGGCAGCGACAGCCTCGACTCGCTCGCGCGCGATGGTTTCGGCCTCCGAACTCGTGACCAGGAGACAGAGCCCCGGCACGCCGCCGCGGCCCACCCGGCCGCGCAGCTGGTGCAGTTGCGAGACGCCGAACCGGTCGGCGTCCAGCACCACCATGGCGGAGGCGTTGGGCACGTCGACGCCGACCTCGATGACGGTCGTCGCCACGAGCACGTCGATCTCACCGGCCGCGAACGCGCGCATGGCCACGTCTTTCTCTTCGCTGGTCATGCGCCCGTGCAGCGGTTCGATGCGGGCAGAGGCCAGGGCCGGGTTACGACGCAGTTCGGCGAGCACCATTTCGACGGATGCCGGCGCTGCAGCCTCGGGATCGACCTCCGCGCCCTCCTCGAGCTGTTTCGGGGCGATGGCCGGGCACACCACGAAACCCTGGCGGCCCTGGGCGAGCTCCTCCGCCAGCCGGGTCCACACCCGGGTGACCCAGCCGGGCTTCTCGAACACAGGCACGACGAACGTCTCGATGCCCTGCCGCCCCTCCGGAAGCTCCGCGATCGTGCTCACGTCGAGGTCGCCGAACACGGTCATGGCCACGGTGCGCGGGATCGGGGTGGCGGTGAGCACCAGCACGTGCGGCGGCACGGCCCCCTTCAGCCGCAGCGCCTCGCGCTGGTCCACGCCGAACCGGTGCTGCTCGTCGACGACGACCAGTCCGAGGTCGAAGAACGTGACCTTGTCGCCGAGCAGCGCATGCGTGCCGATCACGATCTTGGCCTGTCCGGACACCACTCGGAGCAGCGCCTTGCGGCGCTCTGCCACCGGCAGCTGCCCGGTGAGCAGGGTGGGCATCAGCGTGCCCGCCAGCTCGGGGCCGAGCGACCGCACGATCGTGCGCAGGTGCTGGGCCGCCAGAACCTCGGTGGGAGCGAGGAAAGCCGATTGGCCGCCCGTGTCGGCGACGGTGAGCATGGCCCGCAGGGCCACGACGGTCTTGCCGGATCCGACCTCACCCTGCAGCAGCCGGTTCATCGGGTGGGTCTCGATAAGGTCGGCGGAGATCTCCGTGGCCACGCCCTGCTGGTCCGCGGTGAGGCTGAAGGGCAGGCCGGCGTCGAAGCGCTCGAGCAGGCCGCCGGACGACGCCACGCGCGGGGCGGAGTGCTGCTGCCGAGCGGCGAGCCGCTGCTGCACCAGGGCGCTCTGCAGCACGAAGGCCTCGGTGAACCGCAGGGTGTCCCTCGCACGGCGCCAGTCCGCATCGGTTTCCGGGCGGTGGATCAGCTCGAAGGCCCGGCCCTGCGGCAGCAGCCCGCGCTCGGCGCGCAGCCCCGGCGGGATCGGGTCGGGCACCGGGCCCACGCTGTCCAGCAGGATCGCGATGGACTGCGCGACCTGCCAGCTGGCCACGGTGTTGGTGGCCGGGTAGATCGCGACGGGCTGCTCGATCCAGAGTTTGGCGGCCGCGGCATCCGTGGGCATCTCGGGTTCGTCGTCGGCGCCGGGGCCGAATAGCTTGTAGGTCGGATGCGTGAGCTGCAGGTGGCCCCGGTAGTCAGTGACCTTGCCCGCGAACATTCCGCGCATGCCGGGTTGGAGCTGCCTGGCCCGCCAGGACTGGTTGAACCAGGTGAGACTGAGGATGCCGCGGCCGTCGGAGATCTTCACCTCGACGATCGACCCCTTGCGGGCTTTCATCGGGCGTTCCTCGACCGAGCGGATCTCCGCCACAATGGTCACGTTCTCGTCGAGCGGCAGCAGGCTGATCGACGAGAGCTCGCCGCGGCGGGCGTAGCGGCGCGGGTAGTGGCTGAGCAGATCGCCCACGGTGTGCGAACCGAAGGCCTTGCCCAGGGCGACGGCCGTTTTGCCGCCGACCACGGTGGCCAGCTTGCTGTCGAGGGTCACTGGGGCGAGAGTCTCCCCAGCCTCCGAATCGGTCATGTCTCGATCGTAGGCGGCACGTGCGACATGCGGCACCGCGTCGGCGCGAGTGCACCGCGACCGCGGCCGCCGACGGGCGATAAACTCGACAGGTTATGACGCGAATCGTCGCCGGGTTTGCCGGTTCCCTGCCCCTGGCGGTGCCCAAGACCGGCACCCGCCCCACCAGCGACCGTGTTCGGGAGGCGATCTTCTCCGCCCTCGACGCGCGCGACATCATCCGTGGCGCTCGGGTTCTCGATCTGTACGCCGGGTCGGGCGGGCTCGGCCTGGAGGCGGCCAGCCGGGGAGCGCGCATCGTGACCCTGGTCGAGAACAACTTTGGCGCCGCGCAGATGTGCCGCAAGAACACCGAGACCGTGCTGCGGGCGGCACCGGGGCGGGGCGCCCCGAGGATCAAGATGAGCAGCCAGGCCGTGCAGTCGTTCCTCGCGGCCACCGGCGAGGGGTTCGACCTGGTCTTCATCGACCCGCCCTACGACCTGGCCGAGACCGAGCTCGGCCACAACCTTGCCGCCCTGGCGCCGCTGCTCGACCCGGGCGCACTCGTCATCGTGGAGCGCAGTTCGCGCTCCCCCGAACCGGTCTGGGGGGCGGGCCTCGCATCCGACCGGCGCAAGGACTACGGCGACACGACCGTCTGGTACGCCTCCCCCGTGCTGCCGGCGGCCTGAGGCGGTCTCAGGCGACGGCGCCGTCCCAGCCGCGGTAGGGGTCCCAACCGGCCTGGTCGTGGGGGCGGCCATCCACCAGGACCGAGCCTGCGGCATCCGTCACCACGCCGACGGCGCGGAAGCCGGCCGGCAGCACGGCGCCCGGCGGGAAAGTGGCCAGCAGGCCGTGGTCCTCGCCGCCGCCGAGGGAACGCTCGACATTCTCGCCGAGGGCCGACCGGGCGAAGTCGATGCCCACGCCGCTGGCCCGGGCGAGGCGCCCGGCGTCGATGGCGAGTCCGTCGGACACGTCCAGCATCGCGGTCGCGCCGGCGCCGGCGGCGGCCGGACCTCGGTCGATGGGCGGCACCGGTGCGAGCTGCGCGGCGACCGCCTCAGGATGCTGCGCCCGCAGTGCGTCCGCCAGCGCAGCATCCGGAACACCGTTTTCGTCCACGGCGAGGCGGAAGAGCAGGTCCAGGCCTCGGGCGGCCTCACCGAGGCGCCCGGCCAGGACCACGACGTCGCCTGGCCGCGCCCCGGAGCGCAGCACGGGCTCGCGTCCCTCGAGGTCGCCGAAGGCTGTCACAGCGAGCGTGAGGGCGTCGGACGCGGACAGGTCGCCGCCGACGACGCCGCAGCCGGGGGCCAGCGCCTCGCAGCAGTCGCGCACCCCGTCGGCGATGCCCTCGATCACCGAGATCGGCGTCGACGGCGGGGCGGCGATCGCCACCACCAGTGCGGTGGGACGGGCCCCCATGGCGGCGACGTCGGACAGGTTCGTCGCGGCGGCCTTCCAGCCGAGGTCGTGCGGGGACGACCAGGCGAGCCGGAAATCCGGACCCTGGATCATCATGTCCGTGGTGACGACGTAGCGCCCGTCCGGGGCCCGCATCACGGCGGCGTCGTCGCCGGGGCCGAGGAGCTGGGCCGCGGAGCCCGGCAGTCGCGGGAAGATCCGGGCGAGAACCTCCCCTTCGCTCAGGTCGGCCAGCGTCGCACTCATGGGGATCATCGCGCCCGCAGAATTCGTCATGCTTCAAACGGTAGCCTGAATGCAATGACTCCCCGCATCCGTTTCCTCCACACCGGCCTCGCGCTCACGCTCGTCGCCGGTACCGTGCTCCTCACCGGCTGCACGGTGGTCGTGCCGCTGGAACCGGCCGCGGATGCCGTCAATCCCACCTGCGCCGACCTCATCGTTCGCCTTCCGACCTCGGTGGCCTCGCTTCCGGAACGTGAGACGAACGCCCAGGCCACGGGCGCGTGGGGCACCCCGAGCGCGGTCCTGTTGCACTGCGGCGTTGCCGTGCCCCCACCGACGACGCTCCCCTGCCTCACGGTCAACGGCATCGACTGGATCGAAGACGACTCGGATGCCCCGCTCTACCGCTACACCACCTACGGCCGTGACCCGGCAACCGAACTGGTCATCGACTCGGACAAGGTCAGCGGGTCCACGGTGCTCGTAGACCTGGCGCAGGCCGTGGGGAACATCCCCGCGACGGGCCAGTGCCTCGGCGCCGCGGACCTGCTGCTGCCGACCGACGGCGAGACGGTGGCGCCCGCTCCATAGCCCGCCACCCTGCCGCCCCGCCGTCCTGCTGCCCCGAGTCGACAGCTTTCGGGGGTTGCGGCCGCACGGACGAGTGCGGGTACGGAGTTGTCAAGTGTTACGTCTCATTTCGTTATGCCGCGACGTCTGGGAGCAGCGCCGCCGGCCGGCCCGTAACGTCGCTGGGGAGTCGCCGTCACACGGCGTGCGGCCTCTGATGGACGGGGACACGACATGCTTCTCACCGGACTCGGCCTGGGCGTCGCCCTGGGCTTCACCATGCAGCGGGGCAGGTTCTGCGTCACCGGCGCTTTCCGGGACCTGTGGCTCACGGGCAGCACCCGCTGGCTGACGGCCTTTCTGATCGTCATCGCGGTGCAGAGTGTGGGAGTCTTCGCCCTCGACGCTGCCGGTGTGATCACCCTCGACCCCCAGCCCTTCGCCTGGCTGGCCACGATCATCGGTGCGTTCATCTTCGGGTTCGCCATCGTGCTGGCCGGCGGATGCGCCACGGGCACCTACTATCGCGCCGGCGAGGGTCTGGTGGGCAGCTGGTTCGCCCTGATCTTCTACGCCCTCTTCTCCGCCATCTCGAAGACGGGCGCGCTGTCCGCTCCGGTCGCGGCGCTGCGCGGTATCACCGTGGAGGCTTCCACCATCCACGGCGTCCTCGGCATCTCACCGTGGGTGCTGGTCGCGGTGCTCGTTACCGGCGTCGGCCTGCTCGCCCGGCACCACCTGCGGCTGCGGTCGTCCCTGCCGGTCGCGTCGCTCCCGGCCCGCACGAGCGGCATCCGGCATCTCCTGTTCGAGAAGAAATGGGGCGCGTTCACCACCGCCCTGATCATCGCGCCGCTCGCCATCCTCGCCTGGCCGCTCAGCTGGGCAACCGGGCGCGAGTCCGGGCTCGGTATCACCGGGCCGTCCTCGAACATCGTCAACTACCTCGTGCGCGGCGATCCCCAGTTGATCGACTGGGGAGTGTACCTGGTGATCGGCATCCTGCTCGGCTCGTTCATCGCAGCCAAGGGCAGCGGCGAGTTCCGGGTGCGGCTGCCCGATGTCACCACCACCATCCGCAGCATCCTCGGCGGGGTGCTGATGGGCGTCGGAGCCAGCCTGGCCGGCGGCTGCACCATCGGCAACGGCATGGTCGACACCGCCACCTTCGGCCTCCAGGGCTGGGTGGCGCTGGTGTTCATGATCATCGGCACCGGCGCCGCGACGCGCCTCTTCATCACCGGGTCCGCGCGGGTAGGGGTCTCCCCCGCTCGCGTTCCGGCCAACCAGTAGCAACCCCGCAGCCAACCAGGAGAAAGAAGCCCGACATGGCACAGTACGTACTTGAGACCGACGGTCAGGTCTGCCCGTTCCCGCTCGTGGAGGCCGGAGCCGCAATCGAGAAGCTCGACCTCGGCGACGAGCTCACCATCAACTTCGACTGCACGCAAGCGACGGACGCCCTGCCACGCTGGGCGGCGGAGAGCGGCTACCCGGTCACCCACTTCGATCGCGTCGGGGACGCCCACTGGACCATCACGGTGCAGAAGGTCTGATCGCCGCGCCGGGCGCGCGGCTGGGCGGCTAGACCGCCAGGTGCAGCGCGGCCGGCGCGGCGCGGTGGGCGATCGCCACCTCGATCAGCTCATCAATCAACTGCGGGTAGGTGAAGCCACTGGCCAGCCAGCAGCTCGGGAACATCGAGATGGGGGTGAACCCGGGCATGGTGTTGATCTCGTTGATCACCCAGCCGTCATCGGTGAGGAAGAAGTCCACCCGCGCCAGGCCGGCGCCGTCGATCGCGTCGAACGCGCGGATGGCCAGGGCCTGCATCTGGGCGAGTTCCTCGGAGGTGAGGTCGGCCGGGCAGACCAGGTCGATGCCGGACGCACCGAGGTACTTGGCGGCAAAGTCGTAGAAGTCCCGCCCGGTGACCCGCACCTCGCCGGCGACGGATGCCCGCGTCGGCTCCCCAGGACGCCCCTGCAGCACCGCGATCTCGAGTTCGCGTCCGCGCAGCCCGGCCTCGATCAGAACCTTGCTGTCCTCGAGCAGAGCAACCCGCATCGCCTCGGCGAGCTGGTCCAGGGTCGACACCCGACTCACGCCCACGCTCGACCCTGCACGAGCCGGCTTCACGAACACGGGCAGCCCGAGCTCCTCGGCCGCCGCGAACGCCATCCCGGGAGCCTCGGCCCAATCGCCGGCGGTGATGGTACGCCAAGGGGCGACCGGGAGGGCAGCCTGCTGGAAGACGGTCTTGGTGAAGTGCTTGTCCATTCCGAGCGCCGACGCGAGCACGCCTGAGCCCACGTAGGGCAGCCCGACGAGTTCGAGTAGCCCCTGCACGGTGCCGTCCTCGCCGAACGGGCCGTGCAGGATCGGGAAGACCAGGTCGACGTTACCGAGCGAACGATAGCCGGCGCCGTCACTGACGGTCAGCTGGCGGCTGAGGCTGCTCTCCGGCCACCGGATGCGGGTGCCGTTGTCGAAGACCTCCGGCAGTTCGTCCGCGTCCAATGTGAACCGGGCCGGGTCATCCGCTTCGAGCACGAAGGCTCCGTCACGGGTGATGCCGACCGGAATGACGTGGTAGCGATCGCGGTCAATCGCCGCCAGGACGCCGCCCGCTGTGGCGCAACTGATCGAATGTTCGCTTGACCGACCCCCAAAGAGCAGCGCCACCGTGAGCTTGTTCGTCATCAATCGTCCTTTCGCCCTGCGGCTCCGCTGAGTCCGTGGTCAGGTGCGGGGCGAGATCCCGCGGTTTCAGAGTACCGGCCAGCACCTGGCGGACCTGCTCAACGATGGGCATGTCCACCCCCTTGGCGCGGGCGAGATCGAGAATGGGGCCGACGGACGCAAGACCCTCGGTGGTCTGCTGCATCTGCTTGACGACGTCGTTGATGCCGTAGCCCTGGCCGAGGAGCCGGCCGGCGGTGTTGTTGCGCGACAGCGGCGACTGGCAGGTCGCGATCAGGTCGCCCAGGCCGGCCAGGCCAGCCAGCGTTTCCGGATGCGCGCCGTAGGCCACCGCGAAATCGGTCATCTCCACGAGACCGCGGGTGATGATCGACGCCTTCGTGTTCTCCCCGTAGCCGACGCCGTCGACGATGCCGATGGCCACGGCGATGAGGTTCTTCAGCACGCCGCCGAATTCGGTGCCGATGACATCCGTGTTGACGTAGGAGCGGAAGTAGCGGTTGCGGGCCAGCATGGCAACGGCCTGCGCGGTCTCGAGGCTGTTCGAGGAGACCACGGCCGCCGTCGGCTGTTCCTTGGCGATTTCCAGGGCCAGGTTGGGTCCGGAGATCGCCGCGATCAGGTCGGGGTTGATCGGCAGGATCTCGGCGATGATCTGACTCATGCGCAGGCCGGACCCGCGCTCGACGCCCTTCATCAACGACACCACGATGGCGCCGGGAGCCAGGAACGGCTCGGCCAGGATCAGGTTCTCGCGCAGCGACTGGCTCGGCACCGATACGAACACCTGCTCGGCGCCGGCGAGGGCCAGGTCGAGCCTCGCGGTGGCCCGCAGGCCCTCCGGCAGGTTGATGCCGGGCAGGTAGTCGCTGTTGCGCCGGGCCTCGGTGATCTCGCGGGCGAGCTCGGGACGGCGGGCCCACAGCACGACGTCGGCCCCGCCGTCGGCCAGGATCTTGGCGAACGTGGTGCCCCAGCTGCCGGCACCGAGAACGGCCACCCGTTTGCCTGGCTGAACCTTAGGCTTCAAAACGGCCGGTCTCTTTCTGATCGTGCTCGGTCGGGTTCCAGCGCTTGGACGGCGCCGTCTCACCCCGAAGATCTTCGAGCAACTGGGTGATGGCGGCCATGACGAGCGTGGTGGCCTCATTGAGCGTCGCCGGGTCGAGGTTGCGGCCCCGGAACTGCGCCAGGTCGAGCGGGTCACCGATCTTGACCAGCACGGTCTTGCGCGGGAATAGGTTCAGCCGCTTCGAGTAGCGCGGCATGATCGCCTGCGCTCCCCAGTGGGCCACCGGCACGATCGGGATACCCTGCTCGAGAGCGATCCGCACAGCGCCGGTCTTGCCACGCATCGGCCACAGCGCGGGGTCCCGGGTCAGCGACCCCTCCGGGTAGACGACGACCATCTGGCCACGTTCGACCAGTCGCTCGGCCGCCTTCACGGGCTCGCTGCCGCGCACGCTGCCGCCGCGTTGCACCGGGATCTGTCCCGACTTGTGCAGCAGCCACCCGATCACCGGGATTTTGAAGACGGATGCCTTCGCCATGAACCGGGGCGCGCGCCCCATATTCCAGCTCATTACCCCCATCAGAAGCGGGTCGATCTCGCTGAAGTGGTTGGGCGCCATCACGAACGCCCCCGAACGGGGGAACTTCGCGGCGTCGGTGACCTTGTACCGCACGGCGAGATTGATCACCGGAAGGATCATCATCGCCAGCACCCAGAACACGGATGGCCGCCGGGTCTCCGAACGCTCCCGCCCGGGGTTCACGACGTCACGGGAGATGTGGGTCTGGGGCGTTGGATCGGACACGGACGCTGGATCGGATGCTGGCACAGCCCCATTATCCTTCGAGATCGAAGTCAGCCCCCAACAGTTGAAGCTTGGTGATGAAGTTCTCGTAGCCGCGGCTGATGATTCCGACGTTGCTGACGGTGGAGGTTCCCTTCGCGGTCAGCGCCGCGATCAGGTGGCTGAAGCCGCCGCGCAAATCGGGAACCTCGATGTCGGCGCCGGTCAGTTTCGTCGGCCCGGTGATCACGGCCGAATGGTTGAAGTTGCGCTGGCCGAACCGGCAGGGGTGCCCGCCGAGGCATTCCCGGTGGATTTGGATGGTGGCGCCCATCTCGACGAGAGCGTCCACGAAGCCGAAGCGCTGCTCGTAGACGGTCTCGTGCACGATCGAGACGCCGTGCGCGTGGGTCAAGGCGATCACGAGCGGCTGCTGCCAATCCGTCATGAAGCCGGGGTGCACATCCGTCTCGATGATGACGGGCTTGAGGTCGCCGCCCGGGTGGTAAAAACGGATGCCGTCGTCTTCGATGTCAAACGCCCCGCCGACCTTGCGGAACACGTTCAGGAACGTCAACATCTCGGGCTGGCGTGCGCCACCGACGAAGATGTCGCCGTCGGTGGCCAGGGCCGCTGCCGCCCAGCTGGCCGCCTCGTTCCGGTCGAACAGGGCGCGGTGGTTGTAGCCCTCGAGGCGCTCGACGCCCTCGATCCGGATCACCCGGTCGGTGTCGACCGTGATGATGGCGCCCATCTTCTGCAGGATGTTGATGAGATCCATGATCTCGGGCTCGATCGCCGCGCCCTTGAGCTCGGTGATGCCCTCCGCGCGCACGGCGGTCAGGAGTACCTGCTCGGTCGCGCCGACGCTCGGGTAGGGCAGGGATACCTTGGTGCCCTTGAGCCCGTTGGGCGCGGACATCCGGATGCCGTTGGGCTGCTTCTCGACGACGGCGCCGAACTTGCGCAGCACGTCCAGGTGGTAGTCGATCGGGCGGTCGCCGATGCGGCAGCCGCCCAGATCGGGGATAAACGCCTCCCCGAGGCGGTGCAGCAGAGGGCCGCAGAACAGGATCGGGATGCGCGAGGAACCGGCGTACGCGTCGATCGCCGCGAAATGCGCGCTCTCGACGTCGACCGGGTCGAGCAGCAGTTCGCCGGGCTCGGCGCCGTCGGTGACCTTGACGCCGTGCACTTCGAGCAGCTGGCGCACGATGCGCACGTCGCTGATGTTCGGCACGTTTTTGAGCGTGCTGGGACTCTCACCGAGAAGGGCCGCGACCATGGCCTTGGTGACCAGGTTCTTCGCGCCTTTCAGTTCGATCCGGCCGACCAGGGGGATGCCGCCGCGGATGGTGATCCGGTCGCCCTGCAGCCCGACGGCCGCGCCCCAGTTCTGGGCGTTCTCGCGGTTCTGCGCGTCCGACCGGTTCTGGTCGTCTTCACGGTCCTGGGTGTTTTCGCTGATGGTGCTCACAAACGTACCTGCCTTGCGGGGAGAGTGCGGGGCCGCCATGGCTCCCGGTGGGATTCGAATTCTGCGATCCGCGCTTCATCGCGCAGGGTGAGTCCGATGTCGTCGAGGCCCTCGAGGAGGCGCCACCGGGTATAGTCATCGATCTCGAACGGAACGGTGAGGCCGCCCACGCGGGCGGTCCTCGACACGAGGTCGACCGTCAGTTCGACTCCGGGACAGGCCTCGATGATGTCCCACAGGCGCTGGGCGTCGGCCTCGGAGATCTGGCCGGCGAGCAGACCCTGCTTGCCGGAGTTGCCGCGGAAGATGTCGCCGAAGCGGGGGCTGAGGACCACGTCGAAGCCGTAGTCGCGTAGCGCCCATACGGCGTGCTCCCGCGAGGAGCCGGTGCCGAAGTCGGCGCCGGCCACGAGCACGCGGGCACCCTCGTAGGCCGGATTGTTGAGTACGAAGTCGGGGTCGGCGCGCCAGCGGGCGAAGAGGGCGTCTTCGAAGCCGGTCTTGGTGACGCGCTTGAGGTAGACGGCGGGGATGATCTGGTCGGTGTCGACGTTGGAGCGGCGCAGTGGAAGCGCGATGCCCGTGACGGTTGTGAACTTTTCCATTACTTACTCGTCTCCATCCTGGACCAGGTCCCACGGGCTCGAAAGCGTACCGCGGATGGCGGTCGCCGCCGCGACCAGCGGGGAGACGAGGTGCGTGCGCCCGCCCTTGCCCTGACGGCCCTCGAAATTGCGGTTGCTCGTGGAAGCGCACCGCTCGCCGGGAGCGAGCTGGTCGGGGTTCATGCCGAGGCACATCGAACAGCCGGCGAAGCGCCATTCGGCGCCGAAGTCGGTGAAGATCTTATCGAGGCCCTCCGCCTCGGCCTCGATGCGCACCCGCGCAGAACCGGGCACCACCAGCATCCGCACGCCGGGGGCCAGGCTATGGCCCTGGATGATGTTGGCGGCGGCGCGCAGGTCCTCGACCCGACTGTTGGTGCAGGAGCCGAGGAAGACGGTGTCTACCCGGATCTCCTTCATCGGGGTGCCAGCCGCCAGGTCCATGTACTCGAGGGCGCGTTCGGCGGCCGAGCGCTCGTTGGCGTCGATGATTCCGGACGGGTCCGGCACGGTATCGCTCAGGGACACGCCCTGCCCGGGGTTGGTGCCCCAGGTCACGAAGGGTTCGAGAGTGTCGGCGTCGAGCAGCACCTCGGCGTCGAACACAGCGCCGTCGTCGGTGGCGAGGGTGTCCCAGTAGCCGACCGCGTCGAGCCAATCCTGGCCTTCCGGGGCGTGTGCGCGACCCTGAAGGTAGTCGTAGGTGATCGCATCCGGGGCCACCATGCCCGCGCGGGCGCCGGCCTCGATCGACATGTTGCAGATGGTCATGCGACCCTCCATGGAGAGGGCGCGGATGGCGCTGCCGCGGTATTCGAGCACGTAGCCCTGGCCACCGCCGGTGCCGATCTTCGCGATCACGGCGAGGATGATGTCCTTGGCCGTCACGCCGGGGCGGAGAGTGCCGTCGACGGTGATCGCCATGGTCTTGAAGGGTGTCAGAGGCAGAGTCTGGGTGGCCATCACGTGCTCTACCTCGCTTGTGCCGATGCCGAGCGCCATGGCCCCGAAGGCGCCGTGGGTGGAGGTATGCGAGTCGCCGCAGACGACGGTGATGCCCGGCTGGGTCAGGCCCAGCTGCGGTCCGACGACGTGCACGATGCCCTGCTCGATGTCGCCGAGCGAGTGCAGGCGAATGCCAAATTCCTCGCAGTTGCGCCGCAACGTCTCGATCTGGGTGCGGCTGGTGAGGTCGGCGATGGGCCGGTCGATCGCCAGGGTCGGCGTGTTGTGGTCTTCCGTGGCGATGGTGAGATCGGGGCGGCGCAGAGGGCGTCCGGCCAAGCGCAACCCGTCGAAGGCCTGCGGGCTGGTGACCTCGTGCACGAGGTGCAGGTCGACGTAGATCAGGTCGGGCGTGCCGTCTTCGCCCTTGGCGACGAGGTGTTTGTCCCAAACCTTTTCGGCCAGAGTACGCGGACGTTCTTCCAGCAGTGGTGCGTCAGTCATGTGTGTGCGTCTTCCTCAACGATGGGTATGCAGCCAACCAGAAACTCCACGACGAGAGAGGCCTCAGAACTGGGACTCGTCGCGGCAGGGAAGAGGGAGTCGACGCAGCAGCACCCTGACAGGCTAACACTGTGCGTGTGCGAGCTTTGCCTGACGCCCCTCATTCGAGGGTGCTTTCCGCTGTGTCCACGACGTCACTCTATCTGTGGCGCGCTGCTTCGCCCGTGTCGGCGGTGTCGTCCTGCTCGGGGTTGCCCAGTTCCGACTCCACATAGACGACCGTCACGTTGTCGTGTCCGCCGTGGGCCAGAGCCGCGTCGACGAGCACGTCTGCGCGGGAACGGCTGGGCAAGCTATCACCGTCATAGGATGCCAGGATCTTCGCGATCTCGGCCGCGCCGAGTTCCTTGGTCAGTCCGTCGGAGCAGATCAGGAACGTGTGCCGCCCGGACGCCGGTAGCAGCCACACGTCGGCGTCCACGGACTCGTCGGCGCCGATCGCGCGGGTGATCACGTTGCGTTCCGGATGCTGCTCCGCCTCGTCACTGGAAATGAGACCCGCGTCGACCATCTCCTGCACAGCGGAATGGTCGACGCTCAGCTGCGCCAACGTGTGCCCGTCCCAGGTGTAGACCCGCGAGTCGCCGACGTTGAAGGCCATCCAGTGGAAGCCGACGTCGTCGCCGGCGTCGACGAACGCGATGCCCGACAGCGTCGTACCGGACACCGCGGTGCCGTAGTCGTCGACGGCGCTGAGGTCGCGCACCGCATCGTTCGACGAGTGGATGGCGTCGAGCACGCGTTCCGGGGTCGAAGGTGCGTCGCAGGCGATGTGTTCCTCGAAGACCCGCACGACTGTCTGGCTGGCCACGTCGCCCTGGGCATGACCACCCATGCCGTCGGCGACCAGGAAGACCGGGGCCTGGGCCAGGAAGCTGTCCTCGTTGACCTTGCGCTCGCGGCCGACGTCGCTCCGGGCACTGAACACGAACCGCGCACGGGTTGCGGGGAGCACCAGTTCGCTCTCACTCTGCGAGACCACGTCAGCTCCTGTGTTCGCGTGCGTGCGAGGCACGTCGGCGAATGTCACTCCTCGACGAAGTGGGGGATCTCCTCGGCGAGGGTGTGACCGCGCCGGCGAGCATCCCGCCGAGCCTTGATCAGGCTGGCGATGGTGGCCACGGCCATGGAAACCACGATCACCCCGAGAGAAGTCCAGGTGTCGATCTCCGGAGCCCAGCCCACGCCCTCGCCGCCGTTGATGAAGAAGACCTCATTGTTGTGCAGGGCATGGAAGACAAGCTTGACGCCGATGAAGAACAGGATGAATGCGATCCCGTAATTGAGGTATTCGAGGCGTTCGAGCAGCCCGCCCAGCAGGAAGTACAGCTGACGCAGCCCCATCAGGGCGAACACGTTCGCGGTGAACACGATGAAGGGGCTCTGCGTGATGCCGAAGATCGCCGGGATGGAGTCGAGGGCGAAGACCAGGTCGGTGGTGCCGATCGCGAGGAGCACGATCAGCATGGGGGTGAAGACCTTCTTGCCGTCGACCAGGGTGCGCAACTTCGAACCGTCGAAGGTCGACGAGATGTTCATGTGTCGGCGCAGGAAACGGATCAGCCCGTTGTCGGCCTCGTCCACGTCGGGCTCTTTTGCGACCGCCTGGTGCACGGCCGTGTAGAGAAGAAACGCGCCGAAAATGTAGAAGATCCAGCTGAAGTTCTCGATCAGCTGGGCTCCGAGCAGGATGAAGATGCCGCGCAGCACCAGCGCGATGATGATGCCCACGATCAGCACCTCCTGCTGGTACTTCCGGGGCACCGAGAACCTCGCCATGATGATGACGAAAACGAACAGGTTGTCGATGCTGAGGCTGTACTCCGTGAGCCAGCCGGCGAGGAACTGCCCCGCGTGCTCGGCGTCGCCCAGGACCAACATCAGCAGGGCGAAGATCAGGGCCAGTCCCACGTAGAAGGCAACCCACAGGCTGGCCTCGCGCATCGAGGGCACGTGCGGCCGCTTGAAGACGATGAGGAGGTCGGCAACCAGGATGAGCGTCAGGACGACGAGCGACCCAATCTCAAACCAGAGCGGGAGAGCAATTTCCATGCGCGTAGAGCCTTTCAATGAAGGGGATGCTGGAGGCAGCAGGAAACCTGAGAGTCTCTCCCGTATCGATGGATCGATACCGCCGTGTCGGGCCCCTGCGCCGCGGCCCGTGTTGACGTTCACGGCGAGGTGCCCGAAACGGGCACGGGGATACTCCCCTTCACTCCGTGGAGTCTACCGGGGTCTCGCTTAAATAAGACACCCGGTGCCCCTCGAAAAGAAGGAAACCGGGCTGGTGTGACCCCAGCGGGATTCGAACCCGCGTTACCGCCGTGAGAGGGCGATGTCCTAGGCCGCTAAACGATGGGGCCGTTTTGCAACTCACCTAATATGCCACACGCCGATAGCTAAAACCAAACTGAGCGGCTCAGGCGTGCACGAGCAGGGCTTTGGGTACCACGTCGACCTGCACCGGCATCGCCCCGACCCTCTCCCCGTCGGCGTAGGCGGCGACCCGGTCGGCGTCGATCCGGATGCTGCAACACCGGGTGATTTCCACCTGCGGCAGGGTTGTATGCGTGCCCGAGAATACCTTCGGGAAGACGCGGAGGAAACCCGCCCGCGACAGCGGGGCCACGATGAAGAGGTCCAGCAGGCCGTCGTCGATCACCGCACCCGGAACGACGCGCATGCCGCCGCCGATCGACACGTTGTTGGCTACGGAGATCAGCATGGCCCGCATCCGGCGTGGCCGGCCGTCGACGGTCAGCCGGTAGGAGATGGGCCGAAACGTCGTCAGCACCAGCAGGATGGCCAGGGTGTAGCGGCTCTTCTCGCGGGGCCGGCGCATCCGGTTGGCCCGTTCGTCGACCACGGCGTCGAACCCGGCCGAAAGCACGCCCGCGAACCAGATCGTCGTGTCGCCGCACCGCACCCGGGCGGCGTCTATGGCCCGCGGCGGGCGGGTGAGGGCATCGAGCAGGTGACGGATGGCAGCATCCGTGTCGTCGACCGGGATCCCCAGCCCGCGCGCGAGGTCGTTGCCCGTGCCGCACGGCACAATGGCCAGGAATCGACTCGTACCGGCCAGGAGGTTGGTGCCAAGGCTGACCATCCCGTCGCCGCCGACGACCACGAGCGCGTCGACCCGCGACACCAGTGCGCCCTGGACGTCGCGGCGAAGCGCGTCGAAGCTGGGGGCGCTCAGACTGGTCACCTGGTGGCCGGCCACGACCAGGGCCTGGGCAACCCGAGGGCCGACGTCCCTGCGGCGACCGAAAGCGGCGGCGTTGATGGCGACGACGAGGTGAAGACATGGAGGCACCGCTCCAGTATGGTCTCAGCTTGCAGCGCTCTGGGATTGGGTATTAGCTCAATCCATGAAACTGACGAAACTCGAGCACGCGGCTTTGATTCTTGACAAGGCCGGCCAGAAGTTATTCATCGATCCCGGCTCGTTCACGAGCCCGCTCACCGACACCGCCCGAGCTGTCGCCGTCGTGCTCACCCACGAGCACCCCGACCACTGGACCCCGGAACAGCTGGACCGCATCATCGCCCTGAACCCCGACGTGGCGATCTTTGCCCCGGCCGGGGTCGCGGCCGCCGCCGCCGGCTATCCCGTGACCGTCGTCAGCGCGGGCGACACCGTGGAGGCCGGGCCGTTTCGGCTGCGCTTCTTCGGCGGCACGCACGCCATCATCCACAAAACGATCCCGGTGATCGACAACCTCGGCGTACTCGTCGACGAGGAGCTCTACTACGGCGGTGACTCGTTTGCGATTCCGGAAGGCGTGACAGTGCAGACCCTCGCCGTTCCGGCCGGCGCGCCCTGGCTCAAGATCAGCGAGGTGATGGACTACGTGCTGGCCCTCGAGCCGCGCCGCACCTTCCCCACCCACGAAATGGGACTCTCCCGGGGTGGCAAGGAACTGTCCAACGCCCGGATTCAGTGGGCCACCGAGCAGAACGGCGGCGAGTTCTTCCCGCTCGAGCCGAACGAGTCCCTTGACCTGTGATGTTTGACGCTCCTTTCGGGGGGTAGCCCTGTAGGAATCCCACAAACGATATATAGTCAGCGCGGAATGCGTTAGCCCTGGCCCCGAACTTTTCCGGGCTTCGGTTCGTGGCTTCTCCCCACTGCTACGGTCGTGTCACTTCGGCGCGCCACCGTGCCGCACGGCCGTGAACCACCGGCCGTGACGTCGGAGTCTGACCGCGCACCGCACACCACACCACGCGAGTTCCGGCATGCCCGCATGCCTGCTCACGTCTTTCAAGGAGCCTCAATGACGAGATCTGACCGTGCACTATCCCGCCCAGGCACCATTGGCATTCGCTCCACTGTGGCCGGGCTCAGCCTCATGCTGGTCATGCTGCTGACGTTCTTCTTCCTGACCACCGGGCGGCTGGCCAGCGGCGCCGGAGAACTCTCCACCGGAGCCGTCACGGTGGAAACCGGCTCCCTGAAAGTCACCGGCGGCGCGGCACAACTCGCCGTGGGCGCCGAGACGCTGTCGGAGGGCGCGGCCGCCGCGGCCGCCGGTGCGACCGACCTCCAGGCCGGGGCGACCCGGGCCAACACGGGCGCCATCAGCCTGGCGACAGGTGCGGCGAACGCTTCGGCCGGCGCCGGCACCCTCCTCGACGGAGCACTCACGAGCGTCAGCGGCAGCACCAGGCTGGTGCTCGGCGCCGAATCGGCCGCACGGGGCGCGGAGACGCTGTCCGCCGGCGCCGCCACCGCCGCCAGCGGAGCGAGCGCTCTCGCCGCCGGTGCCGGAGCTGCTGCGACCGGTGCGGCGACTCTCGCCGCCGGCGTCGCCACAACAGGGACCGGCGCCATGAAAGTCTCCGCCGGCGCAACGCAGGTTGCCGCGGGTGCGGCAACCCTGGCCACCGGCGCCGGCCAGGCTGCCCTCGGCGCCAGGACGGCTCGCGACGGCTCGGTCCTGCTCGCCGTTGGAACGGCATCCGCCGCCCAGGGCACGAACCAGGCCCGGCGCGGCGCCGAGGCCCTCGCGCTGGGGGCGACCGAGCTCAGCGACGGAGCCCGCAGAGTCGCTGCGGGAGCCACGAGGCTGGATGCCGCACTCGCCACCCTGGCCGACCAGGTCGAGGCGGACACGATCACCCCGGACGCCCTTCTGGCCACTCTCCAGGGGCTGAGCTCCGCCGCCTCCAGCCTGCACACGGGCACCACGGGGGTTGAGTCCGGGGCTGTTGCCCTTCGGGACGGTTCGGCCGTCCTCCGCGACGGATTGACGCCCCTGAGCGAGGGCACTGAGGTGCTCCAGACGAGATCCGCAGAACTGCGCGACGGGCTCACAACCCTCGCCGCCGGCGCGGCCCAGGTGTCCGGCGGAGCTGCCGCGGTGGCCGCGGGGACAGGTGCCGTCGCGACGGGGGCCTCGGAACTCCAGGTCGGTACGCGGGCCCTCACCGCCGGTTCCGAACGGGTTGCGGCCGGCACCAGCGTGGTTTCCACCGGTGCAAGCTCCCTCCAGGGCGGCACCAGCCGAGTAGCCGCCGGCGCCTCGTCGTTGTTCACGGGAGCGACGACCCTGGCAACTGGCGCTGTGAGTCTCGCCGACGGCGCAACCCGCATCTCGGTCGGCGCCGGGTCATTGACCGACGGCACGCAGACCCTCGCGGCGGGGGCGTCCACGCTGGTCGCCGGCACCACTGCGCTCGAAACCGGGTCCACTGCCCTGGCCGAGGGCACCGAGAAGGTGTCGGACGGATCCGGGACGCTCCTCGACGGTGCGAACACGCTCGCCGCCGGCACCGCCGAGCTGAGCGCCGGCTATGCCAAGGTGGCCGCGGGTTCAGGCAAGCTGGCCGATGGCGCCGAGACGCTGAGCTTCCATCGCTCGGCTCCCGGGATCATGGTCCTGATCGGATTGGTCCTGGCAGGGGCAACCGTCTGGCTGGTCCGCCGCCTGAGAATGGGGCGCTGACCGAGAACCGATAGGCCGCGGGGCCTGGATCCACTGATCCGGGCCCCGCTTTGTCCGGCCCAAAACCAAAGAAGGGATGCACCGCCCCTGCACAGGGCGCACCCAGCTGACGCGGCATCGGTGCAGCTACTGTAATTTTGATGGCTCTGCACACGTGCGACCCGATGACTTCTCCCCCGAAGGATGCTGCCCCTATGACTGTTCCCGTTCTCTCGGCCCAGAACATCGGCAAGTCCTATGGGAGCGGGGCGAACCGTTTCGACGCGCTCAAGGGAGTCTCCGTCGACATCCGCGCCGGTGAATCCGTCGCCATCGTCGGCAAGAGCGGGTCCGGCAAGTCCACGCTCATGCACCTGTTGGCGCTGCTGGACGCCCCGGACAGCGGCGCGCTGCTGGTCGAGGGAACGGATGCGAAGAAGCTCAAGGGCAAGGAGGTGAACCGGCTTCGCAACCAGGACTTCGGGTTCGTCTTCCAGCAGTTCTTCCTCACCGCCAATGCGAGTGTGCTCGAGAATGTCGTGCTCCCCCTGAAGATAGCCGGGGTCAGCCCGAAGGCGCGCAGGGCGCGCGGAATGAAGGCCTTGGAGCAGTTGGAGCTGGCCGACAAGGCGAAGAACAAGGCCATGAACCTCTCCGGCGGGCAGAAGCAGCGCGCGGTCATCGCCCGGGCCCTGGTCAACAACCCGAAGGTGATCTTCGCGGACGAACCGACCGGCAACCTCGACACGGCAACCGGAGCCGTCGTCGAGGACATCCTCTTCTCCCTCAATAAGGACAAGGGCATCACGCTCATCATCGTCACCCACGACATCGATCTCGCTGCCCGCTGCGACCGCCAGATCTTCATCCGGGACGGGATCGAGGACATCACCAGATCTCCTGAAGCCATCTCGAAGCCCGAGGGAGCGCGCGCATGAAATTCGTCGACATCATCACATCCGCGATCGCGAACAGTTTTCGCAGCAAGCTCCGCACCGGCCTGACCGTCATCGCCATCTTCATCGGCGCGTTCACGCTCACCATCACCAGCGGCATCGGCACCGGGGTGACGAGCTACATCAACAGCCAGGTCTCGGCGATCGGTGCGGCGGATGTGCTCACGGTCTCCAAGACCGACGACGCCGCGGCGACGGAGAGCGACGGACCGGCGGCGTATGACCCGGAGAAGGCCACCACGATCAGCCTGGGCAACGGCTCGCGCCCCGGTAGCACCATCCAGGCGCTCACCGACGCCGATCTCGACACGATCAAGGCCACCAGCGGCATCCTCGGCGTCGACCCGGCGGTGCAGGTGACGCCCGACTTCATCGAGTACGACGGCAGCGGAAAGTTCGAGCTGACCGTGAACGCGCCCGCCACCCTCACCACGGCCGACCTGGCGGCCGGGGCTCAACTGGACAACGAGAGCGCCACCGACCAGCTTCTGCTGCCGACCACCTACCTCGACGCGCTGGGCTTCAGTACCCCGGAGTCGGCCATCGGCCAGACCGTCTCCATCGGCATCACTGATTTCGCGGGCACCCCGCAGCAGGTTCCGGCCACCATCGTCGGCGTGCAGAACGAGACCATCCTTGGCGCTGGGGCCGGCCTCAACCAGCCGCTGACGGACCGGCTGCACGACGTCGAACTCGCCGGCACCCCCGCCGGGGCACCACAGAGCTACGCCAGTGCGACCGCCCGGTTCGACCTGGACGCCTCCGACGAGGAGATCGTCGCGATCAAGGCCGACCTCGCCGACCAGGGCTACGCCTCGCAGACCGTCGCGGACCAGATCGGCTCGTTCGAAACCGTGATCAACGTCATCATCGGCGTGCTCAACGCCTTCGCCGTGATCGCGCTGATCGCCGCCGGCTTCGGCATCATCAACACGCTGCTGATGAGCGTGCAGGAACGCACCCGGGAGATCGGGCTGATGAAGGCTATGGGCATGAACGGCGGCCGTGTCTACGCTCTGTTCAGCACCGAGGCCGTCTTCATCGGCTTCCTGGGCAGCGCCCTGGGCGCGCTCGTTGCGGTGGGCGTCGGTTCGGTGATCAGCAACATCCTCGCTACGACCGTGTTCGAGAACCTGCCCGGACTTCAGGTCGTGCAGTTCGCGCCGAGTTCGATCGCCATCATCATCGGCGTCGTCATGTTGATCGCCTTCCTGGCCGGTACCCTGCCCGCCCGGGCCGCGGCGCGGCAGAACCCGATCGACGCCCTGCGGTATGAGTAGCACGGGCCCGAGCGGTGCGGGCCCGAACGGCCCCGGTCCGGCCGGCCCCGCCGCCGACCTGGGGCTGCGCGCCCGCAAGCGCGCGGCCACCCAGTCGGCGCTGGAGCGGGCCGCCATCTCGCTGGCGCTCGAGCACGGCTACGACCGGGTGACGGTCGACATGATCTGCGAGGCGGCCGTGGTCTCGCCGCGCACCTTCTTCAACTACTTCGGCACGAAGGACGGCGCGTTCCTCGGCGGCGCGCCGCATCAGCCGACGGATGCCGAGCACCAGGCGTTCGTGCACGGCACCGGCCGGGACGTGCTGGGCGACCTCGTCGAAATGATCGCTGCCGCCGTGGCCGACCACTCCCCCGACACGGAACTTCTCCGTAGCCGCAGGGTGCTGATCGAGCGCACCCCGGAACTCCTCACCGGGGAGACGTCCCGCATCGCGGAGCTGGAGGAGCATCTGGTGCAGCTGGTCCTCGACCGCTTCCACGTCCAGGGGCGCACCGAGACGGGCACCCCCGATCTGGCCGACGAGGCCAGAATGGTCGTCGCCCTCGCGGGCAGTGTCATGCGCTACTCGATGCAGAAGTGGTTCTCCGGCGGCTTCACCGGCAGCCCCGGCGAGTTACTGCACCACTCCCTCGCCCTGGTGCAGCGCCTGACGGGGACGGCTGTTCCGGCGCCCCGCTAAGCTAACGGGCGCCGCAGCGTCGCAGTGCCCGCAACGGGCATCCATCGTGACGTAATCTCGGAGATTTTCGGGAAACCCCGGTTTTCGCGCCCGGCTGAGCGGCGTCATGCGAAAATCTCCGAAGTTAGCGCGGGGTGGCGCACCGGGTCTCGACGAGCCCGAGCGCCGAACGGGAGCCTCCGGACGTCGGGTCGCCGCTTCTCGACGAGCCCGACCACCGGTTGCTCGACCGGCGGCAGGCCAGGAACGCTCGCGGCGCTACGCGGTGACGAGCTCGCGCCAGTCGGCCAGCGGCAGGCCGTGGGCTTCGGACACGGAACGGTTCGTGACCGCTCCGGCGGCGACGTTCAGGCCGAGGGCCAAGGCGTCATCGCGCTCGAGCGCCGCCTTCACGCCAAGGTTGGCCAGTGAGAGGGCGTACCGCAGGGTGACGTTGGTCAGCGCGTAAGTCGACGTGTTCGGCACGGCGCCGGGCATGTTGGCGACGCAGTAAAAGATCGAGTTGTGAACGCGGTAGGTCGGGTTTTCGTGCGTGGTCGCGTGGGTGTCCTCGAAGCAGCCGCCCTGGTCCACGGCAATGTCGACCAGCACAGAGCCGGACTTCATGCGCGCCACGAGAGCGTTGGTGACCAGCTTCGGGGCCTTGGCGCCCGGGATCAGCACGGAGCCGATGACCAGGTCGGCATCCGTCACGGCATTCTCGATCTCGTAGGAGTTGGACGCGACGGTTTTCAGCCGGCCCTGGTACTGCGCGTCGAGCTGGCGCAGCCGGTCGATGTTGATGTCGAGGATCGTGACGTCGGCGCCGAGGCCCATTGCCATGGCGGCCGCGTTGGTGCCGGCGACGCCGGCGCCCAGCACGACGACCTTCGCGGGGCGCACCCCGGGCACGCCGCCGAGCAGCACGCCCTTGCCGCCGGCCGGGGCCATCAGGGACTGCGCGCCGACCTGCACGGCCAGTCGGCCGGCCACCTCGCTCATCGGGGCCAGCAGCGGCAGCGCGCGGTTGGCGGTCTGCACCGTCTCGTAGGCGATGGCGGTGACGCCGGCTTCGGCGAGGGCGCGGGTGAGGTCGGGCTCGGCGGCCAGGTGCAGGTAGGTGAAGAGGATCAGACCCTCGCGGAAGCGCTGGTACTCGGAAGCGACCGGTTCCTTAACCTTCATCACCATGTCGGCGCGGGCCCAGATCTCGTCGGCGGAGTCGACCAGCTCGGCGCCGGCCACGTGGTACTCGTCGTCGGTGATGTGCGATCCGAGGCCGGCACCCTTTTCGACCAACACGGTGTGACCGGCGGCCAGGAACTCGTGCACGCCCGAGGCTGTGATGGCTACGCGGAATTCGTTGTTCTTGATTTCCTTGGGTACACCGATGATCATGGCCGACTCCGTTGCTCAGTACTGCTCAATTGAACTTGTGACAGGGGGCTGCGGCGCCACTTTCGACAGTGAACCGCAGCGGGGTCAAGACTAAATCCACCAATTCGGCCCGAACCGCACGCCGCCGTCGGGCATGAGGTCCAGCGGCGGAGACCGATGCCGACAACGGCTCCACCGCAGCATAAATAAGCCTTGCGTTCAGGGGTTTTCCTGGTGATCCCGGTCGGCTTCGCTCCGGACCGCACCGGTTACCGAAATGAAGAACCGCTTTGTCACTCGACAGTTGTCGCGCGTCAACCCGGCAAGCGTCGCCTGATGTCCGTTTCCGGCCTGCTCCGGCCCCCTAACATTGAGCCAATGAGAACCGCGGAAATCGAAGACCTGGTCGAACACCTCGCGGCCGGCCTTGACCGCGCCCTCTCGCTCGAGGATCTCGACGGAGGCCTGCTGGCGTACAGCCGGGACCAGCCGCTCGCCGACAGCGTGCGGGTCAATTTCCTGTTGAGCAAGAGGGTGCCCGCCGACGTCAGCGCCTGGCAGTTGCAGCACGGAATCAGCACAGCGGTCCGTCCCGTCGCCGTCCCCGCCAACGCCGCGCTGGGCATGCTCGGCCGCGTCTGTGTGCCGCTGATGGTGCGGGGGTTCCGGGTCGGCTACCTGTGGGCGATGCAGGGGTCGCACGACGAATCCCCGGAGGCGATCCTCCGTGAGCTACCCGCCGTGCGCGGCCAGCTGGACCGGCTGGCCGAGACCCTGCTCGACAGCAACACCGCCGAATCCGAGCACCGCCGGCAACGTGAGGCCCTATTCCTGGCGGCCTGCCAGGCGGAGACATCCGCCATCGAGGAGATCGCGGGCTGGCCGCAGATTCATGGGACCGGCCCGTGGCATCTCGCCACCCTGATGCCCCGCCCCGTCGAGCAGGCCGACGGCGGCGACGCCACGCCCGATTTCGCCGCCGGCGTTCTGCTCCAGCGGATCTCGGCGCTGCACGCCACGGTCGGCATCGACGCGGCCCGGTTCAGCGCCGGCACCGAGACCCACGCGGTTGTGCTGCTGCGCGATTCAGCGGGCAAGGTGGCACACACCGAGATGCTTCACCGCTATCGGTACGAACTCGCCCGGCGCGGCGGCACCCCCGAACGCCCCGACCTGATGGGCTTCAGCGAGGTGTTCACCGATCTCAGACGGTTCCCGGATGCCTACATCCAGTCCCGCAAAGCGGTGCAGGCCGCCGCCGTCGACGCCCGGTTGGGCACCATCGCCGATTTCCGCCAGATCGGCGTCTACCAGTTCCTCGCGGCCAGCAGCCGCAACCTTTCCCCCGTGGAATCGGTCTACTTCACCGAGCTGCGGGACTTCGACGACAACCACGAGTTGCTTCCGATGCTGGAACTGCTCTACGACACCGACGGGTCGGTTCAGGATGTCGCGGCGGCCCTGCACCTGCACCGCAGCAGCATCTACAACCGGCTGGCGAAGATCCGCACCCTGATCGGCGCTGACCCGCTGGGCGGCCAGGTGCGGCTGGAACTGCACCTCGCGATGAAGGCAGACCGCTGGTCGCGGCGGCCGCGGATCTAGCGCCGGACGAGCGTGGCCTTCTCTGCTTGAACGTCGGCCTTCCACTCCACGATCCGGGCCTGCTGCAGCGGCGCCTTGCGGTTGACGTACCACGCGGCGCCGAGGGCCAGAAACCAGACCGGGGCCACGACCAGCGCGAGGCGCGTGTCGTCAGCCTGGCCCAGGGCCCAGAGCATGAAGGCGAAGAACGCCAGCACGACCCAGGGCATGAACCGAGCGCCCGGCATCCTGTATTTCGAGGCGGCGTGCAGGTGGGGACGGCGGCGCAGGAAGGCGAGGTAGCTGACCATGATGATGGACCAGACGAACATCGTCAGCACAGATGCCACCGAGGTGACAAGCGTGAAAGCGCCCATGAAGGAATCACCCGTGTACAGCAGCACCAGCCCGGCCAGCAGGAATATGCAGGAGAACAGCAGGGCGTTCCTCGGCACCTTGCGGCTGCTCAGCGTGCCGAAGGTCTTCGGGGCATTGCCGTCCTGCGCGAGGCCGTAGACCATCCGGGAGGTCGAGTAGATGCCGGAGTTGGCACTCGAGGCGGCGGAGGTGAGCACGACCAGGTTGACGACGATGGCCGCGACCCCCAGCCCGGCGAGGGCGAACATGCCGATGAAAGGGCTGCTGCCTTGGTCGATGGTGCGCCACGGGTTGACCGACATGATGATCACCAGGGCACCCACGTAGAAGAGCAGCAGCCGCAGCGGAATGGTGTTGATGGCTCGGGGCAAGTTCTTCTCCGGGTCCCTCGTCTCCGCGGCCGCGGTGCCGACAAGCTCGATTCCGGCGAAGGCGAAGATGGCGATCTGGAAGCCGAGCACGAAGCCGGCGACGCCGTGCGGGAACATCCCGCCGTCGTTCCAGATGTTCTCGAAGCCGGCCACGGCACCCGACGGGGAGGTGAAGTGCGTAATGATCATTACCAGGCCGGTTCCGATCAGGGCCACGATGGCGGCAACCTTGATCAGCGCAAACCAGAACTCGGCTTCACCGAACGCCTTGACGCTCGGCAGGTTGAGCAGGATCAGCGCAACCGGAGTGAGTAGCGCGGGGATCCACAGCGGCGTGCCCGGTGCCAGCACGTCGACGTAGCCGGAGATGGCCACGATGTCGGCGACGCCGGTGACCACCCAGAACGCCCAATATGACCAGCCGGTGAAGAAGCTCGCCCACGGGCCGAGCAGGTCACCGGCAAAGTCGCTGAACGACTTGTAGTTCAGGTTGGACAGCAGGATCTCGCCCATGGCCCGCATCACGAAGAAAAGCATGAAGCCGATGATCATGTAGACGAAGATCACGGCCGGCCCGGCGAGGGAGATGGTCTTGCCGGCGCCCATGAATAGCCCGGTTCCGATCGTGCCGCCGATGGCGAGCATCTGGATGTGCCGCCGACTCAGCGAGCGAGCAAGGCTCGGATCCGCGTGCGAGTCTCGGGCTGCGGCCCCGGTAGGTGAGGTTCCGGGTACCGCGGTGGTGCGTTCAGGCATGGGGCTTCTTCCTCAAAACGGCACAGACGCAGCCACCCAGAGGACGACCGTGTCAACCCGTTGGGGCCTCACGGTTGTGAAGCGGCCCGACTCGGGTTCTGAAGTAGCAACGCTACGTCCTCGGGCGGGCGTCCCCCGAACCCGGGTGGCAGCCGAGGCGCACCCCAGCCCGCACCCCGCGGCCGCGGGCCAGACCTGATCGACAGGTGTCGAGCATCCGCGGGCCAAACGTCGTCGGCTGTTCGGGCGTGGTGATCCCAACCGGACACAGGGTCAGGACAAGATGTCTTTGGTGGAGAACCGGCCGTAGGCCAGGGTACCGAACACGGCGATGTAGCCCAGTTGCAGGAGCACGTTGTCGCCGAACGAGCCCAGGTCCATGGGCTGCCGCAACAGGTCGGCGAAGCCCAGCCAGTAGTGGCTGAAGAGCCACGGATCCAGCCACGACAGTTGCGGGAGCACGTCGAGGATCTGCACGACGACCGATACCACGACCGTGGCGGCCATCGCCCCCACGGGAACATCGGTGAGGGTGGAGATGAACAACCCGATCGCCGCGAAGCCGAGCAGTGAGACTGTCACGTAGAGCGAGATCAGCCCGGAGCGCAGCAGCGATTCCGGCACGCTGATCACATCGCCCGAGAGCAGTGTCACCGGCCCGACCGGGAACAGTGCGGCCCCGATCAGGGTCCCGGCCACCGCAAGGGTCAACGTCGCGGCCAGGCAGAACACGGCGACGCCGGCGTACTTGACGAGTAGCAGGCGCAAACGCCCGGCCGGGGCCACGAGCAGGTAGCGCAGGGTGCCCTGCCCGGCCTCCCCCGCGATGGTGTCGCCGGCGACGACGCCGATGGTGAGCGGAAGGAACAACGGGATGGCCACGATCATGGCGGTGAACGCCACGAACAGGCCGTTCTGGGTGACCCGGTCCAGGAAGGGCGGGCCCTCTCCCGGTGCCAAGGTCTCCGACGAAAGCCGCACGGCGACGGCGAGCAGGATGGGGATGAGAGCGATGGCGACCAGCATCGCCCAGGTGCGGCGGCGGCGGAACAGCACCGTTAGCTCGGAGCCGAGCAGGGCCGGTCCGGCTGATCGGCGCCTGCTCGGAACGCCGTTGCCCGACACCTTCGAGCTCGCCACGCTATTGGAGGACATCGAAACCTTCTCCGGTCAGGGCCACGAAACGTTCTTCCAGGCTGGATTCCTCGATCAGAAAACCGCGCACGCGCACGCCACCGGCGACGAGAGCCGTGACGATGGACTCCGGCTGCCCGGTCAGGTCGACCGACATTTCTCGGGGCAGCGGAGCCGCGACCCAGGGATCCTGCTCCGGCACGTCGCTGTGCACGGGTGCCAGACCGAGGCCGGTCAGCACGGCTGCGGCCGCGGCGGCATCCGGTGTGCGCACGCGGACCCGCGTCTGGCCCACGTGGCGCAGGTCGGCCAGCGTGCCCTGGGCCACGAGGTTGCCGCCGCTCATCACCGCGGCGTGAGTGCACATCTGCTCCACCTCGGCGAGCAGGTGGCTCGAGACGAAGACCGTGGTGCCCTCGGCCGCGAGCGACCGCACCAGGCTGCGCACCTCGCGGGTGCCCTGCGGGTCAAGCCCGTTCGTGGGTTCGTCGAGCACGAGCAGCTCGCGCGGCTGCAGAAGCGCGTTGGCGATGCCGAGGCGCTGCTTCATGCCCAGCGAGTAGGCAGCTACCTTCTTGCCGGCGGCGTGGGTCAGGCCCACGCGCGCCAGCGCCTGCTCGACCCGGGCGCCTCGCGTGCTAGACGGCGCGTTGCGGTCGGCGGTGTCGAGCCGGCGCAGGTTGGCGGCTCCGGAGAGGAATGGGTAGAACGCCGGTCCCTCCACGAGGGCGCCCACGCGCGGCAGCACCGCGTGCAGACTGTCGGGCATGCTCTGCCCCAGCACGCTGATCTGCCCACTGCTGGCCTGGGTTAGGCCGAGCAGCATGCGGATGCTGGTGGTCTTACCGGAGCCGTTCGGCCCGAGGAATCCGAAGACCGCTCCGCGCGGGACGGCCAGGTCGATCTTGTTCACGGCGATCTGCTCGCCGAAGCGCTTGGTGAGACCCCGGCTCTCGATCGCGAGATCGGGAGCCGGGGTTGCGGCTGTCACTGTGTCGTGATCACTGGGCGGCGGCGGCCTGGAGCATCTCCACCGGAACGGATCCGGCGAAGACACGGCCGTCATCGGCGAGAAACACGTTGACCAGGGCTGTTGAGAATAGTCGCCCACCGTCGACCGCGGTCGCCAGTTCCGACATGAGCGGGTTGGCGTTGAGTTCGGACGGAACGGATGCCGCGGGCACTTCGACGATGGCGTCCCAGCCGCTTCCCGTCACGAGGGGAAGCTTCTCAGCCGGAATCTCAGGCTTGGCCTGGTCGGCGGGCATCTCGGTCATCTCGGGCATGACCGGAAGGGCGACCTCTTCGACGGTGGTGCCGGCTGGCGGGCTGAAGTCGAACAAATCGGCGGACGGGGTGCTGAAGTCGACGGCGGTGAAGCCGACCTGAAGAGCGGGGTCTTCCTGGCCGTCGGCGCGCACGGTGACTTGCAGCGGCACCCCCGTCTCAGAGTCGACCGAGATCGACACCGATTCGACCAGGGTCCGTGTGGTCTTGGGGGTGAGCACCAGCTCATAGGCCGTGCGACCGGCCACGGTGCCGTCGGTGCCGACCGAGACGGTGGTGCTCGGGTCGATCTCGCTCAAAAAGCGCTCGGCAACCTGCGAGGGCGTCGACAGGCCGGCCGGGGCAGAGTCAACTATTTCGGCGAACTTCGCCTCGGCGATGGCCCGGGCGTCGGCGGGGATGGTCAGGTGGCTGGCGGTGTTGGTCTCGGAGTCGTAGGTCCAGACATCCGTACCGTTACTCACCACGTTGCGTTCGGCCATGCGGTCCTGGATCTGCACGCGGGCTTTCGCGGGGCCGTCGGAGTCACTGCCGTCCACATAAATGCGGGCCGTGTGCGAGCCGCTGAAGAGTTCCATCACGGAGGCGAGCGCTCCGGTGGCCGCCGCCCCCGGTTCGGTCGTACCTTCCGGTGCGGATTCGGCCATCGAGTCGCTCATGGACTCGGACATGCCGGCGCTCAGGTCGATGTCGGGTAGTCCCAGCTCGGCTGTTTTCTCGACGGTGCCGGAGAACGCACTGATGGTGCTGTCACTGACCATGAGTAGCACTTGCTCGGGCGTTTTGTCGGGCAGATCGACGGCTGCACCGGCCTGCAGAGGTACAGCAATCACACCGGCGGCGATGACAACCGGGACGACGATGGCGGGAAGCCACTTGGTTGAATTGCGTGACATGATCAACGACCTGTTCCGAAACGATTCATATCCTGATGCTACGCCGGGGCTCTGACAGTCGGCTCGGAATCCCGCTGGGAGGTTGCTCACAAATAGAGACGCCGAGCCGTGAGCGGGTGAGCCCGCGAACGTCTAACCGAAGAGTTCGCCGAGCCAGTTCTCCTTTTTCTTGGGACGGTACCCGTCACGGTTGTCGTAGCCACGGTCTCGGTCGTCATAACTCCGGTCGCGCTCGCCGTACTGCGCGCGGTTGCGGGTGTCCGGATACGGCTGAACCGGTGCCCCGGCGACCGGTGGGACCGGCGCTGCCTGGGCGGCTTCCTTTTCCACGCGGTCGAGGATCTTGTCGAGTTCGCCGCGGTCCAGCCACACGCCGCGGCATTCGGGGCAGTAGTCGATTTCCACACCACTGCGTTCGCTCATCACGAGGGTGGTTGAGTCATTTGGGCACTTCATAAGATTCCTCCAGGACGTCGTGGACTTTCGATCCTAGACGCCCGACCGGACTGATCCTGAGAGTCGTCGGATGACAGAAATCGTCCCTATGGATGTTCACGGGCGCTCGCGGTGGTGTGAGGGGAGTGCGCACCAATCACTTTCGGCGGTAACGGTTTCACGGATGGACAACTCCGTCCTGAACGAATTCGACGGAGATTTTGCCAAAATTTGCCGAAAATCCGCCGAAATGCAGTTTCACACGAGAATCTCCGTCGAATTGGTTCGAGACCGAACTCGGCGCTCCGCGGATGATGAACAGCCTCTCCTCCGCCGTCGCGCTCGTGTTCAGTCGGGCTGGCCGACGCGAAGACCGGATATTACGCCCGGCAGGACCCCGTCTGGCTGGTCACCTTCCTCAAGGCCGCGCCCGGACGATCCATCAACGACGAAGTCGTCTTCGACCACCTTGACGTGTTCGGATGGAGCGATGGCGAACGGCGAGAGATCGACGACCACCACACCCCTCAGCTGGTCGACGTCGCCACTGCGACCGGGGCGTGGAACACGATGAGGGATATCGACGCGCCCGCGGCACCAGAAGATCTCAGCAACGCCCTCGACTGCAACCCGATCGCACGTCACTCCCTCGACGCCTTCTCCCCATCGGCCTGACAGTCGACGTGCCATCCGCGACGAACCAAAAGCAGCGAATAGACGGACCACCATTGCAACGCGGTCGACTCAATCGAACCATTTCCCGAAGGACTTCGGGCGTTGCTCTCCGAACCAGGCCTGTCCGTCGACGATGACCGCGTCCGTGTGATCTGCCAGTGCGCAGCGGCACGGGCTCAGGGCAGACAGCTATTCGCTGTTTCGAACTTTCCTAGTCTTCTGCGGCCCGTGATGTCGCCCAATCCAATGAGTGCCGAACCTGGGTGGCGGTGAGTCGTGTGGTGCCACCGCAGTTGGTGCACTCGTTGGCGTACGACCTGGCAAGGGGAAACAATGGCACTAAGAACAGCGTAAACTTCGACGACTTTTTCACCACCCGCTGCTGGGCCAGAATCCCACAATATCCGCACACAAACGAGACAACATTTATCACGGCACGATGCGCACGCGTGCCGAAGAGAAGGAACACGATCTACTTCCCCGATTGCGCGGCGGGATCGGGCACGGAGCCGGACTTCTTATGTCGAGGCCGGTCGAACTCATCGGCGTCTAAACGATTCGGGATGGTCACTTTTTCGGCTTCCCTGCGCTCATACGGGACTGCGCCGGCAGATGGTTGATGACGTTTGACATTGTGGTCCTTCCAGGTGCACATGGAACGGCTCGACTCTCTTCACCGCGGCCGCGGCAGTGCCGTCAATAATATGTTGGCCCGTCCCATCCGAGGGACATGCCGCAGACACCTCACTGGGTAATCTGCTGGCCGAGGCACCCGTGACCCGGCTGTTCCTGTCCGCTCCAGCGTGCTGGGACTGGGACTGGGTCATCTCAATCATGGCCGCGGTACCGGGGGTGGTCACGCGTCGGTGAGCGCTCTCGGGCCCCTCTCGGCACCGCCCTCGGCCCGGAAAGCGAGCCGGCGCAAAGTCTCCACGTTTCGCATACTAATGGCCGGGTCGCGCAGGAAGGAGGGCACGAACCGGCCGGGGCCGGCGGTGGCGTCCTCGGTGATGCGCACGACGCATCCGCCACCTCGTGCCTTCACATTGAGGGCCACGTGGGACTTCCCGATCGGCCAGCCACGGGCCGTGAACAACGCGTGCCCAGGTGATTCCCACTCCAGAGCAGAGGTGGAGTCGTCGATCAGAGCCGGCCAGACGCCCACCGAGTGATGGATGGAGCTTCCGGCTGTCGGCCAGGCCGCGTCGACAGCCCGCATGCGGGAGGCTGCGACGACCCAGCTCGGGTACAGCCAGACGTCAGCGAGGACGGCGAAAACGTTCTCGGGCGGACAGCTCATGGTGCGGTAGGTCACGGCCACTGTGTCACCTATTTCTGGTTAGTCGGGGAAAGATCGGGGGCTGTGCGCACCCCGAGGTCGTGTCGAAGAGCGCTCAGGGCCGCGTACCAGCCGGCCAGGCCGTGCACGCCGGGGCCCGGCGGTGTGGATGACGAGCACAGGTACACGCCGCTCAGGGGGGTGCGCCAAGGGTCAGTGGACAGTACCGGGCGGCGCACGAGTTGGGTCAGACTCACCTCGCCGGCCGAGATGTCACCGCCGACGTAGTTGGGATTGAGCTGTTCCATCTCCGTCGCGGTGCGACCGGCGCTGGCCAGGATCGTGTCACGGAAACCCGGGGCATAGCGCTCGATCTGGCGCACGATCGCTTCGGTCTGGTCGATGGTTGAGCCGCGCGGAACATGGGTGTACGCCCAAAGAGTGTGCTGACCGGCCGGCGCGCGACTGGGGTCGGTGCCGCTGGGCTGGGACACGAGAACATACGGCTCCTCGGCGTGTCCGCCGCGCGCAACGGTGTTCTCGGCTCGCCGGATCTGAGCCCGAGTGCCGCCCACGTGCACGGTGCCAGCCGCCCGCACCCCGGCAGCCTGCCAGGGCACCGGACCCGAAAGCGCGAAGTCGACCTTGGCGACGCCGTTTCCGTACCGGAAGGCGCGCAACCGTCGCGCGTAGGCGCCGGGAAGCTCGCCCTCGGCGAGTCGCAGGAGCGCACGCGGCGTCAGGTCAAGCATCACCACGCGGGCCGGCGGCAGTTCGCTCAGCCGCCGCACCTCGGTCGACGTGACGATCTCACCGCCATGAGCGAGCAGATCGTCGACCAGCGCGGTCACGATCGCGCCGCTGCCGCCGACCGGTATCGGCCAGCCGCCCGCGTGCGCATACGTGGCGAGGGTGAGGCCCGCACCGGCTGTGACGATGCTCGGCATCGACCTGATCGTATGGGCGCTGACGCCGGAGAGCAGGGCAGGCGCGGCTTCGCCCGAGAAGCGCAGGCCCCAGAGCGGGCTGCCCTGTTCGAGGGAGCGTAAGCCGAAGCGCAGCGCGGTGACCGGATGCTTCGGCAGTCGCAGGAGCTGCGCACCGGTGAACTGAGCGACCTGCTCGGCATGCGCCACGAGGGGCGCAAACAACCGCTGCCAGGCCGCGCCGTCCCTGCCCAGTTCGGCGACGGTGCGCGTCAAGCTGCGGTAGGCGAGGCCGGCGGTGCCGCCCGGCAGCGGGTGGCCGTAAGAAACCTCGGGAATTGCCAGTTCGATCCGATCCGCGAGCCCGAATCGTTGAAAGAACTCCGAAGCCAGCGCGAGTGGGTGCACGGCGGAGCAGACATCGTGGTGGAAGCCCGGCAAGGTCAGTTCTGCGGTCGCGGCGCCACCACCGACGCCGGCGGACTTCTCGTAGACGCGCACAGAGAATCCGGCCCGGGCGAGGGTGACCGCGGCGGCGAGGCCGTTGGGCCCGGAGCCGACCACGATCGCATCAACTTCCGGCACTCCTCGGCGCGCAGTCACCATGTCACTCTCCACTCGTCATGGGAAGAGTCTTCCCTAGTGCCCTGACGTCGTTCACAGACACCATGCCGACGACAGCGATTGAGTGTCCCCGGTGCGAACAGTGTGACTGGAAATACGCAAATCTCAGGTTTTCATAAAAACTCACGGTAGTGCTGAGGTGCCTGGACTCGAACCCAAACAACTGATAGTAGTCTCGGCCGTGCGGCCCACCCGCTACAGGGGCAAAATGCCGCGGATTTCCGCGGTTTTGATGTGGCAAGTGCACGCGCTGGCACGGACGAATACGGGCCAACTCTGGTCACGCCAAGGGGTCTTCGGCGCGTTTCTGGTCACATCCTCGCGCGTGCCGTACACAGAGTGAAAGGCCTCTCATAGACCGAAGGCGGCACTGGATGCGCCGCCACATCCGTCATCGATGTGCGATTTTGTCGGCGGCTCGACGCTGGCCGGTGAGCCGAGGTACGAGACGCACGAGGATCACCATGACGACCAGCTCCACGACGGTCTGGGTCACCACGGCCAGTGCGGCCACGGACAGGGACTCCGCTAGCGCAAGCGCCAGAGGGAGCACCACCAGGGAATTGCGGGTGGACCCGCTGAAGACGAGCGCGCGGGTCGCCGGCACGTCCAGGCGTGCGAGTCGACTCGCTGACAACCCGACGACGACCATGATGACCGGGAACGCGATGTACAGCGGCACCACCAGCAGAAGCGAGGCGATCCGCATGCTTACCGCCGCGATCTGGGATCCGATCACCACCGCCAGGGTGGCCATCATCAGCGGCACCGTAATAACCTGCAGGACGGCTTCGATGGCCCGGCCGAACCGGTGCCGACGGCCAACCCATTGAACCGTGACCGCTGCCAGCAGGGGAATCACGATCAGGACGAGGAACGCCTCGAGGAACGGCTCGATCTCGATCATCGAGACGGTGTTCGGGCCGGCGAACAGCAGCAGGTAGATGGGAAGTAGAACAATCTGTAGAAGCATCAGCAGAGGTGTGGCCGCCAGGAGTCGTTCACGTGCCCCGCCGGCCAGACCGGTGAACACGATCACATAGTCGACACACGGAGTCAGCAGCACGAGCGGGGCACCGAGGAGCAGTGCCCGGTCGCCGGCAACGAATCGTGACGGGCCGAACGCGACCATCGGAACGACGATGAAGTCGACGGCAATCGCGGTGCCCAGAAAACGGATGTCTACAATCCGCCGGCGCTCCATCCACCGCACGGGTCCCGCCATCGTGTATACGCACAACGCCCTTACCCTCGCGTCGGATGGGCCGATGTCCGACTCCCGGCGGTGAGCGAAGAAGGATCCACCTTGAGCGCTATCATCGTTTAATGACGATCAAATCTTCGGTTCTGTCCGATGGGTGCGAGCAACGCGATCCTGCGGCGGCGCTGTTCCACTCCCTCAGTGACCCAGCCCGGTTGAGCATTGTGAAGCGAATGGCCGGCGGCGAGGTACGGGTCAGTGACCTTACCGACGAGCTGGGCCTCGCCCAGTCCACGGTTTCGGCGCACGTTGCGTGCCTGCGTGAGTGCGGCCTGGTGGAAGGCCGTATGCAGGGCCGCAGCGTGTACTACTCGCTGTCTCGTCCGGAGCTGATTGACATGCTCGCCCAGGCCGAGGTTCTACTCGCCGCAACCGGCAACGCGGTCAGCCTGTGCCCGATCTACGGCACCGGCAGTACCGGCGTCCCCCTGACAAAGAAGCGCACACCATGAGTGCTGCCTGCGGTTGCAGCGACGAGAAAAACGGGACCAAGGCATCCGAAGAGGAGGAGACCGCCAGTTTCTGGCAGGTGAGCGAGATCCGGGCGGCGGCAGCCTCCGGTGCACTTCTCCTTGCCGCGTGGATCGTCTCGCTGACCGGCGGCCCCCAGGGGCTGCTGCTACCGCTGGAAATCATGGCGCTTCTGATTGCCGCCTGGACATTTGTTCCGTCCACCCTCCGACGACTGCTCAAAGGCAAAATCGGGGTCGGTACACTGATGACGATCGCCGCCGCCGGCGCGGTCGCGCTCGGGCAGTTCGAGGAAGCAGCCATGCTGGCATTCCTCTACGCGATCTCGGAAGGGCTTGAGGAATACTCCCTGGCGAAAACCCGCCGCGGTCTGCGCGCACTGCTGGACCTGGTCCCGGTTGAGGCGATCGTCCTGCGCGACGGCGCCGAGGTCACCGTCGCCCTGTCAGCACTCGCCCCCGGCGACCGCATGGTCGTCCGGCCCGGGGAACGTCTAGCCACCGACGGGAGGATCATCATCGGCCGCACGTCCTTGGACACCTCTGCGCTCACCGGAGAGTCCGTCCCCGTCGAGGCGGGACCGGGAACCGAGGTCTATGCCGGGTCCATCAACGGCACAGGCCCGCTCGAAGTTGAGGTCACCAGCACCGCTGAGAACAACTCGGTGGCCAGGGTCGTTCAGATCGTGGAGGCCGAGCAGTCCCGCAAGGGGCCCGGTCAGCGGCTGGCCGACTCGATCGCCAGCAAGCTGGTTCCGGGCATCCTGATCGTTGCAGTCCTGATCATCATCTTCGGCTTCATCGTCGGCGAACCACTGCTGTGGTTCGAACGTGCGCTCGTCGTTCTGGTCGCCGCCTCGCCCTGCGCCTTGGCCATCTCCGTCCCGGTCACCGTGGTCGCCTCCGTCGGCGCCGCCAGCCGCATGGGCGTTCTCATCAAGGGCGGGGGTGCCCTGGAAACCCTCGGCCGGATCCGCACCATCGCATTGGACAAGACCGGAACCCTCACCCGCAACAAACCCGCCGTGATCGATGTCGCCACCACCGGATCCGCTTCCAAAGACGATGTCCTCTTCCTCGCGGCCGGTCTGGAATCCCGCAGCGAACACCCCCTCGCCCACGCCATTCTCGCCGCGGCTCCGGACCGGGCGTTTGTCACCGACGTGGATACCGTCCCCGGCGCCGGCCTGGAGGGCCGGGTGGACGGGCGACGTGTACGCCTCGGCCGGCCGGGGTGGATCGATGCCGGCCCCCTGGCCGCCGACGTCCAGCGGATGCAACAGGCCGGCGCCACCGCTGTCCTCATCGAGGACAATGGGCAGGTCATCGGCGCCATCGCAGTCCGTGACGAGCTGCGTCCCGAAACCCGGCAGGTCATAGACCGGCTGAGCGCATCCGGATACACCACGGTCATGCTCACCGGCGACAACCTGGTCACCGCCACCGCCTTGGGGAAGGCTGCGGGCATCACCAAAGTCCACGCCGACCTCCGCCCCGAGGACAAAGCGGAAATCATCCGCACCCTCAAAGCCCGCCAGCCCACAGCCATGGTCGGCGACGGCGTCAACGACGCGCCGGCCCTCGCAACCGCCGACACCGGCATCGCCATGGGCGCCATGGGCTCCGACGTCGCCATCGAAACAGCCGACATCGCCCTGATGGGCGAAGATCTGAACCACCTACCCCAGGTGCTCGACCACGCGCGGAGAACCCGGAGCATCATGCTCCAGAACGTGGGCCTGTCCCTGCTGCTGATCGCCGTGCTCATTCCCCTGGCACTATTCGGCACGCTCGGCCTGGCCGCCGTGGTCCTGATCCACGAACTGGCCGAAATCGTCGTGATCGCCAACGGCGTCCGGGCGGGCCGGCTGAGCCGCACAACCGCGCTGGGAGCCGCGCAGTCCGCCCCAGCACTGGAAGCGGCAGCGTGAACGCCGAAGCCATGGAAGCGGCAGCGTGAACGCCGAAGCCACGCTCTCGCGCGGGGTGGCCCCCGACCTGGGGTTGATCAGCATCCGGCTTCTCTACAACCCCCGCGCGTCCGCCGGGACGGCACGAGGATTCAGGTCCGCGCATATCGGCTGGGTGGCCGTGCGGGCCGCGACCGACGCGGCGATCAACGCGCGTCTGGTCCCGTAGACCATTACCGCGATCACCGGTCTGATCAATGCAGCGGTGACCGTGTACACCATCCCTTCGGCGCTGGGCATGTCAGGACCCTCCACGCAGGCACGGCCCAACGATTCAGCGGAGACGCCAGAAACTTCATCGACCGGCTCGACAGGTGGACACTCGTAGCCTGGCCGTATCAGCCACCGCAACGTGCTCGCCCGTGTGTAACACACTGCGCATGAATGCATGAGGATGGTTGCACACTCGGCCCAGAAAGTGAGTGAGTCGAGTTGGCCGTGGAGGTCTTCGCGATGCTCGCCGACGCCACGCGCATCCGGGTCATACTCGCGTTGCGGGACTCGCACTGTCGGTGAACCAACTGGCGAAAATCGTCAACAAGTCCCAGGCCGCCGTATCGCAGCATTTGGCGAAGCTGCGCCTCGCCCGCATCGTGACTACCCGGCGCGAAGGAACCCGGGTGTTCTATCGCCTCGCAAACGAGCACGCCCGCCAGCTTGTCCCCGACGCCATCTTTCAGGCCGAACACGCCCTCGATGGCGTTCCGGCCCACCACCGGCACCCGCACGACAGCGCCAGCACAGACCTTGAGGTGGACGCGCATGCGTAACGTGTTGCGGAACACCGCCTACCGAAAACTGTTCAGCGCCCAGGTTGTGGCGCTGATTGGCACCGGCCTGCTCACCGTCGCACTGGGGTGCTCGCCTTCGATCTGGCCGGCGGGGATGCCGGCATCGTCCTGGGCAGCGCCTTGACGATCAAGATGCTCGCCTATGTGGGCGTCGCCCCGGTCGTGTCCGCGCTCACCAGCCACGTCCCCCGCAAGGTGCTGCTGGTGTCCTCAGATGTTCTCCGGGCCGGGGTCGCGATCTCGCTCCCGTTCGTCACCGAGGCCTGGCAGATCTACATTCTCATTTTTGTGCTGCAGGCCGCTTCCGCGACCTTCACGCCCGCGTTCCAGGCGCTGATCCCGGATGTTCTTCCTAAGGAAAGCGAATACACGCGGGCGTTGTCGCTGTCCCGTCTGGCCTACGACCTGGAATCCCTGCTCAGTCCCATCCTGGCGGCCGCGCTCCTGACCGTGATCAGCTACCATTCCCTGTTCGTGGGAACAGCGCTCGGCTTCGTCGGCTCGGCCACACTCGTGCTCTCCACCACCCTCCCGGCGATGAGATCCACCGCAGCCGCACCGTTCGTCGACCGGCTCACTCGAGGCGTGCGCGTGTTCTGGCGCACCCCGCCGCTCCGTGCACTGCTCGCGATGAACCTCGTCGTCGCCGCGTCTACCGCGATGGTGATCGTCAACACCGTCATCCTCGAGCAGAACAGCCTCGAACGAACCCAGGTCGATTTCGCGATCACCCTCGCCTGCTACGGACTCGGCTCCATGCTCGTCGCCCTCAACCTGCCGCGGGTGCTGGATCGCTATCCGGATCGACGCGTGATGCTGACCGGATGCGCCATCCTCCCGAGCGGGCCCGTCGCCGTCGCGCTGCTGGTCCTGGCTCAGGACTCCGCGCCGGCCTGGCCCGGCGTGCTCACGGTCTGGTTCGTTCTCGGCGCCGCGACCGCACTGATCCTCACGCCGTCGGCCCGGCTCCTCCGCCGCTACTCCGACGACACCAACCGGCCAGCGGTCTTCGCCGTCCAGTTTTCGCTCTCCCACGCCTGCTTCATCATCACCTACCCGCTGGCCGGGATCCTCGGGGCAACGCTCGGACTTGCCCCGACTGCCCTCGTCCTGGCCGCTATCGCCGTACTCGCCGGACTCGCCGGGCTCGCGGCGGTCCGGTCGTGGACATCGGCGTCAACACGGCTTCAGAAGGCCAATAGGTGAAGGACTACGGCTTCGTGTGAGTCAACATGCCTGAGACTTCGATCTGCCCTCGTGTCCCGACTGTGACGCCGACCTTGTCGAGGTGCAGGTCCGCGGTGGCGGGTCTACGTACGGTGGCCACGAGGAGCTTGCTGGTCCGGATTGTCTCCTTGCCGGTGGCGCTTGTCACCTCGGCGATCACGTCGCGGGTGCCCTCGGATTCTTCCTGCGACACCAGCCGGGAGCGCACCCGGACGGTCATTTCGCAGCCGAGCCGGGAGAACAGTTGTGCGTGTTCGAGGGCCACGTAGCCCCCCGGACCAGCAATGACTCGGGCACTTCGTCTAGCTCCATGGCGTTCGCCGAGGTCAGGTAGCCCACCTCGGACAACCCCGCAATGGGTGGTGCTCACGGGGCGGAGCCGGTGGCCACGAGGTACTGGTCCGAACGCATGGTTTCCACGCTGCCGTCGTCCGAGGTGATCTCCTATAGCAGCTCCTCCGTAGTTCCCATGAACGTTGCGTCGCCGTGACGGAAGGCCCAATCGTATTCGGCGATCAAGTCCCCCCTAATTGCTGGCCCGCATCGTGTTGACCAGAGCGCGCTTGCCCTCGATTAACTCCTTCATATCCACCGGCTCCGCAGAGGCTGCGATGCCGGGGAATCGCCTCGCATCCAAGGCAACATGGCGAGCTTCGGCGGCCGCCAACAAGGCCTTAGACGGCATACATCACGGGTTAACGCGGGTGCCTCCGATAGTTGCACGCTCGACCACAACCACTTGCTTGTCAAGCCTGGTCGCCAGGATCGCGGACGCGAATGCTGCACCACCGAAACCGATAATCGCCAAGTCAAAGTCGGTCGGCGTTGTTTTACACATGAATCCTCCAAGTGCTTCCAATCGGCAATCGCGCTGCCGCCGCGCAGTGCGGTGTGCACGGACCTCAAGTCTCGACCTTCCTCACGGCTGGAAGGTCAAGCCGGACCACGAGTCCGGTCATGGCAGGAGCACAGGGTGCGCATAGGAGGAACGGCTGATGTGGCCGGGATGACGGCGAAAACGCTGCACTATGTCGAGGATCGAGGCTCGCTTCCTCCGCCGGACAGGATGCGATCCTGACGAGATCTGCAGCTACCTGAAGACCTCGCGTCGAACACATTGAACCGTGCAATGGGCTGCGGGACCAGCGGCATCGGAGAGCATGTGCTCTTACCGCCGGTCGCCGCGACCGCATCAGCAGCCGATGCGCAGGCGCGTTTTTCTTATGCCTGTATAGAAAGCAGTATTATCGTAGATAATACAATTCGACAAATCATGGTCTCGCTGAGGGTCCGTCCGAAGAGACAACGGCATGAGTGACGGGAATGCAATGAACAGAAGACGTGCAGTGGCCATGGGCGCGATCCCCCTGGTCATCGTGGCGGCCGCGACGGCAATTCTGATGACCACAACCGATGACCCGGAGGCCCGGGTAGCCATGCATGAGGGACTCGTGACCGGAACGGTCTGGGTCGCCAACGAAGATGGCGCCAGCCTGAGTGCGATCGACGCGGCCTCGAACAAGGTCGCAACCACCCTGACCGGTCTTAAGAGCCCACACAATGTGCAGGCGACAGCCGATGGGGAGTCCGTGTGGGCCGTCAGTGGATCCACGTCTATGGCGATCAAGCTCGACGCATCTACGTTGGCTGTGACGGGAATGGTCGCCACCGGCGCCATGCCTGCTCACGTTGTCGTCACTCCGGATCTCACGACGAGTTACACAACCAATAACGCTGACGACACCGTGACGGCAGTCAATGCCTCGACGATGCAGTCGGTGGCCACCATCCCCGTCGGGACAGGCCCACACGGGCTCCGGCCAAGCCCCGATGGAAAATGGATTTACGTCGCCAACATCGGCGGAACGATTCTGGGCGTCGTCGATACCGCAACTAACTCACAGGTCGCAGAGATTGAGGTCGGCGCGGCGCCCGCCCAAGTGGCATTCTCGCCGGACGGACGCTTCGTGTACGCCTCGCTCAGTGGGGAAAATGCCGTTGCCAAGGTAGACGTGGCCACCCGCAAGCTGATCGGAAAGACCGCGGTCGGCTCCGGACCGATCCAGACGTTCGTGAGCCCGGACAACAAGTACCTATTGGTAGCCAACCAGGGCACCGACGACGAACCAGGCACAACAGTCTCGATCCTGAGTGTCGATACATTCAAGGTTGTGAAGAGCGTGAAGACGGGCGACGGCGCCCACGGCGTCGTCATTGACCCCTCCAGCCGACACGCGTACGTCACCAACATGGCCGCAGACACGGTCGCCGTCCTCGATCTGAGGTCGCTCACCGTTGTGGCACGTATCCCGGTCGGATCCACACCAAATGGAATCAGCTTCTCAACGCAAACCGTCGAACCGTCCCCGGAAACAAAGTTGGAGCTTCCGGTGGTTTCTGGCGACTCGTCGACGATGAAGCACTAGGTACTTGCAGGCGCTGGCGGCGCAGTGCGCATGGGGGAGGTCAGGAGCGGACCAATCGTGCGATTGCGATTGAAGCTTCCTTGATCTTGGCGTCGCCTTCTTCACCGCCGGCAGCGACAGCGGCAACAACACAGTGACTCATGTGGTCCTCGAGTAAGCCCAAGGCCACGGACTGCAGAGCGCTGGTCATAGCTGATATCTGCGTCAGAATGTCGATGCAGTACAGCTCATCTGCAACCATTCCCTGCAATCCCCTGGCCTGTCCTTCGATTCGTCGGAGGCGCTTCACATACGCGTCTTTGCTCGATATATAGCCGTGCGGGCCAGCGTGGGTTGTCATCGCGCTCTTGTCGCTGAAATCACTCATTGGTGTGTGTATCCGATCTGGTCTGCCCCGCGCGATCCTGGTGGCCTGCCGGCGAGTGGTGGCACTTTGAATTTTCCGAGTATACCCCCGGGTGGTATACCTCACACGCGGCGGGGTGACCAACTGTGCGCACCGATCTCATGTTGACCGGGTACCCCCCTGGGGTATACCGTGGATGTATCCCCTGGAAGTACGTCCCGACGGTTGCTTCGATCGCCGGGGAACGAAAGGAATCGCGAATACTATGTCGACGTCGAATAAGAACGACCTTGGTCTTACTGACTCTTCGTGCACGTGCGGGTCGCACGATCACAAATCCGAGCGCACCGCAGAACCTACCGGCATGACCACCACTTTCCAGGTATCGGGAATGACCTGCTCTCACTGTGTGAAGAGCGTGACGGCCGAAGTGGGCAAGGTCGCCGGAGCCGAAGCCGTGGACGTTGACCTTGTTCCGGGCGGCGTCTCCGTGGTCACCGTCTCCAGCTCCAGACCCCTCGATCCCGCCGCTGTGGCCGCCGCCATCGATGAGGCAGGCTACGAACTGGTCACGGCGACACGATGAGTGGAGAGCAGGTCGACCTTCTCGTCGGCGGCATGACCTGCGCCTCCTGCGCGGCGCGAATTGAAAAAAAACTCAACCGGATGCCCGGGGTCGAGGCATCGGTGAACTACGCCACCGAGAAGGCCAGTGTCCTCATCCCTGACGGCACGACGGTTGAGGATGCCATCGCGGTGATTGAGGAGACCGGATACACGGCCGCACGTCCGAAACCGCCTGAGGCGCCGACACTCGATGTGCCCACGGACCAAGACCGCGCAGTGGCCAGCCTGCGCCAGCGGCTGATCCTGTCCGCCGTGCTCGCCACCCCCGTGCTCCTGCTCTCGATGATCCCCCCGCTGCAATTCACCAATTGGCAATGGCTGGCTCTCACCCTTGCCGCCCCGGTCGCCGCCTGGGGAGCATGGCCGTTCCATCGCGCTGCCTGGGTGAATTTGCGCCACGGTGCTGCGACTATGGACACCCTGATCAGTATCGGAGTGCTCGCCGCACTCGGCTGGTCGCTGTACGCCCTCTTCCTGGGAATGGCTGGAGTCCCGGGCATGACCATGGCCTTCAGCTTTACCGCCACCCCGGGAAGCGGTGCCGATGAAATCTACCTGGAGGTCGCATCCGCCGTCACGGTGTTCATCCTGGCCGGCCGTTACTTCGAGGCCCGTGCGAAGAAACAGTCTGGTGCCGCGCTGAAGGCGCTGCTCGAACTCGGGGCGAAAGAGACGACCCTTCTGCGGGATGGTGTCGAGACCACCGTCCCCACCGCGTCGCTGGTCGTCGGCGACCAGTTCGTCGTCCGTCCCGGCGAGAAGATCGCCACGGATGGAACCGTTGTAGAAGGTAACTCGGCGATCGACGTCAGCATGCTCACCGGCGAGTCCGTTCCGGTCGAGGTCGGGCCCGGCGCAGCCGTGGTCGGCGCCACCTTGAACTCGGGTGGTCGCCTGGTCGTGCGGGCCACCCGCGTTGGCGCGGACACGCAGCTCGCCCAGCTAGGTCGCTTGGTCGAAGAGGCGCAGACCGGTAAGGCCGAGGTACAGCGCCTCGCCGACCGGGTCTCAGCGATCTTCGTCCCGATCGTGATCGGGTTGTCGCTGGCCACCCTTGTGGTCTGGCTGCTGCTCGGAGCAGGGACCGTCGTCGCATTCACCGCGGCCGTGGCAACGCTCATCATCGCGTGCCCGTGCGCGCTCGGCTTGGCGACCCCGACCGCTCTGCTCGTGGGCACCGGGCGTGGTGCGCAGTTGGGCATCCTGATCAAGGGACCCCAGATTCTCGAATCAACCCACCGGGTAGACACCATCGTGCTCGACAAGACCGGCACGGTCACGACCGGCCGGATGACGCTCGTGGCTGCCGTTCCCGTCGCTGGTGGAGACGAGCAGCTCCTGCTTCACCTCGCCGGAGCCGCGGAAACGGGTTCCGAACATCCCATCGCCCAGGCGATTGTGTCTGGTGCCCGGGAACGCGCCGGCGAACTACCGTCTCCCGAGTCCTTCGCGTCGACGGACGGTCTCGGCGTTCAAGCCCTGGTCGGCGGTCGGGTCGTTCTCGTGGGACGTCCGCGCTGGCTGACGGAACAGTGGACTATCCCGCTTCCGTCAGAGCTCGAGACGGTGCTGGCCGCCTTCGAGGCACAGGGTCGAACCGCGGTCGCCGTCGCCTGGGACGGCCAGGCCAGGGGTATCCTCGCCGTCTCTGACGTCGTCAAAGACACCAGCGCTGCCGCGATCGCGGAGTTCCGTCGCCTGGGTCTGCAGCCGGTGCTCCTCACCGGCGACAACGAGGCCGTCGCGGCCTTCGTTGCGGCTGAGGTCGGTATCAGCGACGTTCGTGCCGGTGTGCTGCCGGCCGAGAAAGCGCAGATCATCCGGGAGCTGCAGAGCGAGGGTCGCGTGGTTGCCATGGTCGGCGACGGCGTGAACGACGCTGTGGCACTGGCCACCGCGGACCTGGGCATTGCGATGGGAACGGGAACGGATGTCGCCATCGAGGCCAGCGATCTGACCCTGGTCAGAAGCGACCTCATCGCGGCAGCTGATGCGATCCGACTCTCCCGGCGCACCCTGTCGACCATCAAGGCCAACTTGTTCTGGGCCTTCGCCTACAACGTGGCGGCGATCCCGCTGGCTATGCTGGGCTTGCTCAACCCGTTGATCGCCGGCGCGGCCATGGCACTGTCATCTGTTTTCGTGGTGAGCAACAGCCTCCGGCTGCGCGGCTTTCGCGGACTCAACGTGGCGGGTGCCCCGATACCTACCGGAACGCTCACCGCACATCCTGCCACCATCGGGTGACCTGCGAGATCGCATTCACAGGTCGAGCAGTGTGAAAGTCGATACTGTGGAGGCGTATGCGCGGGAACCAACCGCGACAGGAACGGGACCGGAGGCGACATGAAGCTGGATAGCACAGCACACGTGGTTCCCCGCACGAGGCCTGTCCTCCTGTCTGGTTTGGTGGCGTTGGTCGCCATGGCCGGACTCCTGTTCGGTGTGCTGGCCATGAACTCCACGCATGCCAGTCACGAGACGGGTGGGACCGCGGTTGCATCTGACCCCACCGCGCAGGTCGGTGTCTCCCCCGTTGTCACGGCGGGCGCTGTCTCGGCGGTTTCCGTCATCGCACACACCGGTCTCGGAGTCGTGGATTGTTCCGATTGCATGTTGGACTGTGCGATCCTCGCGATGACCTGCACCATCCTGCTGGTGCTCGCTTCGCTGATCCTGCTGGCTCGGTTACCGTCAACGTACCGCAGGCTGTTCGACGCGGGCGGGCACATCGCTCGGCTCTCTCACCGCCTCGTCCTGGATATTCACAGGCCGAATCTGACCATTCTTTCCATCAGTCGCATTTAGACCGAACCGCCGCCGACGCGCCCTCATGGACGCGTGGCCTCCTCGCGGCCGCCGGCGCCTCGGTTTCTCAAGTCTGACTAATGAATGGAAAAACAATGCTCAAATCACGTAAGTACCTTCTGACGGGGGCGGCCCTTGCCGCCGTGCTCACGCTCAGCGCCTGCACCAACGGGACAACCCCCGACAGTTCGTCCGGGTCATCCAGCACCTCCACTGCGTCCGCTTCTTTCGGGTCGGCTGATGTGACTTTCGCACAGATGATGATCCCCCACCACGAGCAAGCTGTCGAGATGAGCGAGGACATCCTCGCCAAGGACGAGGTCGACGTGCGCATCACCGACCTCGCCACGCAGATCAAAGCCGCCCAAGAACCGGAAATAGAGCAACTCAGAGACTGGCTCGCCGAGTGGGGCACCGATGAGACCAGCACCGGCGGCATGGATGGGATGTCGGGGATGGGTGACGGTTCCGACGGAATGATGTCCGACGACGACATGATGGCCCTCGAAAATGCGTCGGGCCCGCAGGCCGGCGAGCTATACCTGGAACAGATGATCGTCCACCATCAGGGCGCGATCATGATGGCGGAGCTGGAACTGGATGAAGGTCGAAACGAGGACGCCAAGGCCATGGCGTCGAACATCGTCACGAGCCAGACCGATGAGATCGATGTCATGAAGGACATCCTCTCCACCCCGTAGGACCCCTCACCTTTCCCGGCGGTAAAGCCTATCGAGACCCGTCGCCGTCTGCGGGCGGCAGAAAAACACCAGCGTCATCGGCAGCCCCGCAGGCTGGCACACAAATCGCGCCGACAACAGTCCGACCGACCGGCTCCGCCACCAGTGCGGCGGCGATTGTTCGGCGTCGTGGCGATGGCCTTCGTCGCGCTTTTCGCCGTCAGTGTCTCGCTCCCCGCTCTCGCTCGCAAAACCCGGCCCGGCCGCGGCGAATCCACAGAGCCAACTGGCCGCTGACGCGCCCCAGGTCGTGCCCATCAACGAAGCAGACACCGTCAGCGTCTGCGCGACGTTTTCACCGTGGGACGAGTGCAGAAGCCGTAGCCAGGCGCCTATAACCAAAGGTCGGGCAGCTATGTCAAGGACGTGACTTCGCCAGTTCAGCGGCCGTTCACAGTCGGGGTCTTCATCACGACGGACTGCGGTCCGCGCGTGCCGTCCTGCGACCGCTGCTCGAGCTTCAACAAGGGCCTGGACATGAATCCCGGCGTGAACACTCCCAGCCAGGCAGTCGCGGACGGCATCGTGAAGGACGTCTCGGCAACCGACGCCAGCGGACTCGGCGTGTGCGCCATCATCGAGCACATGATCGACGGCCGCCTGGTCTCGCGATGGTGGCAGTGGGCGTTGCCACCCTGGGGGCTGGAAAATGATGCTACCGATGCCCTCCGGGCGCGGCGGCGGAACGAGCATCGGCTCGGTGTACGGACTCGGAGTGTTCTCCGGTGCCGCCAGCGCGTGCTGCGCCCCAGTCCTCGCCGATGTGGCGGCGCTCTCCGGTGCCGCTTCGTCTTTCCCGGCCGCCGCCGCAGTGGGCGTCGCCTACGTATTCGGGATGGTCGCTCCCCTGTGCGCCTTGGCGTCGGTGTGGGACAGAAAAACTGGGGAGCAAGTCGCCTGCTCGCGGCCACGACCCTTCCGATCGGGCCCCGGGCCCGGTGGCGGTTGTCCGTGGGAACAGTGCTCTCAAGCGGGTTGATGATCGCCATTGGCGTGCTCACCGTCGTCCTCGCGGTGCAGGGACCGGGCATGGCACCGGATGGGTGGCAGGTTGAACTTGCCGCAGCACTGGGGCACTGGGCCGCCGTCATCCAGCAGTTCCTGGCCTTCATTCCAGGGTGGATCTCGACGCTCACCGTCTTCTCCGCTCTCGGCGCTTTGGTCTGGACGGCGCTCCGCAGCCGAAAGCACGCAGCCACGCCGACCGCCTCCGGCAACCGACCCGACCAGGCGCATACGCGCGCCCAGACAGAAAAGTCACAGTAATGGCATCACGGGAGAAAGGCCGTCCGGGCATACGCCTGCAGTCACGCGCCAGGAGCACCGGGTTGCGCCGGGCAACGATGGTCGTGAGCATCATGGCGGTTGCGGCAGCCATCCTGGTGGTCATGGAAAGCACTTGGAACGGGACCCCCACGGCTGTGGAAAACACCACCTCCGTCAGTTACGCCGTGGGTGCTCCAGGCCCGGGCGCGGAAGCCCCCGACTTTTCTCTCGCTTCCACGGCTGGGGGGACGGTCAATCTCAGCGACTACCGTGGCGAGTCCGTTCTGCTCTTTTTTCATGAGGGGATCGGGTGCCAGCCGTGCTGGGACGAAATCCGCGATCTGGACGCCGCCCAGACCGAGCTGCAGTCTGTCGGCGTCGATCAGCTCCTCACCATCACCAGCGGGCCGGTGAACCTGATCGCCCAGAAAATGGCCGACGACAAGCTGACGGCGGTCGCTTTGGCCGACACCCGTCTGGATGTCTCCCTGACTTACCAGACCAACAAGTGAGGAATGATGGGTGAATCCCGCAACGGACACAGCTTCATCCTGGTTGGGCCGACGGGGGAAATTGAGTGGCGCGCCGACTACGGTGGCCCGCCGAACTACACCATGTACGTGCCGGTAGACGAGATACTCACCCAGATGCAGGCTGTCCGGACCGACGCCTGATGCGAATCATCGTACTGACGCAAGCCTCGTGCCACGCCTGCGATCAAGCCAAGCTGGTAGTGTCCCGACTCTCCTCGGACTACTTCTTTCAGGTCGAGGCGATCGGCCTGGACACCGATGAAGGCCGGGCTCTGGCCGCTCGGAACGGCATCATCTTTGCCCCCGGCATCCTGATCGACGACGTCATGTTCAGCTACGGGAGGCTATCGGAGAAGAAGCTGCGGCTCCAGCTGTCCCGCCCCGACGTAGCCGCCCAGGGGCAGCCGGGCTCGAACGGCAGCTCACAGAACGTTGCCGTACACCACAATGCACATCAGCAATAGAGAGGACCGTCCAAATGGAACACCCGAACACAGAGGACAGAGCACATCGGCAGGCGATCGTTGCGGCCGCACGGGCACAGCTGAAGCGGGGCGAGCGGCGTCGGAGCTTCTGGATCTACGGCTTGGGCACCGTCGTCGCAATCACCCTCGTGGCGACCGTTGTCTCCATCTTCATCGTCAACCAGAAAGACCAGGACGCGGCGAGATCGGCAGCAGACAAGCCAATCAGTGGCGTGGAGAGTTCTGATGGATTGAGCCGCGACCACGTGGTCAACGAGGTTGCGTTTCCGACGCTTCCCCCCGTCGGCGGAGATCATTCGGCCGAGCTGACAAACTGCGGCGTGTACACGAAGCCGGTAGACACCTGGCGGGCCGTGCACTCGCTCGAGCATGGCGCGGTGTGGGTCACCTACCGATCCGATCTGCCGCAAGAGCAGATCGACACTCTGACGGCTGATGCCGAGTCGAACCCATACGAACTCTTGAGCCCGTATCCTGACCTCCCCGCCCCGATTGTCGCCAGCGCCTGGGGAAAACAACTGCAACTGGACAACGTGGATGACCCCCGCCTGCAGTTGTTCCTGCAGACCTACCTACAGGGCCCACAGACACCCGAACCCGGCGCACCCTGCTCTGGTGGCGTCCAGGGCTGATCGGCACGGGATCCCGCGGGCGCAGCAGGGACCGTACGTTACTATGGAAGGTAGTTGATTAGGGGTTTTCGTTTCCATTAGAGCGTAGAAGGGAACAACCCATGGTGCGCCCACTCGGCACGCTGGAACAGCACGTCATGGATCGCATCTGGTCCTGGGGGCGCCCGGTCGCCGTTCGCGAGGTGCTGGAGGATCTTCAACGCGAGCGCACACTCGCCTACACAACGGTAATGACAGTTATGGACAACCTGCGCCGCAAAGGCTTTCTGACTCGGGAGAAGGACGGCCGTGCGTATCTTTACCGACCTGCGCAGACTCGTGAGCAGCACACTGCCGCGTTCATGGGGGAAGTCCTTGCCGGAGGAGCTGACACTTCGGTGACATTTTTGCACTTCCTCGACCATATTCCGCCAGAGGAAGTCGCCAGCCTCCGTCTTGCCCTTGACGAGCACCTTCAGGGTCGCACAAGCACCGCGCCATGATTGCTCCAGCCGTTTTGGCGGTCCTCGCCGTGATTCTGGCCGTCCTGGGGCCGACCCTATTGCGCCGGATGTCGTGGCTCGAGCGGTCTCCCCGGATCGGGATCACTGCGTGGCAAACGCTGAGCGTCTCAATTGTTTTGGCGGTGCTGCTTGCCGGTTCGAGCCTGGCCATCCCCGCGATTCCCTGGACCATCATCCTCGCCGACTGGATCCGTACCTGCGCGATGGCCCTCCTCGCGCAATACTCCACGCCAGGCGGTGCCGTGGTCAGCGCCACCGGCGCTGCCGCCGCAAGTGCCATCCTCGTCCGGGTCGCCTATTGCCTGGCCGCGGACCGGGCAATCGCAGCCCGCAACAGGAAAGTACAACTGGACGCCCTGGCCCTCATTGCGCAACCCCACCTCCGATACGACGCTCTCGTCGTCGACCATCCGGCCGCCGCCGCGTACTGCCTACCAGGCAGGGTCCGTCAGGTCGTCTTGACCAGTGCCGCCCTGTCGGCGTTGGATCACAATCAGCTCCTCGCCGTTCTGGCCCACGAACGGGCCCACCTGCGGGGACGTCACGACCTCATCCTCGCGGCGGCCGACGCGCTACAGCATGCATTCCCCAGTGTCCCAGCATTTCGAACCGCACGCAGAGAACTGGGCCGGCTCGTCGAGATGCTCGCCGATGACAGTGCGGCCCGTCATAGTGACCGGACCACAGTCGCCACCGCCTTGGTGCGCCTGGCTGAACACGGGCTGACCCCCGCGGCGGCCCTCGGTGCTGGCGAAGAATCAGCTCCCAGCCGAGTCAGGAGACTTATTTCACCGACTCGGCCCCTTGGCGCCGGGAAGACAACCGTCGCTGCTTTGGCTATGGGATTGTTGATCGCCTTGCCCTTGTTCCTCGCCATCGCCCCCGCATCCGCAGCGGGAACAATGGACCCGTGCCCGGAGGACGAGCAGTCCTTGACGATGTGATCGACGCTGCGCATTCCCCCGGAAGCCCGGATCTCACACTGCAACCGCACTGACGGCCATCGAACAGGTGTTGAGGCTGAATAAGAACCTCAATTCGGCAGATGCAGCGTGTCCACCTCCGCGCGCAGTGTGGTCAACTCCATTTCATCGGCCGCCGACAGCGACTTCGGCGCATCAGCTGTCGTCTTCCCTCGCATCATGAACCACATCATCAAGCCCATAGCCGCTGGGCAGGCCAGGAGGGCCAGACCATAGAGCGCCGTACTCACCGTGACGCCTCCAGGCTTTTATTGCCAGCCTCCGACGAAGCGTCGCCAGCCGGGTGATGGGCCATCATCTGCTCGTGCATTTTCGCCATGCCGGGTGCACCGGCCGTCATGTCAGCCGTGTCGGACATCCCGGCCATCATCTGTTCGTGCATTTTCACCAGGCCAGGTGCTCTGTGCATCGCGGCCATGTGTCCGCGGGCGCTATCCTCGGCCTGACCCGCCGGGGCCGGAGGGCTGCTGCCCTCGGCCGCGTAGGCCGGAGCGACGGTGCCTGCTGCAAGCAACGCTCCAGCGGCCAGGGAGATGATCCAGATTCGTGAGCGCATGAGCGCCTCCTTCTTTGTCTACTATCTTTCATAGTAGTAGCCGAAGTTGGCTCCCGTCGCAGTGAACCGCGGTCACACAGGAAAGCCCCTGTCAGGAGTCGTTGTCACTTTGCTTCAATGACGCCCATCATCCCGTTGTCCTCGTGATCGAGGATGTGGCAGTGATAGACAGTCCGTCCGGCGAAGTCGTCGAAGGCGATGCGGACCTTCACTCGTCCCCCTGCCGGAACATTGACAACGTCTTGCCGAACCACCAACTCGACCGCCCTGCCATTTTCCTCAACGAGCTGCATTGGCCAAACGTGCAGGTGCAGGGGGTGGTCCATCTGGCTGGTGTTTGTCAGGGTCCATTCTTCGATGCTGTCGGCCTGAACCGTGGTGTCTGTTCTGTCCGCATCGAACACCTCTTTATTAATGGTGAAACTCATCATCGAGCCGCCCCTCATCCCGCCCATTCCCATCCCGAACGTGAGCTCGCGACGCGCCGTCACGGGCCGCGAACGAAGATCTGGGGGCACGGCCTGCTCGGGGACTGCGGACAGGGCGGTCATCGCATCACCGGACACCGTTAGTGTCGCCACTGAAAAGCCGCGAGGGTTGCTCTGAGCGTCCTGCCCGCTTGGTCCAGCGCCGCCGCCCATCATCCCGCCCATCATTCCGTTCGGGCCGCCGCGGTCGTAGGGCAGAGTCTGGAAGATGGATGTCCCTGAGACAGCGGTAACCAGGAGGTCCGCTCGGTTGCCGGGTAACAGCACTACCTCATCGACGTCGCCGGGGGTCTGGAACCGTCCCGAGTCGATGCCGAGGAGTTGTAGTTCCTGCCCGTCGAGACGCAGCCGCAGGTACCGGGACACACAGGCGTTGACGATGCGCCAACGTTCGCGTTCCCCCGGACGGGCGGTCATCACCGGATTCACCTGCCCGTTGACCAGAACGAGTTGTCCTTCCCGTCCCGCCATCTGTTCCGACGGCGTGACGGGAGGGATGCGGCCCAGGCTGTCCAGTGTGATGTCTGAGATGACGAGCACGCGCTCTCGCGTTGCCCTGATGGGCGTGGGGTCCTCGACAATGATGGCCCCGTAAAGGCCGCCGAAGACCTGATCGGCGACGAACCCGTGGTGGTGCGGGTGATACCAGTACACTCCCGGCGGGTGATCAGGCGGCAGCTGATATTCGTAGTCGAATGACTCTCCGGCCTTCACGGTCACGAACATGTTGTCGCCGTTGTCCGACGGAGAAACATGCAATCCGTGCACGTGCAGGTTGCTCGGATCGTTGAGGCCGTTGTGCAGGCTCACATTGAGCGTGTCGCCCGCCTGAACGCGTAGGGTAGGCCCCGGCACGCCCCCGTTATAGCTCAGCACGGTGGCACCGCGACCGGAAATCTTCACGTCCCCCGGTGCAGCATCCAGGCGTACCTTGAGGCGGCCATCGGCGCTACGCAGCTCGGGCGGCTGAACCAGTGGATCCCCGGAGGGCGCCCCAAAGCCTGAGCTGGTGGCCGAAGGCGATGCTGTCTGCTGGCTCCAGAGAAGTCCCGCTCCCCCGGCAACCGTGCTCGCCAGCCCGAGGCCACCGAGCGTGAGAGCGCTTCGACGGCTGAGAGGCTTCACCGCTTATCCTCGCCCAAGACTGCGCGCTGTTCGCGGTACTGCTCTGCGGTCAGCTCACCCCTGGCGAAACGTTCATCCAGTATCTGGCGCGCGCGGCCTAGCCCAACCTCTCCCCCCTGTTTCCGCCCGACACTACGATCGCCAGAAAACAGCCGAACCATGAGCACGACCAGCAACGAGATACCGACAATTGTCAGCAGCCCGAAGAGCCAGTACAGCCCCATACTTCCTCCATAGCCCCACATCATGATCCGACTCCTTCGACTCATATTTCGAGAATAGACACTGCCGCAAGCATACCCCTTGGGGTATTTTGGACAATCAAACGGCGTGCACCACTCCCCCTTTTCAGGCGGTGCATCCTCCCGGAAGGGGTAGTCGTTCAGTGCGCCTCAAGCCGTCACGGCGAGCAGCGAACGACAAGCGAGCCGTGAGCCGGTAGAAGCATTCCGGAATACTATCTATCCTAGTAGCGTTGCCTGATTAACGACCCAGAGGCCCTACGACAGCCTCCCACCGACGAGGTGGATCGCCCCGATCGTATACCCCCATGGGTATAGGGTGAGAGTGTTCGACACGGAGATTGTCGCTGTGAGGCCGATTCTTCAGAATGGAAGATTCACATGACTCAGGAAGCCGAAACTACTGTCCTCGAAGTGCAGGGCGTTCAATGGGCATCCTCGCGAGCGATCGTTGAGTCGGTGCTCGCCCGCCGCCCCGGCGTGTTGAGCGTTGATGCGAATCCGGTAGCGCAAACCGCGAGCGTGACCTTCGATCCCAGGCAGACCTCCGTCACTGATCTGGCGGCATGGGTCCGGGAATGCGGTTACCACTGCGCTGGACGCTCCGTGCCCGATCACATCTGCGATCCGGTGGCGTCATCCGTCACCGACCACACCGAACATGAAATGAAGACCGGACAACCGCCTCGAACCATGCAGGAGACCATGGGGCATGGTGGCGCGCACGGCGACATGTCCATGGCCGGCATGATCCGGGACATGCGCAACCGGTTCATGGTGGCGGTGATCCTGTCGGTTCCGATCACCCTGTGGTCGCCGATCGGCCGCGACGTTTTCGGTTTCGCGGTTCCTGCCCCGTTCGGGCTGCGGGATGACGTTTTCGCGTTGATCCTGTCTCTGCCGGTCATTTTCTATTCGGCTTGGATCTTTTTCGATGGGGCCTTCCGGGCGCTGCGGGCTCGAACCCTGGACATGATGGTTCTGGTAGCCGTCGGTGTCGGAGCGGGCTGGCTCTATAGCCTGTCTGTCACCCTTACCGGTGGTGGGGAAGTTTTCTACGAGGCTGCGACCGTTCTGACCAGCTTCGTCCTCCTGGGCCACTGGTTTGAAATGCGTGCCAGGGGCGGCGCAAACGACGCCATCCGCACGCTGCTCGAGTTGGCACCGTCGATGGCATTCGTCATCCGCGACGGGGAACCGGTTGAGGTCCCGACCGCGGAGGTTGTCCCGGGCGACCTCCTCCTGGTTCGGCCCGGAGCAAAAGTTCCAACTGACGCCGTCGTAGAAGACGGTGAGTCCGACATCGACGAATCCATGGTCACCGGGGAGAGCCTTCCCGTCGCCAAGAGCATCGGATCCAACGTGATCGGCGCCACAGTGAACACCACCGGAACCCTTCGCGTGCGGGCGACCAAAGTCGGCGCCGATACCGCACTCGCGCAGATCGTGGCCCTGGTTCAGGAAGCACAGAACTCCAAGGCCCCCGGACAACGGCTAGCCGACCGCGCGGCCTTCTGGCTTGTGCTCGTAGCCCTCATTGGCGGCAGCGCCACCCTGGGTGCGTGGCTCTTGGCCGGCGCGAGCCTTCCTACCGCGATCCTCTTTGCGATCACCGTCGTCGTCATCACCTGCCCGGATGCGTTGGGCCTGGCGACACCGACCGCCATCATGGTCGGCACCGGCCTGGGCGCCAAACGCGGTGTCCTCTTTAAAACTGCGACCGCGTTGGAGACTTCAGCTCGAATCGACACGGTCGTCCTGGACAAGACGGGAACTCTGACCCGGGGCGAACCAGAGGTGACGGACTTCATTGCTGTTGGGATGGATGAGGTCGAGTTGTTGGCCCTTGTCGCTGCAGTGGAACGGGAGTCCGAGCATCCGCTCGCCGCAGCCGTCGTCAGTTACGCCGTCGGGCGCGGCGCGACTGCGTTGGAAGCATCTGCGTTCCGCAATGTTCCGGGACATGGTGCCGGCGCAACAGTCGCAGGACGCCAGGTGTTCGTCGGCAACCGCAAACTCATGGTCGCCCAGGGCATCGATATTGATCCGGTGTCCGCCCAGCGTCAGACGTTGGCCGCCACCGGACGGACGGCGGTCCTCGTCGCCGTCGACGGGAAGGCCGCTGGGGTCATCGCCTTGGCTGACGCCGTTCGAGAGACCGCGGCGGCCGCCGTTGTCGCTCTTCACGAAGCGGGAATCGAGGTCGTCATGCTCACCGGCGACAATGAGGCGACCGCGCAGCGGATCGCATCCATGCTCCAGATCGATGTTGTGATCGCCGAGGTGCTCCCGGAAGACAAGGCCGCGAAAATCAAGGAGCTGCAGGCGTCCGGCAAGCGAGTCGCGATGGTCGGCGACGGAGTCAACGACGCTCCGGCCTTGGCACAGGCGGACCTGGGCATCGCCATCGGGGCGGGGACGGACGTCGCCATCGACACGGCGGACGTAGTCCTGATGCGGTCAGACCCCCTCGACGTCCCCATCGCCCTGCGCATCGGGAAAGGCACCGTGCGCAAAATGCGCCAAAACCTCGGCTGGGCGGTCGGCTACAACGCGATCGCGCTCCCCATTGCCGCCGGCGTTTTCTTTCCGACGTTCGGCATCCGGCTCAGTCCGGAAATCGCCGCCATCTCCATGTCCGGCTCCAGCGTCATCGTCGCGGTCAACGCGCTGCTGCTCAAGCGGCTGCGCCTCCCGCGACAGCCCGAGAGCACGACGGCCACCACATCGGCTGACGGAGCAGGGAATGACGTCGGAGTTTCAGCCTGATCTGGCGCCGGCCCGCAGGGGTACCACGACCGCGAATCTGGCTCCCTGCCCTGTCCCTCCCGACGAGGCCGTCACGTCCCCGCCGTGCGCACGCGCTATTTCCCGGGCGATCGTGAGACCGATCCCTGATCCGGCGGAGCGGCGGGCCTGTCCGGGCACACGGTAGAACCGCTCGAAAACACGGTCTGTGTCCTCCTCGGCCAGGCCCACTCCCGTGTCGATCACGACGACCTCACCACGGCCGTCGGCGCCGTGCGTCGTGATGGTGACCGCACCGCCCGCCGGGGTGGCGAGCAGGGCGTTGCCGAAAAGGTTGGTCAGAACCTGGGTGATCCGGTCCGGGTCCACGTGCACGGGCAGCGGCGTGGCGACGTTGAGTGTCAACGTCACGCCCGAATCTTCGAATTGCGGAGCGAGCCGGTTGGCCGTGCGGCGAGCAAGATCGGCCAGGTCGGCATCGACTGGATGCAGGTCGAGCCGCTGTTCTTGAGCGCGCGACAGGCTGGACAGGTCATCGGAGAGGCGATGCAGGCGGCGCAGTTCCTCGCTGAGGGAGGCGAATGTGTCGGGGCTGGCGGTGAACACGCCATCGATCAGCCCCTCGACGTAGCCGTCCAGAACGGTCAGTGGGGTTCGCATTTCATGCGCAACCTCCCCGAGCAGCCGGGTTCGCCGTGACTCGGTATCGGCCAGGGCCTGGGCCAGCGTGTTGACGTCTGTGGCCAGCGCTGCGAGTTCTGGCTCGGAGGGGACGGGGACCCTGCCTCCGTATTTTCCGGCAGCGATCAGTTTGGTCGCGGCCCGCACAGCGTTGAGGGGGCGAAGTAGGCGCCCCGTGACTGCCGCGGCGACGAAACCTGCGGCGATGACGCTGGCCAGTACCCCGACGATCAGCGAGGTCGTGAGCGCGGATAGGAAGGCGGAGCGCACGCTGGTCGCGTCCATGGCCCCCATCGACATTCCGGTGCCCTCACTGTCCATCATCATCCCCAGCCGGTCTTCGAACAGTCGAGGAGCGAGCAGCGAGATCGTCAGATAAGCCACCATGCCGCCGACCACGGCAATAGCGGCATAGGAGATGAACAGGCGCAGCGAGAGGCGCATCTTCATCTGGGCCCGGCCACAAACTTGTAGCCCACGCCCCGCACCGTGGCGATCAGGTGTGGATCGCCGGCATCGTCGCCGAGTCGTGCGCGCAAACTGCGGATGTGAACATCGACGACCCGTTCGTCGCCGTAGAAATCGTAGCCCCAGACTTTTTTAAGCAGTTGTGCCCGGGAAAACACCCGCCCAAGCTCGGTTGCGAGTGCGGTGAGAAGATCAAACTCCAGGCTCGACAACCCCACGGAGACTCCATTCGCCTCAACCTCTCGGTGGGCGGGTTTGATGGACAAGCCATCGAAGCGAAGCAGGGAGTCTCTGTCGGTTCGCTCATCCCGATTGTCACGACGGAGCATTGCCTTCACTCGAGCCGTCACCTCGCGCGGGCTGAATGGCTTGGTCACATAGTCATCCGCACCCACACCGAGCCCCACGAGCTTGTCGACCTCCTCCGCCCTGGCCGTGACGAGGATCACGTACGCGTCGCTGAAGCCTCGCAACTGCCGGAGAACCTCCAGCCCGTCGATCCCCGGCAGCATTACATCCAGCAGCACGAGAGCGGGAGGGTCCTTATGGAGTACCGCAAGCGCCTCGGCGCCGTCCGCGGCCTCCGCTACGTCATAACCTTCCGCTTCCAGGTAGCCGCGCAGGACCGTCCTGATCTGCGCCTCGTCGTCGACAACCAGGACCTTCTGCATCGCTCACCCCTTTTCTTCTGATTATCGCCGTGCGGCGGCACGGACTCTGCACTGCGCCCCAGGGACTCGGCGAGGGAGTACCAACTCAGGCCTTACCTCTCGAGCACCTGCAACCGTTCTCGGTATTCCGTTTCATTCAATTCACCCTTCGCGAAGCGATCATCGAGTATTTGACGCGCTGGACTGCGCTCGCCTTGTCCGCGGCTCAGCGGAGTAGTCCCGCGGAACCCTCCGCGTTCAGTTTCGTCAGCAAAAGCCCGCACAACCCAGACAACAAGGAGGATGACTGCGACGAGCATGAGCAGCCCTACCGGCCATCCCCACGTCATGTTGTATCCGTTTCCCCACATCATTTCTTCTGCTCCTTCAGTTTCTGTTTATTTTCGTACATCCAGGCAGCCCGTGGACCGCTCCGCCTGTTCAGGAGACGGTCAGGTCCGCGCCATTCCCAAGCCCATCCCTACGCCCATCCCTGCGCCCGAGTGCATACCGACTCCCGAACCCATGCCCATCCCCTCACCTGGGGTGTGGGTCGCGCTCAGCATCGGGTCAATGCGGCTCCTCATCTGTTCTACGGCTGCCTCCCCGTCATCAGATGACAGAGTGGTGTTGGAGTCGAGAGTGGTCCTCTGCTGCGAGAGAATTACGTCTTTGAGCCCAGAAACCGATTTTCCCTGGGCTTCAGCGACATCCGCGAGGGACCCACCCGACTGGACCCGGTCCTGCAGCTCCGTCCGACTCAAGCCGAGGTAGCTCGCGATCGCGACCATGGGCGAACTCTGCCCGAATGTCATGCCGGCCAAGTGGCCTGACCGGTGCTCGCCAACTGACGACGAGGTCGTCGATGGTGGCTGGGAAATAGCCCCATCACCGGTAGATGCCTGCGCCGCGGCAACACCGCCCGTGACAAGCGCTCCGACAAGCCCGAGTCCCGCAACACCAGCGGTCACGTTCTTCCGATTGAATTTCATCAGTCTCAACACCTTTCGCGTTCAGCCACCAAGTTGGTGTCTACACACCAGCATGCAGACCGCGCATGAAGCTCCAGCCCCCGAGCATGTGAAGGTTTGATGAAACGCGCTGGCCAGGCTCATACCGATCCGCAAAGCGCATGCCGACGGTCGTTATGCGTCGATTCCTGGCACCAGCGGCGCGGCAAACCATCCGTCAACTGATCGAGTCATCGTCTGAAAATCAGATTGTCCACCGCATCCCGACAAGCCGGGAAAGACATCGCAGTGTGCACCTTGGCGCTGCGGGCTGAACGCCGAACGGCGTCGAGTGTCAGTCCGGTTGCGTCGTGACGAAAGCGAATCAACCCGGGCGGCGAAACGCCGCTGCAGCCCCGCATGGAGCTTGTGATAGTGATTCTAAACACCGGAGCGGGCCCGGGCCAAGGGGAGAGGATGGGCGATGGGTGATATCGCCGCGAAATCCTGCACCTATTACTGCTGGGGTACCTGGACTCGAACCAAGAACAACTGAACCAGAATCAGTCGTGTTGCCAATTACACCATACCCCACTGCCTGTTCCTCAGAACGGACCGACTCGTAACTCTAACCCACTCAGAGTGCCGGGACAAACCCAGAGCCGAAATCATCGCCGGCTCGAGCCGATTGCCGGGGCAGACCCCGAGGGGCCCGACACCGCGCGGCCAGTCACTCGAGAGTGGTGGCAGCCAGACGTGCAAGACGCAGCACGGACTCCGCCTTGCCCAGGATCTCCATCGACTCGAACAGCGGCGGCGAGATGCGCCGGCCGGAGACCGCGACCCGGAGGGGGCCGAAGGCCACGCGCGGCTTGAGCGCGAGCCCGTCGATCAGCGTCTCGGTCAGGGTGGTGTGCACGCGGTCGTGCGTCCATTCCGCTTCGGGAATGTCGAGCAGCGCTGCCGTGGACGTGGCGAGGATCTCGCGCGTGTTCTGCGGGAGCGAGGCGAGGGCATCCGGCTGGTAGGCCAGCGAGTCGCCGCCGATGAACAGGAAACCGAGCATGCCGGGTGCCTCGCCGAGCAGGGCGATGCGTTCCTGCACTAGCGGTGCGGCGGCCTCGAGAATAGCCTGCTGCACCTCGCTGAGTGGTTCGGTCACGTCGCCGGCGGCCACCAGGTACGGGATGACCCGGGCGGCGAAATCGGCCGGGTCGAGCAGCCGGATGTGGTCGCCGTTGAGCGACTCGGCCTTCTTGAGGTCGAAGCGGGCCGGGTTCGGCAGCACGTCGACGACGTCGAACGCGGCGATCATCTCATCGATCGTGAACACGTCGCGGTCGCTGGAGAGGGACCAGCCGAGCAGGGACAGGTAGTTGACCAGTCCCTCGGGAACGAAGCCGCGGGCGCGGTGGTGGAACAGGTTGGACTCAGGGTCGCGCTTGGAGAGCTTTTTGTTGCCCTCGCCCATGACGTAGGGCATGTGCCCGAAACGCGGCACGAACGTGGCCAGTCCGATGTCGATCAGCGCGTGGTACAGGGCGATCTGGCGCGGCGTGGAGGAGAGCAGGTCTTCGCCGCGCAGCACGTGGGTGACGCCCATCATGGCGTCGTCGACCGGGTTCACGAACGGGTACAACGGATGCCCGTTGGGCCGCACGACGACGAAGTCGCTGAACGAGCCGGCCGGGAAGGTGATCTCGCCGCGAACCAGGTCGTCGAAGGAGATGTCCGTGTCGGGCACCTTGAGGCGGAGCGCCGGCGAGCGGCCCTCTGCACGGAAGGCCGCCTTCTTCTCATCGCTGAGGTCGCGCTCGAAGTTGTCGTATCCGGCCTTCGGGTCGCGGCCGAGGGCGACGTTTCGCACCTCGATCTCCTCGCCGGTGGCGAAGCTCTCGTAAATGTGACCGGACGCCTTGAGCTGCTCGATCACGTCACGGTAGATGTCGTAGCGCTCGGACTGGCGGTAGGGAGCGTGCGGTCCGCCGACCTCGACGCCCTCGTCCCAGTCCAGGCGTAGCCAGTGCAGCGCGTCGAGGAGCTGCACGAAGCTCTCCTCGGTATCGCGGGCCGGATCGGTGTCTTCGATCCGGAAGATGAACGTGCCGCCGGTGTGCCGGGCGTAAGCCCAGTTGAAGAGCGCCGTGCGGATCAGACCGACGTGCGGCGTTCCGGTCGGCGAGGGGCAGAACCGAACGCGAACGTCGGTGCCGGTGGCAGTGGAAAACGGGTGCGCAATTGTCTCAGACATCACCCCCGATTCTAGTTGCCTCCGGGTGAGGGCGCGGGTGGGGATACGGGTGGCGCCGCGGGTGGCGCGTCCGGTCCGGCCAGCGCGGCGAGCCGGCGCAGGGTGACGGCAATGGCCGCCACGCCCGCGGACCCAGTGACCGTGACCGTGTGCAGGGTGCGGTGGTCGCGGCCGCGGGTGGGCCGGATGGCGACGAGAGGCTGCGCGCCGACGGAGTCGAGGGCAAGCGCGGGCAGCATCGCCACCCCGATGCCGGCCGCCACGAGGCCGAGCACGGCGGCCGCGTTGTCGGTCTCGTAAGAGATGCGGGGGGTGAAACCGTTGTGACCGCAAAGCTCCAGCAGGTGGCCGCGGCACCGAGGACATCCGCCGATCCAATTCTCCTCGGCCAGGTCGCCGAGGTCGACTGCGCTGTTTTTGGCCAGGGCGTGTCCGGCCGGCAGCACGAGCATCATCTCGTCCCGGCGGAGCCGGGTCACGACGAGGCCCTCGGCGCTGTCCCGGTGAGGGTCGACCCGGTCGCCGGGGTAGCTGAACGTGATCGCCAGATCGGCCTGGTTCTGGCGCACCAGAGCCACGGCTTCGGGCGGCTCAGCCTCAAGGTAGGTGACGCTGACTCCCGGATGGGGGCGCTGCAGGTCAGCGAGCAGGCGCGGCACAATGGTCGCCGAGGCGGAGGGGAACGCCGCCAGACGCACCCGGCCCGCGCGCAGGCCGCGCAGCTCGGACAATTCCCCCGCGGCGGCGTCCAGGGCCCCGCTCACGATGGCGGCGTGCCGGGCGAGCAGCCGGCCGGTCTCGGTGAGCCGCACGCCGCGGCCGATGCGTTCGATCACGGCCATCCCGATGCGCTGCTCGAGCCGTCTAAGCTGCTGGCTCACGGCGGGCTGGCTGTAGCCGAGCGCCGCCGCGGCCGCCGTGATCGAGCCGCAGTCGGCGAGCGCACCCACGACGCGCAGCATGGTGGAGTCGAGTTCGGGCTGGACGATGGCGGGCACGAAGTGATCATAACTGATGCTTATGGATTGCCTCAGCTACTGGTTATTGTCAAATGAATAGGCCGGTCGCATGCTGGAGAAATGATCCAGAGCGACTCTTCCGCGTCCCGTTCGACGCTGCCGGCCCGCATCGGCGTGCGCGAGGCGCGCGAGCGGTTCCGGGGCGGCCGCGGCTATCTGGCGGCCTGCACGCTCGGGCTGCCGACCCGGGAAACGGAAGCGGCCCTGCGCCTGGACGCCGACGCCTGGGCGCTGGGCACCGCGTCGGCGGCGGGGTACGCCGCCGTGGTCGAACGGGTCCGGCACGCGTATGCCAGACTCGTCGCTGTTCCGGTGAGCCGGGTCGCGATCGGGTCTCAGGCGTCCGTGCTGGCCGGCCTGCTCGCCGCGAGCGTTCCCGACGGCGCCGAGGTGCTCTGCGTCGATGGCGATTTCAGCTCGATGGTGTTCCCGTTCCTCAGCCAGGCGCACCGCGGGGTCACCGTGCGGCACCTGCCTCTGGCCGAGCTGGCCGTCGGGATCACCGCCGACACCTGGCTTGTGGCGTTCTCGCTCGTGCAGTCCGCCACCGGTGCCGTCGCCGACACCGCGGGGATCGTGGCCGCCGCCCGTGCTCACGGGTGCTTCACCCTCTGCGACACGACGCAGGCCGCCGGGTGGATGCCGGTGGACGCATCCGTCTTCGACGCCTCTATCTGCCACAGTTACAAGTGGCTCTGCGCCCCGCGCGGCGTGGCCTTCCTGACCGTGGCCGAGCGGCTGGCCGTACTGCTGCACCCGGTGCAGGCGGGCTGGTATGCCGGCCGGGACCCGTGGGCCTCCTGTTACGGACCGGACATGAACCTTGCGGCTGATGCGCGCCGATTCGACGTCTCCCCGGCCTGGAACTCCTGGGTGGGCGCCGAACCCGCACTGGAACTGTTCGGGCGGCTCGACCTGTCGACGGTGCGCGACCACGCGGTGGCGCTGGGCGACGCGCTCTGCGCCGGGCTCGGGCTCGCCCCGGCCGGGCAGTCGATCGTGACCTGGCCGGATGCCGACGGCACCGACCTTGAACGCCTCACCCGGGCCGGTCTCACCGCGTCGCGCAGGGCCGGACGGGCCCGCGTCGCCTTCCACCTGTGGAATGACGAGGACGACGTCGCCGACGCCCTGCGCGCCCTGCGTACGTAGCCGGGTCACGACGGGCGCGACCGCAGGGCCTGCTCGGCCAGAGGGCCTCGCGGCGACTCGACTACTTCTGTGCGGTGACGGCGGTGATAATCGCGCCGGCGAGAGCAGCGGAGGAAGCCGGATTCTGGCCGGTGTACAGGTTGCGGTCGATCTCCATGTGCTCGGCCCAGGCTGCGCCGGCGACGAAGTCGGCGCCCAGCGCGACCAGGCGGCTCTGCACGAGCCACGGCGCCTTGGGGGCGAGGCCGCCGAGAGTCTCCTCCTCATCGGTGAAGCCGGTCATGCGGTAGCCGGTGAAGGGCCAGCTGCCGTCGGCTCGCTGGGCGGCGAGCATGGCGGCCGGGGCGTGGCAGAGCACGCCGAGAATCGTTCCGGAGTCGAGGGCTTCGGTCATGATACGTCCGGAGTCGGCGTCGACGGCCAGGTCCTCCATCGGGGCGTGGCCGCCGGGGTAGAAGACGACGTCGTAGTCGGCGACCGTGATGTCACTGATCGAGCGGGGCTCGTCGAGTTCACTGCCGATGGTGTCGAGGTAGGCGACGATGGCCGCGGCCCGGTCTTCCCCGCCGGCCGCCTGGGGTGCCAGGCTTCCCGCGTCGATGGTGGGGGCGATGCCGCCGGGCGTCGCGATGGTGATCCGCCAGCCGGCCTCGGTGAACAGGCGGTGCGGTTCGGCGAGCTCTTCGGCCCAGTAGCCGGTGGGGTGCAGGCTGCCGTCGTTGAGGGTCCAGTGATCGGCGGCGCTGACGACAAAAAGTACGGAATTCATGGGTTCTCCAGAGTGTGTGATCGTGTGAAATGGATGCTGTCGGGAAAGTCAGACGTTCGTGCGGACGACCATCTTGCCGGTGTTCTCGCCACGCATGAGGCCGAGGAAGGCGTCGACCGCGTGGTCGATCCCGTCGACCACGGTCTCGTCGAAGACGACGTCGCCCGCGGCGAGCCAGCCGGCCATGTCGGCCGAGAACGCGGGGAAATGCTGCACGTAGTTGCCCACGATGAAGCCCTTGAGGGTCAGCCCGCGACCGATCATGTTCGCCAGGTTGCGCGGGCCGCCGGTCGCCTCGGTGTTGTTGTAGACGGAGATCGCACCACAGAGGGCGGCGCGTCCGCCGTCGTTGAAGCTGGCCAGTGCCGCCTCGAGGTGCTCGCCGCCGACGTTGTCGAAGTAGACGTCGATGCCGTCCGGAGCCGCGGCGGCGAGCTGCTTGGCGATGTCGCCGTCCTTGTAGTTGAAGGCGGCGTCGAAGCCGTACTTCTCGGTCAGCAGGGCGACCTTCTCGGCCGACCCGGCGGAACCGATCACGCGCTTCGCGCCCTTGAGACGGGCGATCTGGCCGACCATGCTGCCTACGGCCCCGGCCGCGCCGGAAACGAAAACGGTGTCGCCTTCCGTGAGCCCGGCCACCTCGAGCAGGCCCACGTAGGCGGTGAGTGCGGTCATGCCCAGCACGCCGAGGTAGGCGGAGAGAGGCACGCCGGGGATTTCCGGGACGACGCGGAAGCCGGAGGCCTCCTCCTGTACCAGGTCGCGCCAGCCGAACTGGTGCACGACCACGTCGCCGACGGCAACCGCGTCAGAGGCGGATGCGACGACGCGGCCGACGGCCCCGCCCGTCATCGTCTCGTTGAGGGCGTAGGGGGCGGAGTAGGACTTGGCGTCGTTCATCCGGCCGCGCATGTAGGGGTCGACCGAGACGAACTCGTTGGCCACGCGAACCTGACCGGGGGTCAGCTCGGGCAGGTCGATGCGGATGGTGCCGAAGTCGGCATCCGTTGGCCAGCCGGTGGGGCGGGCGACAAGCTGGATCTGGGTGCTGGTGATGGTGATGGACGAGGCCATGGCGGCTCCTCTGCTTCTTTGTAACGAATGTTTTAATATATTGTGTACTGAGCGATACACAAAACCACTCACAGCGAAAACGGAGGAAACACCATGGGGCGGCTGCAGAGTTTCGAGCGCACGACCGTTGTCCAGGCGGCCAGGGACCTGTTCTGGGACAAGGGCTTCGAGGCTACCTCGCTCGCCGACCTCGAAGATGCGACCGGTCTCCGGCGATCCAGCCTCTACCATGCCTTCGGCAGCAAGCGTGGCCTGTTCGACGCCGCCGTCGAGGACTACCAGGCCTCCGTCATCCGCCCGAGATTGCGGACCCTGACCGGGCCGGGGATCGGCCGGGCCTCGCTGCTGGCCTACTTCAGCGAACTCAGGTCGGCGGTCTCCGCCCTGCCGGAGGACTCCCCGCGCCGCGGCTGCCTGCTGGTGAACTGCGCCGCAGGCCTCGCCGGGCACGACGACTTGGCCCGCCAGGTCGTGGAGGGCTACCGGTCCGAGCTGACGGACACCCTTCAGGACGCCCTCCGGGCGGCCGGGACCGCGGCCGGAGGAAGCGCGCCGGAACGCGCCCGCACCCTGGCTTCGCTCGGCATGAGCGCCATGCTGCTCGCCCGGGTCAACGCGACCGAATCGGTGGCGTTGCTGGATACGGCGACGGAGCAGATCCGGTCCTGGTTTCCCGTGCACGCCGCAACCGACGCCTGACGATCAGGCGCGCCGCACCGGATTCGTCAGCACGCCGATGCCGGCGATCTCCACCTGCACGGCGTCACCATGCACGACGGAGGCGGACCGGTCTGGGGCACCCGTCAGAATGACGTCGCCCGGCAGCAGGGTGAACACGCTGGAGACGAAGGAGATCATCTCAGCAACGGTGTACTTGAGCAGCGTCGCATTGCCCTTCTGGAAGACCTCGCCGTTGATGCGGGACTCGATGGTCAACGCGGTCCAATCGTATTCGGTGTCGATGACCGGTCCGAGCGGGCAGAACGAGTCGAAGCTTTTGGCCCGTGTGAGGTCGCCGTCGCGCTCCTGCAGATCGCGGGCGGTGACATCGTTTGCTACCGTGTAGCCCCAGATGGAGTCCTCGGCGGCGTCGACGGACACGTTGCGGGTGATCTTGCCGATCACGATCGCGAGCTCGCCCTCGACGTGCACGTTGTCCGTGGACACCGGCACGGTGATCGGGTCGCCGGGGCCGACGACGCAGGTGTTCGGCTTGAGGAAAAACCTGGGCTCACCGGGCGAGCGGGCCGCGGTGGACTGCTCGGCCGCGTCGGCGAAGTAGGACCACGCCATGCCCACGATCTTCGACCGCGGGATCACCGGGGCGAGCAGCTTCACGTCGCGCAGGGCCACGCGCTCCCCGGACGGGTCATAGCCCGCGAACATCGGGTCGCCCTTTAAAACGACGATCTCGTCGTCGTCGACGATGCCGAACGAGATACGTCCCTCGTGACTGAACCGTGCGATTTTCACGCGGGTCCCACCGGGGCGTCGAGCCGGGTGAGCCAGCCGTGGCGGTCGGGCAGGCGGCCGTACTGAATGTCGGTCAGCTCCTGGCGGAGCGCCATCGTGATCTGGCCGGCCGGGCCATCCGGGTCGCCGATGGAGAGGTTCGGGCCCTTGAGCTGCGAGATCGGGGTGACGACGGCGGCCGTGCCGCAGGCGAACACCTCGGTGATGGCACCGGATGCGACACCGTCCTGCCATTCGCCGAGGGTCACGTCGCGCTCCTCCACGGTCAGGCCTCGGTCCCGAGCGAGCTGGATGATGCTGTCGCGGGTAACGCCCTCGAGGATCGCGCCGGTCAAGCGCGGGGTGACGAGCGTGTCGGTGCCATGAACGAAGAACACGTTCATGCCGCCGAGTTCGTCGATGCGGCTGCTGGTCTCCCCGTCGAGGAAGAGCACCTGGGCGCAGCCGTTGTCATAAGCCTGCATCTGAGGCAGCAGGCTGGCGGCGTAGTTGCCGCCGCATTTGGCCGCGCCGGTGCCGCCGCGGCCGGCGCGGGAGTACTCGGTCGAGAGCCAGATCTTGATCGGGGCCACACCGTCTGCGAAGTAGGCGCCGGCCGGGCTGGCGATCACGTAGTAACCGACCTGGTGCGCGGCCCGCACGCCGAGGAAGCTCTCGTTGGCGATCATGAATGGGCGCAGGTAGAGGCTGGTCTCCGCAGCGGAGGGCACCCAGTCGCCGTCTACGGCCACGAGCTGCCGGATCGATTCGATGAAGTCGGCCTCGGAGAGTTCCGGCAGTGCCAGGCGGCGTGCGGAGCGCTGCAGGCGCTCTGCATTCTTCTCCGGGCGGAAGGTCCAGATCGACCCGTCGGCGTGACGGTAGGCCTTCAGCCCCTCGAAAATCTCCTGGCCGTAGTGCAGCACCGAGGAGGCCGGGTCGAGGTGCAGCGGACCGTAGGGCATGACCCGGGCGTTGTGCCAGCCCGCGTCGAGGGTCCAGTCGATGGCGACCATGTGGTCGGTGAACTTCTTGCCGAAGCCGGGATCGACGAGGATCTCTTCGCGCTCGATCTTCGTGCGGGCCGCGGTCGACGGCGTCAGGCTGAATTTCAGCGGGAAGGTGGCGGTTCCGGATGTCGTCGGGGGCGCTGGCTGGCTCATTGGATTCCCTTGTCTGTCAGTCGAGTCACGATGGCGTCGCCCACGGCGCTGGTGCTCCGGGGTATGTCGAGAGCCGCCCGGGCCACGATGTCGGCGGTCACGGCGGCAGTCACCCGGGCCGCGGCATCCGTGAGTCCGAAGTGCTCCAGGAGTAGTGCCACCGACAGGATGGCCGCCGTGGGGTCAGCCAGTTGTTTGCCCGCGATGTCCGGTGCCGAACCGTGAACCGGCTCGAACATGCTGGGGAACCTGCCCTCAGGGTTAATGTTCCCGGAGGCCGCAAGGCCGATGCCGCCGCTGATTGCCGCCGCGAGATCGGTGAGGATGTCGCCGAAGAGGTTGTCCGTGACGATGACGTCAAATCTACTCGGATTTGAGACCAGGAAAATCGTGGCCGCGTCGACGTGCAGGTAGTCGACGGTCACCTCGGGGTATTCGGCTGCGACGGCGGTGACGATCCGCTGCCACAGGCTGCCCGCGAAGACGAGCACATTGGTCTTGTGCACGAGTGTGAGGTGGCGGCGGGGCCGACCCTGGGCCTGGGCGAAGGCGTAGCGCACCACGCGTTCGACGCCGAAGGCCGTGTTGACGGAGACCTCGTTGGCCACCTCGTGCGCGGTACCCTGGCGGATCGCTCCGCCGTTGCCCACGTAGGGACCCTCTGTGCCCTCGCGCACGACGACGAAGTCGACGGTGCCCGGAGACGCCAGCGGGCTGGGCACGCCGTGGTAGAGAACGCTCGGGCGCAGGTTCACGTAGTGGTCGAGCGAGAAGCGTAACTTGAGCAGAAGGCCGCGCTCGATATTCGCGTTGGCGAGGCGGGGGTCCCCCGGCACGCCGCCGACGGCGCCGAGCAGGATGGCGTCGTGGCCGGCGATCGCCGCGAGGTCGTCATCGGTCAGCACATCGCCGGTTTCCAGGAACCGTGCGGCGCCGAGGGAGAACCAGGTTGCGTCGAAGGTGACGTCGTCGGCAGACGTGGCCGCCTCGAGAACCTTGACCGCTTCGGCGACGACCTCGGGGCCGATCCCGTCGCCGGGAATGACAGCAAGCTTGATGAGAGGGGACATTCGACTCCGTATGTCTGAAAGTTGGCTGTAGATAAACCCTACTGCGACGCAGCGAGTGTCTAAGCTGGTCAACTCCTGACAACCAATAGAAAGCAGTTTCGCATGAGTCTCGGATTGGGAATCTTCCTTCTTGTCGTCGGCGCCATTATGGTGTTCGCCCTGAACGTGACCGTCGAGTGGATGGACATCGAGCTGGTCGGCTACATCCTGATGGGCGCCGGTGCTGTCATCATGGTCATCGGCATCGTCTTGCTGACCCGCAAGCGCAGCAGCATCACCACGACCCGCAGCGCCGTCGACCAAGCGAGCGGGGAACAGGTCACGTCGCAGAAGCGTTCCGTCGACGACGTCTAGGTCGACGTCCGTCGTGCCGGGGCCCGTGTCGAGGTCGACGTCGACACGCGCCCCGGCACCGGCCTGCGCCGGCGGCGGCCCAGGTGATCAGGTCGCCTTACGCAGGGTGACCAGCGCCACCAACGCCGCCGCCAGCACCAGAATGGTACCGATCCAGGCCGTGGGCCCAATTCCGCTGGTGAAGGCATCGCGGGCCGACGAGAGCAGCACGTTTGCCAGGCCGGAGGGCAGCCCGTCGGCCACGGCCACCGCACCGCCGAGGGTCTCCGCCGCCGCCGCGCTCTGCGCCGCGGTGAGGGCCTCCGGCAACACGACCGCACTGCGGTACGACGCCGTCAGGATGGTACCGAGGATGGTCGTGCCGAGCACGGCGCCCAGTTCATAGGCCGTCTCGCCGACAGCGGATGCCGCCCCCATCTTGGCCGCCGGGGCGTTCGCCACGATCAGTTCGTTCGAGACCGTCTCGGCCGCGCCGATCCCGATCCCGAGGGCCACGAAGACGAGCGCGATGCCGACCGCGTCGAGGTCTCCCCCGCCCAGGGCGGCGGCCGCGTAGCCGACGGCCGAGATCAGCAGTGCCACCGGAACGACGATCGACGGCCGCACGCGCCGGGCGATGGGCACGATGACGAGGCCGGACACGATCATCGCCGCCAGTCCCGGCACGAGCACCAGACCCGCCTCCAGAGGCGAGAGGGCCAGTACGAGCTGCAGGTACTGGGAGACGAAGAACAGGCCGCCGACGAGAGCCACGACGCTCAGCAGGTTGACGCCGATCGCCCCGCTGAAGGCCCCCTGGCGGAACAGCCCGAGGTCGATCATCGGGTGCGTCAGCCGGGGCTGGCGGCGCACGAAGACCACGCCTGCGGCGAGTCCGAGCACGATCGGGCCGAGCGAGAAGGGCGTGGGTCCGTGCTCCGCCAGGGCCTTGATCCCGTAGACGACCGGCAGCATGGTCGCCAGCGAGAGCGCGATGCTCGGCGCGTCGATGCGTCCGGGGTTCGGGTCGCGGGACTCCGGCACGAGCAGGGGCCCGAGAACCAGCAGCGGCAGGAGCAGCGGCACCGCGAGCAGGAAGACCGAGCCCCAGGCGAAGTGCTCCAGCAGCACGCCGCCCACCACGGGGCCGAGCGCGCTGCCTGCGGCGAAACCGCTCGCCCAGATCGCGATCGCCAGCCGCCGCTGGTTGCGGTCGGTGAAGACGGAGCGGAGCAGCGACAGCGTCGGCGGCATCAGCATGGCGCCGAAGAAGCCCAGCACGGCGCGGTCGATGATCAACCACTCGACGCTTGGGGCGAAGGCGGCCACCACGGAAACGGCGCCGAACCCGGCGGAGCCGATCAGCAGCAGCCGGCGGCGCCCGATTCGATCACCGAGGCTGCCCATGGCCACTAGGAGGCCGGCGAGCATGAGCGGGTAGATGTCGATTACCCAGAGCAGCTGCGTGCCGGTCGGCCGCAGGTCCTCGGAAATGGCCGGCAGGGCGAGGTTGAGCACCGTGTTGTCGATCGAGACCAGGAGCACGGGCAGCATGAGCACGACGAGCGCCCACCACCGGCGGCGGGGGCCGAGCACACGGCTGACGGCGATGACGGGGGTGGTCTCTCGGACGGTATTCGACACGGGAACGACTTCTTTCGGCTCCAGGGACGGATGCTGCACCGTCCAGACGGTACAGTAAACCGTCCAGACGGTATAGTAGCACCATGAGCTCTAAAACCGCAGCCCCGGCCCGGAACGTGCCCCGCCTCTCCCCCACGCGCGATCGCATCCTGGACGCGTTCGCGCACCTCCTGGTCGACCAGGGCGAGCGGGCGGCCACCCTCGAGGCGGTGGCGGTGGCGGCTGGCCTTTCCAAGGGCGGCCTGCTCTACCACTTCGGGTCGAAAGACGCGCTCGTGGAGGGACTCCTGGCCCGGCTCGACGCGCTCGTCGCCGACGATGTCGAACAAATTCGAGCGGCCTCGGCCGGAGCGGTCGACTACCTGATCCGCACGTCGATGAGCGAGGGGACGGTGCTCGACCAGTCGATCGGTGCGGCCGTCAGGCTCGCGCAGGGGGCACATCCGTTGGCCAATGCGGCCCTGGCCGCAACTCGACGCCAGTGGCTGAGCGTCATCGAGGAGGCGGTGGGAGACCCGGACGTGGCCGAGGTGATCATGCTCGTCAGTGACGGGCTGTACTACGAATCCACCCTCGCGAGCCCCGGCCAGCCTGCCGTCGATGACACATCGACGACGAGGTTGGACCGGTTGCTCGCGGTGATCGGGCGGATGACCGACGGAACTGCTATTCGGTGATGGAGATTTCGATCATGGCCTCGGCCGAGATCGCGTCGCGCACCGTGGCCAGCAGGCTCGCCGGAACGGGCGAGTCGACCGTCAGTACGCTCAGGGCCTTGCCGCCAGCCACGTGGCGGGCGATCTGCATGCCCGCGATGTTGATCTGGGCGTCGCCGAACTCGCGGCCGTAGACGGCCACGATTCCCGGACGGTCCGTGTAGAGCATCACGATCAGGTGGTCGTCGAACGGAACCTCGACGTCGTAGCCGTTGATCTCGACGATCTTCTCGATTTGCTTGGTGCCGGTCAGGGTGCCGGACACCGATACCTGCGAGCCATCCGCGAGGGCGCCACGCAGCGTGATGACGTTGCGGTACTCCGGCGACTCCTTGTCGGTGATCATGCGCACCGCGACGCCGCGCTGCTCGGCGAGCAACGGCGCGTTGACGTAGGACACGGTCTCGCTGACGACATTGGTGAAAATGCCCTTGAGCGCGGCGAGCCGGAGCACGCTCACGTCATAGTCGGCGAGCTCGCCGCGCACCTCGACGTCGACGCTGGTCAGCGGGCTGTGGGCGCCGAGACCGGAGAAGACCTGGCCGAGCTTCTCCACCAGCGGGATGCCGGGGCGCACGTAGGGGTCGATAACGCCTCCGGCGACGTTGACCGCGTCGGGGACGAGCTCCCCCGACAGGGCGAGGCGAACCGACTTGGCGACGGAGACGCCGGCCTTTTCCTGGGCTTCGTCCGTGGAGGCGCCGAGGTGAGGCGTGGTGATGATGTTGTTGAGGCCGAGCAGCTTCGACCCGGTCGGCGGCTCGTTGACGAACACATCGAGGCCGGCGCCGGCGATCGTGCCGGCCGTGAGGGCGTCGTAGAGGTCGTTCTCGTTGATGAGGCCGCCGCGGGCCACGTTCACGACGAACGCGGTGGGCTTCATCAGCTTGAACTGTTCGGCGCCGATCATGCCGTTGGTTTCGGGCGTCTTGGGCATGTGGATGGTGATGAAGTCCGACTGTGCAAGGAGCTCATCGAGGCTGACCGGAACCACGCCGAGCTGCTGGGCGCGGGCGGAGGTGATGTAGGGGTCATAGGCGATGATGTTCGTGCCGAAGGCCTGCATCCGCGCCGCGATGAGGGCGCCGATGCGGCCGAGGCCGATGATGCCGATGGTCTTTTCGTAGAGCTCGACGCCGGTGTACTTGGAGCGCTTCCACTGCCCCTGCGCCAGCGCGCCGTGGGCGGCCGGGATGTGACGGGCCAGGCTGATGATGTGCCCGACGGTCAGTTCTGCGGCGGAAATAATGTTGGAGGTCGGGGCATTGACGACCATGACGCCCGCAGCCGTGGCCGCTTTAATGTCGACGTTGTCGAGGCCGACGCCCGCGCGGGCGATGACCTTCAGTAACGGTGCGGCGGCGATTGCCTCCGCGTCCACCTTCGTGGCGGAGCGCACCAGAACGGCATGCGCCGTGGCCAGTCCGGCGAGTAGCGCGACCCGGTCAGTGCCGTCTACGGAGCGGACCTCGAAGTCGGGCCCGAGGGCGTCGACGGTGGCAGGCGATAATTCTTCAGCGATTAGGACAACAGGTTTTGACACGAAAACGGATCCTCCGATTGCAGCAGAAAAGCATGGCTTGCGCCGCGACCGTGGGGCGCCAGATATGAAATCACTCTATCGGCTGGAGAATAGGGCCATGAGCAGCGTTACATTCCCCGACCTCCAGTTCGCCGTGCGCATCGTGCTGGCGGTGGTCTTCATCGGCGCCGGCATCGCACATTTCGTGCCGGGTGTGGCGCGCACGATGAGGGCGATGATCCCGCCACGGCTGCGAACGACCGGGATGCTTCGCCCCGGCAACCTCGTCATCCTCACCGGAGTCTGCGAGATCGCGGGCGGGCTCGGACTGCTGTATCCACCCACGATCGTGACGGCTGGCGTCTGCCTGATCGTGTTCTTGGCGGCGATCTTCCCCGCCAACGCCTTCGCCGCGCGCTACCCGGACCGCTTCGGCGTGGCCGCGATCCCCCTCGTGCCGCGGCTGACCGGGCAGCTCGTGCTGATGGGGCTGATCGTCGTCGCGATCGCCTGAGCGCTAGGCGACGCCGTGCACCACAGGCGGAGCGCCCTGCCCGGTGTCGAACCAATTCGACGGAGATTTTGGGTCAAACACCCGTTTTTGAACCCAAACGCGCTGTTGAGAGCAACATCTCCGTCGAATTCGTTCGGGACACCGAGCGGCAGGGCCAGGCGAGCAGGCAGGGCCAGGCGAGCAAGCAGGGCCAGGCGAGCAAGCAGGGCCAGGCGAGCAAGCAGGGCCAGGCGAGCAAGCAGGGCTAGGCGAGCAGGCAGGGCTAGGCGAGCAGGCTGCCCGCGCCGAGGGTGAAGATGTTGGCGGCGATCGCGGCGTTCAGACCCAGGCCGGCCAGGAACAGGGCAGCCTGCGCGGCGGGTCCGCGCGAACGCCCGATCCATGCGGCAAGCACGAAGACGAGGAGCGGGCCCAGGATGCCGACGAGGAGCACGAAAATACCGAGTCCGCTCAGCTGGGTGTCGAGGCTTTGAGCCAGGATGTTGAGGCCGACGAGGTTGCCGACGCCCTCCCAGATGTCGTAGGCATAGCAAAGGCCGAACAGGATCGCGATGCCCGTCGACAGCCAGCGCGGGGTGCGCCGCCGGGATGAGGGGACGGCCGCGGGCGTGGTCACCGGTGAATCGGTCATGCGATGACCCCCGGTCCGGAGATGAACGGCAGCGGGGCGAGCAGAACGACTCCGAGGAGTAGCCAGCCGATCCGGGCTCGGGGATGCGTTCTGGTCAGCCAGAACGTCACCGCGAACCAGACCGCTGGAGCGGCCACGGCCAGCCAGAGACCGAGGGAGAACATGAACTCGGACAACTCGTCGGCGGGCGGGGTCTGGATGCGGCCCACGCCGATGAACCAGCCCACCGTGTAGAGCAGATATATTCCGCCGAAGATTCCGAGCGAGACGAGCGCCAGGGAACTCGTGGCCGTGCGGGTCAGGGCGGCGTCGGCCGCCGCCTTCGCCGCGACAGCGGATGCCGGACCGGCCACGGTCCATCCCTCCGGAGGCGCGACGGAACCGGTCTCGGTACCGGCCGCGGTGCCGGTGTCGGTTTCGGTTTCAGAGCCGGAGCCGGAACCGTCGCCGGTCGTGACGAAAGCGCCCGAATCGGGCTCGGCGGGCCGTGCGGTCGCGCCAGACTCGTCGCCGGAGACGAGCGTGGGGTCGTCGTCGCCGGCCCAGCCCAGGGCGTCGTCCCGGTTGTCGTCACCGGAGTGTCCAGAAGTCATGAGACCAGCGTACCGAGGCGCCGCCCGGGCGGCGCACACTTCCGGCTGATCAAGACTTTCAGTGCCTTGGTTTCCGCCGCGCGGGAGAAGGTGTCGTACGCCTCGAGGATCTGGTCCATCCGGAACCGATGCGTGGTCAGCTTGTCGGCTGGGATCTTCTTCTGCGCGACGAGCCGGAAGACGGCGTCCGGGGCCGAGGCGCGCTCGAGCTTCGCGGCCGTGACCGTCTCCCCCGCCGGGCCGTCGGGGCTGCCATGAACCGGCTGCGAATGGGGTCGTGTCCTGTGCGAACCGGCAGGCCGGGTTCATCCACGGGCATCAATGGTGACCACCCGGACCGGACGTGGCAAGCACCCCGAATGCATCCTCGGGCAATCAGCGCCGTTGACGCGGCAGCGGGGCCAATCCAGTGGATTGGCCCCGCTGCCGATGCGAGCTCGGGTGTTAGCGCGCGGCTTCGCCGTCAGTGTAGTCGTCGTCGGCGGAGGCGTTCCAGGCGAACAGCTTGCGCAGCTCACGGCCGGTGGCTTCGATGGGGTGCTCTTCGCCCTTCTTGCGCAGAGCAAGGAACTCCGGTGCTCCGGCGTCCTGGTCCGCGATGAAGCGGGCCGCGAAGGCGCCGTTCTGGATGTCGGCGAGAACGGCCTTCATATTCTCCTTGACGTGGGCGTCGATGACGCGTGGGCCGGAGACGTAGTCGCCGTACTCGGCGGTGTCGGAGACGCTCCACCGCTGCTTGGCGATGCCCCCCTCCCACATCAGGTCGACGATGAGCTTGAGCTCGTGCAGCACCTCGAAGTAGGCGACCTGCGGCTGGTAGCCGGCCTCGGTGAGAACCTCGAAGCCGTACTGGATCAGCTGCGACGCGCCACCACAGAGCACGGCCTGCTCGCCGAACAGGTCGGTTTCGGTCTCTTCGGTGAAGGTGGTCTTGATGCCGGCGGCGCGCAGCCCACCGATCGCCTTGGCGTAGCTGAGGGTGAGCGGCCAGGCCGCGCCCGAGGCATCCTTCTCGACGGCGACGATCACGGGAACGCCGCGGCCGGCCTCATACTCGCGGCGCACGGTGTGGCCCGGTCCCTTGGGGGCGACCATGGTGACGTCGATGCCTTCGGGGGCCTTGATGTAGCCGAAACGGATGTTGAAGCCGTGTCCGAAGACAAGGGCCTTGCCCGCAGCGAGGTTCGGCAGCACGTCGTCGGCGAACAGGTGACGCTGCACCTGGTCGGGCGCCAGGATGACGATGACGTCGGCCCAGGCGGATGCCTCGGCGGTGCTGAGAACGGTGAAGCCGGCCTCTTCGGCCTTGGCCTTGGACTTCGAGCCCTCCTTGAGGCCGATGACGACCTCGACACCCGAGTCGCGCAGGTTCTGCGCGTGGGCGTGACCCTGCGAGCCATAGCCGATGACGGCTACCTTCTTGCCCTGGATGATCGACAGGTCGGCGTCTTTGTCGTAGTAAATCTCAGACACGAGTAAATGTTCTCCTTGTTGTTGTAGTCGGTGGTCGAGCTCTAGTTTTTGAAGACGCGCTCGCTGATCGATTTCGACCCGCGGCCGATGGCGAGCAGGCCGGACTGGGCGATTTCCTTGATCCCGTAGGGCTCGAGCACGCGCAGCAGCGCCTGCGTTTTGCCGGAGTCCCCGGTGACCTCGATCACGACCGCGTCGACGGACACGTCGACGACCCGAGCCCGGAACAGGGTCACGGCTTCGAGCACCATCGACCGGGTCGTGTTGTCGGCGCGCACCTTCACCAGCAGGTGTTCGCGCTGCACCGACTGGGCCGGGTCGAGTTCGACGATCTTGATGACGTTGATCAGCTTGTTCAGCTGCTTGGTCACTTGCTCCAGCGGTGCGTCTTCGACGTCGACGAGGATCGTGATGCGGGAGAGCCCGGGGATTTCGGTGTGGCCGACGGCGAGGCTCTCGATGTTGAAACCGCGGCGGGCGAAGAGGCCGGCGACCCGGGTGAGCAGGCCGGGCTTGTCCTCGACGAGGAGGCTCAGAACGTGGGTGCTCACGGGTTATTCCTCTTCCCAGGTCGGTGCGTGCTCTTTGGCATACTGCACATAGCTGTTGCTGACACCCTGCGGCACCATCGGCCAGACCATGGCGTCCCGGCTCACGATGAAGTCGATCACCACGGGCCGGTCGTTGGTCGCCAACGCCAGCTTGATGGCGTCGTCGACCTGGTCGGGGCTGGTGACCCGGATGGCGAGGGCACCGTAGGCCTCCGACAGCTTCACGAAGTCCGGCACCATGGCGGACCCGTGCCCGGTGTGCAGATCGGTGAAGGAGTGCCGTCCGTCGTAGAACAGGGTCTGCCACTGGCGCACCATGCCCAGCGAGGAGTTGTTGATGATGGCGACCTTGATCGGAATGTTGTTGATCGTGCAGGTGGCCAGCTCCTGGTTGGTCATCTGGAAGCATCCGTCGCCGTCGATCGACCAGACCACCCGGTCGGGCTCGGCCACCTTGGCACCCATCGCTGCGGGGATGGAGTAGCCCATCGTGCCGGCGCCCCCGGAGTTCAGCCAGGAATTGGGCCGCTCGTACTTGATGAACTGGGCCGCCCACATCTGGTGCTGGCCGACACCGGCCGCATAGACGGCTTCCGGCCCGGTCAGCTCGCCGATGCGCTGGATCACGAACTGCGGGCTCATGAGGCCGTCGGTCGGCTCGGAATAGCCCAGCGGGAACTCCTCCCGCAGACCCTTGAGGTAGGTCCACCAAACGCTGACGTCGGGCGTCGTCGTGGTGATGGCGGCCGCGTAGGCGATGGTGAGTTCGGTGATGACCTCCTTGGCATCACCGACGATGGGAACGTCGGCGGCGCGGATCTTACCGATCTCCGCGGGGTCGATGTCGACGTGCACGATCGTGGCGTGCGGCGCAAACTCGGAGACCTTGCCGGTGACCCGGTCGTCGAAGCGGGAGCCGAGCGCGATGATCAGGTCTGCCTCCTGCAGCGCGAGCACCGCGGACACGGTGCCGTGCATCCCGGGCATGCCCAGGTGCTGGTCGTGCGAGTCCGGGAACGCGCCGCGCGCCATCAACGTGGTGACGACGGGCGTCTTGCTGAGTTCGGCGAACGCGAGCAGTTCTTCCGACGCGCGGGCACGGATGACACCGCCACCCACATAGAGGACGGGCTTCTTGGCCTCGGCAAGCAGCTGGGCCGCAGCCTGCACCTGTTTGCCGTGGGCCTTGGTGACCGGCCGGTAGCCGGGCAGGTCGAGCTTGGGCGGCCAGATGAACGGGGCGCTCTTCTGCTGGGCATCCTTGGTGATGTCCACCAGGACCGGGCCGGGCCGGCCGGTGGAGGCGATCAGGTGAGCCGACGCGATAGCCGCGGGGATGTCCTCGGGACGCTTGACCAGGAAGGAGTGCTTCGTGATCGGCATGGTGATGCCGACGATGTCGGCCTCCTGGAAGGCATCCGTGCCCATCAGGGTGGAGAAGACCTGGCCGGTGATGCAAAGGATCGGCACCGAGTCCATGTACGCGTCGGCGATGGCGGTGACAAGGTTGGTGGCGCCGGGCCCGGAGGTGGCGATGGCCACCCCGACGCGGTTGCTCGCCGAGGCGTAGCCCTCCGCGGCGTGGCCGGCACCCTGCTCGTGCCGCACCAGGATGTGCCGGATCACGGTTTGGCTCATCAGCTCGTCGTAGAGCGGAATGACGGCGCCGCCCGGCAGACCGAAGACGTCGGTGACGCCCAGCAGCTCCAGCGAGCGGATGATCGCACCGGAACCGGTGAGGATTTCCGGTGCCCCCGAGTCGGGCGCCCCGGCGGCCGCGGCAGACGAGGGCGACGGTGATGGCACGGGTGTTTCCGCGGTCATGTGATCAGTTCCCTAGTTCGATGACGAATAGTGAGTTCTACCCCGTGACGGCGCCGACGGCCGCAGACTGGACAAGCTTCGAGTACTTTGCGAGAACGCCCCGGGTGTAGCGCGGAGGCAGAGGTGCCCAGCCAACACTCCGGGCGGTCAGCTCATCAGGGTCGACCAGTAGGTCGAGCGTGCGAGCTGCGATATCGACCCGTATCAGATCACCATCGCGCACGAAGGCGATTGGACCTTCGTCCACCGCTTCGGGTGCTATATGGCCGATGCACAGTCCGGTTGTGCCGCCTGAGAATCGACCGTCCGTTAAGAGTAGTACATCGGCGCCGAGCCCGGCGCCCTTGATAGCGGCGGTGATCGAGAGCATCTCCCGCATTCCGGGCCCGCCCTTGGGTCCCTCGTAGCGGATGACGACGACGTCTCCCTTCTGGATCTCCCCCGCAGTGAGAGCGTCCATGGCGGCGCGCTCACGCTCAAACACGCGCGCGGGTCCCTCGAAGATGTCGGAGTCGAAGCCGGCGGTTTTGACGACGGCACCCTCGGGGGCGATAGAGCCCTTGAGGATGGTGATTCCGCCGCTGGCGTGAATCGGGTTGTCGAGGGTGCGCAGCACCTCGCCGTCCAGTTCGGGCGGGTCGATCTCGGCAAGGTTCTCGGCCACGGTCTTGCCGGTCACGGTGAGCGCGTCGCCGTGGATGAGGCCGGCCTCAAGCAGGGCCCGCATCACGGCCGGCACGCCGCCGTGACGGTCGACGTCGTTCATGACGTACTTGCCGAACGGTTTCAGGTCGCCGATGTGCGGCACCTTGTCGCCGATGCGGTTGAAGTCGTCGAGGGTGAGCTCGACCTCGGCCTCGTTCGCGATGGCCAGCAGGTGCAGAACCACGTTGGTGGAGCCGCCGAACGCCATCGCCACGGCGATCGCGTTCTCGAAGGCCTTGCGGGTCAGGATGTCCCTGGCCGTGATCCCCAGACGCAGCAGGTTGACGACGGCCTCGCCGGAGCGGTGCGCGTAGTAGTCGCGGCGGCGGTCGGCGGAGGCCGGGGAGGCCGATCCCGGCAGGCTCATGCCGAGAGCCTCGGCCACGCTGGCCATGGTGTTGGCGGTGTACATGCCGCCGCAGGCACCCTCGCCGGGAGCGAAGGCGCACTCGATGCGCTTGGCGTCGGCCACGGACATCCGCCCGGCCTTGACGGCGCCCACCGCCTCGAAGGAGTCGATGATGGTGATGTCTTTTTCGGTGCCGTCGGAAAGCTTGACCCAGCCGGGAGCGATCGATCCTGCGTAGAGGAAAACGCTGGCCAGGTCGAGGCGGGCCGCGGCCATCAGCATCCCGGGCAGCGACTTGTCGCAGCCCGCCAGCAGCACGGAGCCGTCGAGGCGCTCGGCCTGCATGACAACCTCGACCGAGTCGGCGATGACCTCGCGGGAGACGAGGGAGAAGTGCATGCCCTCATGGCCCATCGAGATGCCATCGGAGACGGAGATGGTGCCGAACTGCAGCGGGTAGCCGCCGCCGCCGTGCACACCTTCTTTGGCGGCCTGCGCGAGGCGGTCCAGGGAGAGGTTGCAGGGCGTGATCTCGTTCCACGAGCTTGCGATGCCGATCTGGGGTTTCTCCCAGTCGGCGTCGCCCATACCGACGGCCCGGAGCATCCCCCGCGAGGTGGTGGCTTCGATTCCATCGGTGACGTCCCGGCTGCGAGGCTTCATATCGATCTCAGTCATGCACTGAGTCTAAACGTCCGCTGAAGGCGGAACGTCGCCCGAGGGTCATGCTCCGGCGGCGGCCTCACGCTCCGCGGCGACGGCCGCGCGGGCATCGGCGATCAGGCCCAGCACCAGCGGCACGTCTTCGGGGCCGCGCACCCGGTAGCCGGCGAGCGAGTCGCCTGCCCCGATCTTGAGGCCGACGTCGCCGGGTCGCAGCACGGCGAAGGCGTCTTCGTCGGTGGTGTCGTCGCCGGCGTAGAAGACCCGGTCGGCCCCCGCGTGCCGGCGCAACCGCGCAAGGGCGTCGCCCTTGGTGCTGGCACGCACCGCGAATTCGATCACGTCCTTGCCGTCCCGCACAGTCAGGCCGGGCAGCAGCGTGCCCAGCTCCCCGCGTGCGGCCTTCAGGGCGGCCGCCGCTTTCCGAGGCGTCGCCAGCCGGGTGTGCAGGGCCAGACCGGCCGGCTTGCGTTCGATCCAGGTTCCGTCGATGCTGCCGGAGATGCGCTCAAGCACCCGGGCGAGGGCGTCGAGCTGCTCGAGTTCCTCGGTGACGAGGTCGAGTTCGATCTCGGGGGTGTCCAGCTGCACCTCGATCCCGTGCGAGCCGGCGAGGAGCACATCGGTCTGCGGCTGCGACACGTGCCGCAGGCTGACCAGGGCCCGGCCGGAGACGAACGCGACCCGCACCCCGTCGAGGTCGAGCAGGCGCTGCACCGCCTCGCGGGTGCCTGCCACTGCGCGCGCGTCTTCGGGCTTGTCGACGTGCGGGGCAAGCGTCCCGTCGAAATCGAGGGCCACGAGGATGTTGTCGGCGCGGCTGAGATCCTTCAGCGCACCGGCGAGGGTGTCGGGGATCCCGGGACGCACGGCGGCTCCTTCGGTCAGGGTTCGGAGGAAGGAAGAGGACCAGGCGTCGACGTCGTTGTCGAAGACCTTGCGGCGGAGCGAGCGCATGCGTCGCAGCCGTTCCTGGCGGGGCATCGCGACGGCCCTGAGGATGGCGGCCTTCACGCCGTCGATGTCATGCGGGTTGATCAGCACGGCCTGTTTGAGCTCGTCGGCGGCGCCGGCGAACTCGCTCAGAACGAGCACGCCGTCGCGGTCGAAGCGCACGGCCACGTATTCCTTGGCGACGAGGTTCATGCCGTCGCGGAGCGCGGTCACGAGCATCACGTCGGCCGCGAGGTAGAGCGCCACCATCTCCTCGCGCGGGTAGCCGTGATGGTGGTAACTGATGGCGGTGTGGCTGATGGTGGAGAAGTCGCCGTTGAGGCGGCCGACGGCCAGTTCGATCTCGTCGCGCAGGGCGATGTAGGGGCCGACGCGTTCCCGGGAGGGGCTGGCGACCTGCACCAGGGTGACGTCCTCCACGCTCAGGCTGCCGTCGGCGAGCAGCTCGCCGAACGCCTTGATGCGGTGGGCGATGCCCTTGGTGTAGTCGAGCCGGTCCACGCCCAGCATGATCGTCTGGGGGTTGCCGAGGTCTTCGCGGATCTGGCGCGCCCGCTCCTGGATCTCGGGGCGCCGCGCCAGTTCCTCGTAGGCGGCGGCGTCGATGGAGATCGGGAAGTGCTTGGCGATCACCCGGCGATGCTTGCCATCGGGTGCGGGCACATCGATGGCGACGCCGCGGGTCGGATAGCCGTAGAGGCGGCGCACGGCTCGGGAGAAGTTACCGGCGTCGGCGAGGCGCTGGAAACCGATCAGGTCGGCGCCGAGCAGTCCGTCGAGGATCTGCTTGCGCCAGGGTAGCTGGGCGTAGATCCCGTAGGGCGGAAAAGGGATGTGGTTGAAGAACCCGATCACGAGGTCGGGCCGCGCGTCGCGCAGCATCCGTGGCACGAGCTGCAACTGGTAGTCGTGCACCCACACCGTGGCGCCGGGCGCAGCGGCGGATGCGGCGGCGTCGGCGAAGCGGCGGTTCACCCGAACGTAGGCCTCCCACCATTCGCGGTGGTAGCGCGGCGGCGCGATCACGTCGTGGTAAAGCGGCCAGATCGTGTCGTTGGAGAAGCCCTCGTAGTAATCCTCCAACTCCGACTCGCTGAGCCGCACCGGCACGATGGAGATGCCGTCGTTCTCGAACGGGTCGAACGAGCGGTCGGCGATGCCGGGCCAGCCCACCCAGGCGCCGTCGGAGCTGCGCATCATGGGCTCGAGGGCGGTGACCAGGCCGCCGGGCGAGGTGCGCCAGCCCTCGGTTCCGTCTTCGGAAACCTCGATCTCGATCGGGAGGCGGTTGGAGACCACGACCAGCGAATAGGTGGAGTCCGGGGCGGCGGATGCCGTGGGTTCGGCTGCAGAGGTAATGGGATCGTCCGTTCCGGCGGGCGCAGAGCGACGCCTTGGTGGTCTCCCAAGGCTACCAGTGGGCCGAAAGCGGTGGCCGGGCTGGCCACTCGGCCACGGTCGCCCGACATGGGGACAACTTTGAGGTAACGCGCGTACTTTAACCCGTGGATCGTGTCCGGGTGTGGCGCGACCCCGGCTGACTGTTTGAAAGAGGCGGACCCATGGACCTGAATTCACTGCTGAGCTGGGTGTCGATCTCACTCGCGACCATCAGCCTCGTTGTCTTCGTCTCGTTCTTCGTTCTGGTGCGGAGGCTGTACCGGCGCATTCGCCGTAGCCGCAGGCTGACCGGCGCGGTGTTGCGTTCTCGCACCATCCTGAGTCGGGGCCCGCAACACGAGGTTCTGAAGCTGCAGTTGCGGCTGAAGGAATCTCTCGACAGTGGTCAGGCAGCCGTCGACCTGGCCCGGAGCAGCCAGGGCCCGCTCGGCGAGCTTCCGCGACTTTTCCGTCGCATTCAGGGCGAAAGCGTCACGCTGCAATCGCAGCTGCGGCTACTGACGAGCGAGGCCGATCCTGTCGTGCTCGCCGAGGCGCTGTCGGTGGCCGGCCGCCGTGTCGACCAAGTGGCCGGGTTGGTGCGCCGGCTGCGCTCGGCCGTCGCTGCCGGTCTCGGAGAGCTCACCGATGACACCCTCACGGCCCTTCGGTCCGAGGTCGACCGCGAGGTGGCCGCGCTCCGGGCTGGGGTCGATGAGTTGCGCTCCCTCAACGGCCGCTCGCTCAACGGCTGCTCCCTCGACGGCCACTCCCATAACGGCAACGACGGGTTCTCCGATCCGCGCCGGCCCCTGCCCATGAATACTTTCAACAGAAGGACTGAATCATGAGCCTCACCTCGCGGCTGCGCGTCATCCTCCGCAGCAAGTCAAACCAGGCCCTGACCCGGATCGAAGACCCCCGCGAGGCCCTCGACGACAGCTACGAGCAGCAGGTGAAGTCGCTCCAGCAGGTGCGCCTGGGGCTGGCCGAGGTCGCAACGGCAAAGAAGCGAATTGAGTTGCAGGGGCAGGACATGGGCGGCCGCTACCAGCGGCTGGCCGACCAGGCCCAGGAGGCCCTGAACCAGGGCCGGGAAGATCTGGCCCGCACGGCGCTGGAACGCCGGTCGCTCCTCGAGGGCCAGGTGGCAGCCATCCGTGACCAGTACCTCGTTTTGGCGCAGCAGCAGGCGCAACTGCAGGACAACGAACGACGCCTCGCCGAACGGGTCGCCGCCTTCCGCACGGAGAAGGAGACCATCAAGGCCACCTACGCTGCCTCCGAGGCTCGGGTCAAGGCCAACGAGGCCGCGTCCGGCATCGGCTCGCAACTGGGCACGGTCGGTGCCGACCTCGACCGGGCCAAGGACCGGGTCACCCAGATGCAGGCCCGCGCCGCCGCCACCGACGAGCTGCTCTCCAGCGGCGCTCTGAACGATGTCACGGCCCCGCTCGACGCGGACCTCGAACGGCAGCTCTCGGCTGGGGCGACCAGAGCGGCTGTCGACCGCCAGCTTCAAGCGATGAAGGAGGCCCGCGCCACGAACCGAGGCCCTGGCCCGAACGCTCGCGGAGGAACCGACGCCTGGTTGAGTATCGGCCAGGGCCCGTCTCTCCCCTGATCCTGGTCGTCGACCAACTCTGAGCCAGGTCGTCGAACCAATTCGACGGAGATTTTGGCGGAAACGCTACTTTCCGGGGCATCCTGGACCTGGCTTGGCAAAATCTCCGTCGAATTCGTTCGGGCTGCGGGGCAGAACAAAGCGCGAGGTGCACGCCCGAACCGCACAGGCACTTCGGCGCATCAGGCGGGAGGTGTGGCCACCTCAGGAGATCCGGCCGGGCCGAGCCGGGTATCCGCACCTGTTCCGCACTGGTCCGCGCCGACTGGAGAATTTGGGCGACGGATGTCCTGAGTCAGCCCCACACGCAAGCTCGCCTGAACCTGAACCTGAACCACGGTTGCTCGGGTGAGCCAAAATCTCCGGCGAATTCGTGCGGCGCACGGGGCGCAACCTCACGCGGGCGGGCACACGTTCCCTCCGGGAACAGATACCCCGAATCAGCTGCGGGCCTGCGCCAGGCCGAACGAGCGGGCGCCGCGCCGGCTGGCGACGGTCCAATACGAGGCCAGAACGCTCACCAGTGCGAAGATCAGCAGGATGGCCGCGGGCCCGCCGGCGCTGCCGCCTCCCCCGGAGACAATGGCCTGCATGCCCCGCACCGCCCAGGTGAGCGGCAGGAACGGGCTGATCATCTGGAACGGCGCCGACACCAGCTCAATCGGGTAGAGCCCACCCACCGCGGTGAGCTGCAGCGCGAGCAGTACCAGGGAGACCACGATTCCGACCCGGCCGAACGCCGCCGTGAGGAAGTGGTGCACCGCCGCGAACACGAAGGCGAGGAACACCGCGAAGGCCAGGGTCGACGGCAGGATCGACCACGAGACGCCGAGCGTGCTGTGCAGCAACAACACCACGACCACGGCCTGCGCTGCGGCGATTCCGAACGCACGGCCGAGGCTGCGGGCCACGAGGTTGCCGGTCGACGCGGTCGACGCGAGCGCGAGCGCGGACAGCGGCTGCATCACCAGGAAGATCGCCAGGGCACCGATCCACAGGCCGATCGGCACAAAGACCATGCCGATGACCGGGCCGATCGACGCGAAGGCGTTGTCGCGCTCCGCGGTGATGCCGACCGGTTCGGAGACGACCGCCGCCGTCGTCACCGGGTCGGTGTCGGTGAGAAGGGCCGCGCTGTCCGCGCCGTCCTGCAGCCCGCTGGCGAGTTCGACCGCGCCCGATTCGAGCAGGCGGGCGCCCGCCGCGGCATCCGTTGTTCCGGTGGCCAGCTGCGAGAGGCCGGTGGCGATGCCGGCAACGCCGGTGGCGAGGTCGCTGGCACCGCCGCGGAGGTCGCTGCCGCCGGCGGAGAGCAGGCTCGCACCGTTGGCGCTCTGAGACACCCCATCGAGCACGCCTTCGAGGCCCGGACCAACCTGGCCGATGCCGGTGCTCTGCGCGGCGAGGGCGTCGAATCCGCCCTGGAGCTGCAGCAGGGCCGGCGCGTAGTCGGCGACCCGCGGGTCGCTCTGCATGGCCGCGTTCAGCTGCCTGAAACCGTCGGCGTTGGACTGCACCCCGGCCGCGTAGGCCGGTAGGCCGGTCGCGAGCGGAGCCAGCCCGGCCGCGCCCGTGCTCAGCCGGGTCAGGCCGTCGCTCAGTCCGGTGACGCCCTGGGTGTACTCGGCCACGCCGGAGGAGAAGCTGGCGGCGCCGGTCGCGGCGGACGAGGCCCCGGATGCCGCGGCGGCCGTGCCGCCGGCCAGCGAATCGAGTCCGGTGGCCACGCCGGTGACCCCGGTCGAAACCTGCGCGGCGCCATCCGCCGCCTGCGTGAGGGACTCGCCCAGCACAGCCAGGTTGGTGTACAGCCCGTTGAGGTACTGCGAGGTGATCTCGCGGCCGAAGACGCCCGACATGGCGGTGCCCACCGACTGGGCCACCGATCCGGCCAGGAACGAGTGCGCGTCATCCGTGCGGATGCCCAGGTCGGCCTGGGTGGGAGCCGCCCCGCCCAGCGAGGTCACCGACGCCGAGAAGTCCTTCGGGATCGTGAGCACCGCGTAGGCGTCGCCGGAGGCCAGGGCCGCCGCGGCATCCACGGAGTTGGAGATGGTCCAGTCGAACCCGGTGGCCTCGGACCCCTCATCGGAAGGCTTGGTGAGTTCGGTCACGAGCAGGCGGCCGGCGAGCACCGGCTGCTCGGTGCCGTCGGGCAGGGTGGTGGTGACGATCTCGTCGTTGTTGACGACGATCGCCGGCAGCGTGTCCACGCGCTGATCGGCGGTGGCGAGGGCCCCGGCGAAGAGTCCGGCAACCGCCAGCGGCACCACGATCAGGCCCGCCAGCAGGGCCCCGAGGGCCCCTCGGCGCTGCCCGGGCGTGCGGCTGAACAGTTTCTCAAGCCTGGTGCTCATCGCTGCAGGGCCTTTCGGTCACGGGAACCGAGTTCGAGGGTCTGCAGCGGGCGGGCCCCGCGGTAGACCGCGATCGCCTCGGGGAAGGAGGCGGCACCGACGATGAGGGCGGTCGAGGCCGGGGCGAGGATCGCCAGCACCTGCACGAGGTCCCGCCCCGCCGGGTCGACGGGCAGTCCCTCGCCGAGGTCGACGATGACAACTCCCGGGGTCTCGATGAGCGCCGCGGTCACGTGCACCGCGGCACGGCCCAGGGCGGAGAGGGACGATACCGTCGTGCCGGCCACGATCGGGCCGGCGTCCCGGCCGCTCGACGGGGTGCCGAGCGCACCGTTCAGACGCGCGATCCACCCCGCGAGAAGCGAACGGCGCGAAGCGGCGCGGTACCACGGATGCGCCAGGTCCAGCCGTTCGGCCAGCAACTCCCCCACGGTGAGCCCATTGTCGCGGCTGTCGCCCACGTCGGCGAGCGCCACCGCGCAGAGGGCGCGGCTGCGCTCGGACGGCAGCGGAAAGCCCATGACCTGGAGGCGGCCGAACACCGGGTCGAGCCGGCCGGCCAGGGTGGCGGCGACGACGCGGCGGTGGGTGGCGGAGCCGGTCAGTACCACCACCGCGCCGGCGTCGATGGTGAGGTCCAGCGGCCCGAAGGGGCTCTCCGGCAGCCCGAAGACGGCTCCCTCGGCCGTGATGGCGTGCGGCTGGCTGATGGCCCATTCCTTGTCGGCCAGGTGCCGGCGCAGACCCTCACCCTCGATGTCGACGTTGGGCAGAATGCGGGAGAGCCAGCGTGGCAGCCACCAGGCGGCATCGCCGGCGAGGGCCATCGCGGCCGGGACCAATGTCATCCGCACCAGGAACGCGTCGAGGAAGACTCCGACGGCGAGGGCGAACGCGATGCCCTTGATCGCCCCGGTGCCCTCGGGCACGAAGGCAAAGAAGACGAAGAACATGATCAGGGCGGCGGCCGTGACCACGCGGGCAGCGTGGGAGAACCCGTGCACGATGGATTCGCGGGCCAGGCCAGTCTTCACGAACTCCTCCCGCATGCCAGAGACGAGGAACACCTCGTAGTCCATGGCCAGACCGAAGAGCACGGCCATCAGCAGGATGGGCAGGAAGCTTAGGATCGGCCCGGGGGTTTCCACCCCGAGCAGCTCGGAGAACCAGCCCCACTGGAAGATCGCCACGGTCGCGCCGATCGATGCGGCCACCGAGAGCAGGAACCCGAGGGCCGCTTTGATCGGCACGAAGATCGACCGGAACACCATGGTCAGCAGGATGATCGAGAGCCCCACCACGATCAGGGCGAACGGCACGAGCGCGTTGCTGAGGCGGTTGGAGATGTCGATCGACACGGCGGTCGCGCCGGTCACGGCGATGGGGGTGCGCAAGTCGTCGTCGATCGATGGTGCCAGATCGCGGATGGCCTGCACGAGCGCCTTGGTCTCGGGCGCGTTCGGCGCGCTGTCCGGCATGACCTGGATGATGGCGGTGTCGACGGTCGGGTTCGGAGTGCCCTTGCCGACGAAGGCCACGCCGGGCAGGGTGCGCAGGGCCGCGCCGATGGTGTCGAGGTCACCGAAGATATCCGTCGTCTGGGTGATGTCGACGACGACGATGAGCGGACCGTTGTAGCCCGGACCGAAGCCCTCCTCGAGCATGGTGAACGCCTCACGCTGCGTCGAACCGGCCGGCTCGGACGCCCCGTCAGGCAGGTTCAGGTCGAGGCTGAGGGCCGGGATCGCCAGCGTGCCGAGCACGCCCACCACGAGGAGCACGGCCACGACCGGCGCCCTGAGCACGAGGTTGACCCAGCGGTGGCCGAGGGTGGGCCGGCCGGTGTCTGGACGGGTGGCCCGGTGGTGCGCGCGGCTGCCTGTCTTGGGAGTGAGGCGCCCCTTGGCGAGGCCGAGAACGGCGGGGAGGAGCGTGACCGCCACGAAGATGGAGACCAGCACGGCCAAGGCGGCGCCCAGCCCCATCACGCTGAGGAACGGGATGCCGACCACGAGCAGCCCGAGCAGGGCGATGATCACGGTGATCCCGGCGAAGACGACGGCGCTGCCGGCGGTGGCCACGGCCGAGGCGGCCGAATCGTGTGGTTCGACCCCGTTGGCGAGCTGCGTGCGATGCCGCGACAGGATGAAGAGCACGTAGTCGATGCCTACGGCGAGTCCGAGCATCAGGGCGAGCATGGGGGCCGTGCTCGAGACTGGCACGAATGCGGAAATCACGGTGATGCCGCCGATGGCGACGCCGACGCCGATCAGGGCCATCAGCAGCGGCATCCCGGCGGATACGAGCGAACCGAAGGTGATCACCAGCACCACGCCCGCGAAGATCAGGCCGAGAACCTCGGAGATGGTGATGCCAAAGGTGTTGTCCTGGAAAACCTGGCCGCCGAAGGCTACCTCGAGGCCGGCCTGCTCGGCGATATCCCGCGTCGCGGTCACGTCGTCGAGAGTTTCCGCGGTGACGTCGGTTGATAAGCCGGACAACTGAACCTGGCTGAACGCACTCTCCGAGTCGTCGGAGATCGCGCCCGACGCATATTCGTCATAGGGCGTCAGCACCGAGTCGACGCCGGGCACGTCCGCGAGTTCGGCCGCCATGTCGACGATGGCCGTGCGGTAAGGCTCGTCGGTGACGAATGCCCCGTCCGGGGCCGTGTAGACAACCTGTACCGCGGCGCCGGCCGCCTGGGGGAACACCTCGCCGAGCTTGTCGATGGTGTCCTGTGATTCCGTGCCGGGAATCGCGTACGACTCCTGGGTCTGGCCACCGAGGGCCACCCCGGAGCCGAGGATCCCGACCAGCAGGATGGCCCAGATGCCGAGCACCAGGCCCGCACGCTGGTAGGCGAAGTGGCCGATTCGATAGAGCAGGGTTGCCATGGGTGCTACTTCCGGGACGGGGCGGTGCGAACGGTGACAGGGGCAAGCAGCTCGGTGATGACGGTCAGGAGAGCCGGTCGGACCTCTTCCACCGGGGTTATCTCCTCCCCGAGGAACGTCATACCGGCCACCAGGGTGTAGGCGGCGCCGCCGAGGGCGATACCGAAGCGGATGCGGTCCTCCGTACTCGCATCGCCGTGGCACAGCGTGTCGGAGAGGCGCACGATCACCACTCCTGCCCGGTCGATCACGGGGATGCCGCGCAGCGACTGAGACTGGTTGATGAAGGTGTGCAGCTCGAGGCGGAATTCGAGGATGAAGTCGATGAAGTCGTTCACGAACCGGCTCCGGGTCAGGGCGCTCTCCTCGGTGGCGAGGAACCGTTCGAGAATGGCCTCCAGCCGGTTCACCGCCGGGGTGAGCACCTCGTCGAGGAGCGCTTCCTTGGAGGCGAAGTGGTAGAGCACGCTCGATTTGGAGTACCCGGCCGCGTCGGCGATCTGCTGCAGCGAGGTGCCGGCGAACCCGACCGAGGCGAACTGCTCCAGCGCTGTCGCGCGCAGTTCTGCGCTGGTGCTCTGGCGGTTGTGTGGGGGCTGGGGCATAACGGGCTCTGGAGTCACCCGATCACGGTACCTGACCGATCGGTCAGAGCTTGTCCGATCGGTCAGATTGTCGGGAAACGTGCAGCCGGGCAACTTCCGGGTAGCGTTAGACGCGGAGGTCTCCATGCGAAAGTTCATTTTCAGCAGTGCCATCATCGGCGTGCTCGCCGGCGGTTGGAACATTCTGAGCGCCACCCGCACCGGTCCGCGCGACTGGCGCCTGGCGCTGATGTGGGTCGGCTGGCTGCTCAGCGCCGCCGTCGCCATCGGAACCGTCATCCAGGATGCCGACGATCGCCGAATCGAAGACTAAGTCCTCCGCTGTCGGCGTGTCAGCGCGGGCCGTAGCGCGCCGCACGGCAAACTGAAGAGTTCACGGGCACGTTAGCCGAAAGGGGCTCCCGATGTTTGGTCGACGACGTCGCGTCGCACCGGTCGCACCGGTCATCCCCCCGCCCGTTCCCGAGCTCAGCGACGCTCAGATATTCGAGCTCCTGCACACCCAAATCGCTCGTCTCGTCGGCGCCCAAGGCCAGTGGACTCTAATTCCCCGCAGCAGTGACGACACCGACGTGATCTTCCACGATCTGAAGGCGAACCAGATTGCCTCGTCCCTGGCCTCCGTGCTCCGCACCGAGACCGCCATTCTGCGCGGCGAGGTCACCGCCGAGCCCACCGCGCTCCCCTTCATTCCCGCCCCGATCTCCGTTTGGGCCGAACCGGAGCGGGCGCCGACGGCCACCCTTCCGCGCTTCTCCGCCGCTGCTTCGACGAACAACGCCCGCCTCGTCGCCTGACCCTCGGCCCCGCTTGTTTGCTCGCTCGGCAACGCGATTATTGTCCACTCCGGGTCAACCTGCATCGGTGACCGCAGTCGGCACTGAGTTCCGGTGCGGATGATCGTCCAGTGCTTGTTGTGCAGGAGCAAAGGGTGAGCATGGCACAGCAGTACTCCGTCGGACGAGCGCATCCGTTTGCAGCTGCGGAAGAAACGCCCCGCGGCACCGGAGACCACCCATGCAGGCGCTCGAGATCGCGTTGTGCTGCGGCTGGATCGACGGGCAAGTGAACTCTCTCGACGGTTACTTGTCGCAGGCCTTCACTCCCCGCCGAGCCCGCAGCGTGTGGTCACAGCTCAACCGGGACTCAGCCCTCACCCTCATCGCGGAGGGGTGGATGCGTCCCGCCGGGTTCTTCCCGGCGCTCACGTCCCAGAACCGTTTCGCGATCCTGTTCCGCCTCGACGGTACGAAGCAGCCCGAGGCTCGCGCCGCGAAGATTGCGACCTACATCGGCATGCTCGAATGCGGGGAAACGCTCTACCGGCAGAAACCCCGAGACACCCCTGCGTCGGGAGCTTGCCGGACGCGCCCGTATAGAGTTCCGCCGCATTCTTTGTAGGTCTTCTTCAGACTCGCGCTGCCGCGGAATTCTAGATTGAAGATCATGACTTCCAGCCCCCTCATCGCCCGCACCCCGACACCCCGCATCATGAGCGTGCGCGACCTGTCGCAGATCGCCATCTTCGCCGCCCTGATCGCCGCACTCGGACTGCCCGGCGCCCTGAGTATTGGGGCGGTGGCCGTGCCGATCACCTTCCAGACCCTCGGGGTGATGCTGGCCGGGGCGATCCTCGGGGCGCGCAAGGGCTTCTTCGCCGTGCTCCTCCTGCTCGCCCTCGCCGCAGCCGGCCTCCCGCTGCTGTCTGGCGGGCGCGGCGGCATCGTCTGGTTCACCACCTCACCCTCCGCCGGCTACCTCTACGGCTGGCTGCTCGGCGCCCTGGTCATCGGCTACTTGACCGGCCTGCTCCTCCCCCGCTACCGGCTCTGGGCGGCGCTCGGCGCCACCACCCTCGGCGGTATCGTCGTGGTCTACCTGATCGGCGTGCCCGTCACCGCGATCAACCTGGGCCTGCCGCTCTGGGTTGCTCTTGTCGACGCCGCGAAGTTTCTGCCCGGCGACCTGATCAAGGTGGTCGTGACCGTACTGGTGGCCCGCCAGGTTCACAGGGCCTACCCGGGTCTGATCCCGCCGCGCCGCAGCGCCGCTCCCGCGCCCGAGGCCGCCGACGTCACCGCCGGAGCAGTCACGCCCGCATCATGAGCAGGATCGACTTCGACAGCGTCTCGCATGCGTTCGGTGAACGGATGGTGCTGCGGGACATCCGTCTGACCCTCACCGAACAGCGCATCGGCATCGTCGGTGCGAACGGGTCGGGAAAGTCCACCCTCGTGCGCCTGATCAACGGATTGATCAAGCCCGACACCGGAATCGTGAGCGTCGGCGGCCTCGACGTGGCCCGGAACGCCAAGGCGGTGCGCCGGCAGGTCGGCTTCATCTTCACCAACCCGGACAATCAGATCGTGATGCCCACCGTGGCCGAAGACGTCGCCTTCACCCTGCGCCGCCGCGGGCTGACCCCGCTCGAGATCTCGACCCGCACGCGGGCGGCGCTCGAGCGCTTCGGGCTCGACCAGCACGCCGACCATCCGGCGCACCGGCTGTCCGGCGGCCAAAAGCAGTTGCTCGCGCTGGCGGCCGTGCTCGTGGCGGAGCCTGAGATCGTGGTCGCCGACGAGCCGACCACGCTGCTCGACGCACGCAATGCCCGGCGCATCACCGAACTTCTGCTCGGCCTGAGCCAGCAGGTCATCGTGGTCACCCACCAGCTGGACCTGCTCGCCGCCTTCGACCGCGTGATTGTGATCGAGGACGGCCGGGTGGTCGCCGACGGTGCACCGGATGCCGCGCTCGGCGCGTACCGGGAGCTGCTGGCATGATCGGGCCGGCATGATCGGGCTCTATCACCCCGGCCACTCGCTGATCCACCGCGCGCCGATGCTGCTCAAGCTCGTGCTTCTCTCGCTCGCCGTGCTGCTCGTCGGCTCGCTCGGCGAGCTCTGGCAGCTGGGCGCCTGCCTTCTCGGGGTCGCCGCACTGTTCCTGGTGGCGCGGGTGCCGCTGGGCGCGGCGTGGCAGCAGATCGGCCCGATCCTGTGGATTTTGGTGATCGCCGTTCCAGTCCAGGCGCTGTTCGCCGGCTGGACCACGGCCGGCCTGATGGCCGGGCGGCTACTGATCGCCGTGGCGCTGGCGGCGCTGTTCACCGTGACGACCACGGTCACGGCCGTGCTTGAGGGCTTTCAGAAGCTTCTGCGACCGTTCCGTCGCTGGGTCGACGCCGACCGGGTCGGCCTCCTCCTCGCCCTCACCCTGCGGTGCATCCCGCTCGTCACCGAGATCGTGTCCGAGGTGATCGAGGCCCGTCGGGCGCGCGGCACCCAGGGTTCGCTGCTCGCCCTGGCCGTGCCGGTGGTCGTGCGCTCGCTCTATGCCGCGGATGCGATCGGTGAGGCTCTGGCCGCCCGCGGTCTCGACGACTGAGGCCGGAGCGGTTCGGCCCCGGCAGGTCGGTTGCGGCTAGGTTGAGACCACCAGCGGTTTCCGGTCTCACCCCGACCGGACAGGCGAGGAGCGGAGCGCGATGATCCAGCCCGGCTGCATGACCGAGGCACGTCGACGAGGACGGCTGCGGCGCGGCATCCGGGCCGGTGGCTGGTGGACCCTGACCGCGTTCGTACTCGTCGTGATCGTGTTCCTTGCCTGGGTGAACACTGTGCGCGTGGCCGATCGGGCCGCGGCGGACGAGGTCTTCGCCAACCCGAACGTGACCGTCACCGACACCCCCACGTCGGTCGTCCTCGCGCCCGCCGACGACGCCGGCGACATCGGCTTGGTCTTCGTTCCCGGTGCCCGGGTTGACCCCTATGCCTACCTCGACAAGCTGGCGGGCACGGTCGAAGACACCGGGGTGACCGTTGTGATCACCAAGCCGGTGCTCAACCTCGCCATCTTCGACCGCCGGACGTTGTCCACCTTCACCGACGCCGTCCCCGACGTCTCCACCTGGTTCGTGGGCGGCCACTCGATCGGCGGCGTGCGAGCCTGCATGCTGGCGGACGATCCCGCGGTGGCAGGGCTGGTGCTGTTCGGCAGCTACTGCGCGGCCGCGCCGGAGCGCACCGATCTGCGGGCCCTCAGCCTCAGCGGGAGCGCCGACGGCCTCAGCACCCCGGAGAAGATCGCCGACAGCGCAGATCTACTTGTGCCCGACACCCGTTTCGTCGAAATCGAAGGCGCCAACCATGCGCGGTTCGGCGACTACGGCGCCGAGAACGGCGACGGTGTTGCCACCATGTCAACGGATGCCGTTGCCGCCGAAATCACCCGCGAGCTCACTGAGTTCCTGACACAGACAACCCCGTAGTCGGCAACCTTCCCCGGTCCGCGGTTGCGATGCACTGAAGCGGCCGGCACCTGACGAACCCGATCGTTGGAGCACGGCGTGAGCACCCTGGTCATCTTCGATTCGACCTCCAAAACCAGGGCAACCACTGCCAGCGTCGCCCCGGCACCCTGCGGGGCGCGGTCGGCCGCCTTCGACACCCGGGGGCGCACATCCGTGCTGCCCCGCTGAGGTGCAAGAAAGGCCCGGGTATCCTTGACCGGGCCTCTCCTGCCGCTCTCGTGTTGTGTTCTGTGTTAAGTGGTGGTCAGAGAGTCTACGTACTCCTGGTTCTCGGAGATCCACTTCGCCACGATCGGCTCGTAGTCCTTGCCGTCGTAGTCGACGAACATGGCCTTCTCAAGCGAGTACAGCTTGTCGAGGTCCATGTCGAAGCCCTTGATCCACTCGGTGGCCTGCGGAAAGTCCTCGGCGAAGTCGGACTTGGCGTAGCTGTGGAGCGACTCGGTGTTCTTCAGGGTTCCCTTGGGGTCCTCGAGGGTCTTGATCGGCAGCGAACCGTAGGCCCAGTGCGGCTCCCAGAGGGTGACGACGATGTTCTCGCCGGCCTTGGTGGCCGCGGTCAGCTCGGTGAGCATGGCTGCGGTCGATGAGGTCAGGTATTCCATGTCGTCGAGGCCGTAGGCCGGGATGACCTTCTCAGTGGTGGCCTTGGTCAGGCCGGCTCCGGGTTCGATTCCGACGATGCGGTTGCCGAACTTGTCGGCGTTCCTGGCCAGCTCGTCGAGGGAATCGATGGGGGCATCCTTGTTGACGGCGATGGTCAGGCGGGATTCCTCGTTCCATGCGCCGAGGTCGACGATGTCATCGCCGTACTCCTTCACGTAGGACGCGTGGGTCTGTGGCATCCAGACATCCATGTTGATGTCGTAGTCTCCGGTGGAGAGACCCGAGTAGACGGGGGCAACGTCGGCGTATTCCAACTCCGCGTTGTAGCCCTTCTCGTCGAGGATGGCCTTCCACAGTTCGGAGACCGCGACGCCTTCATCCCAGCCGTTGAACACGGCGATGGTGATGTCTTTCTGGTCCTTGTTCCCGTCGCCGACGACGGCGGCCTCGGCCGAGGCGCAGCCGCTGAGTGCGAGGAGCCCAACGGCTCCGAGGGCGATGAGGGACAGTGATCGGTTTTTCATATTGTTTCCTTTCGTGTCGCCTGGTGGGCGACCGGGGCAGAATCAGAAATCAGGAGGTCGTGTGCGCGGCGCACTGGCTCAGGCGGCCAGGGCTTGCTGGGCGCGGCGCTTGCGGGCCGACATGATTCGACCGAGCGGGGTGTCGCCGGTGCCGAGTGCGGCGGTCAGGCGGTCAAGGAAGATGGCGAGGATCACCACGGCGAGGCCGGCTTCGAAACCGAGTGCGACATCGATGCGGTTCAGGCTGGCGACGACATCCGCTCCCAGCCCCCCGGCACCGACCATACCGGCGATGACGACCATCGACAGGGAGAGCATGATGACCTGGTTGATACCCGCCATGATCGTCGGCATCGCCAGCGGAAGCTGGATCTGCCGGAGGATGCGCCAGGGCGAGGCGCCGAAGGCCTGCCCGGCCTCAACCACTTCTCGGTCGACTCCGCGGATGCCCAGCTCGGTGAGGCGGACTCCCGGGGCCATCGCGAAGATGATGGTGGCCACGATTCCGGGCACGACGCCCACGCGGAACAGAATCAGCGCGGGAATCAGGTACACGAAGGCCGGCATGGTTTGCATGAAGTCGAGAATCGGCCGGATGATGTTGGACGCCACCGCGGACTTCGCCGCCAGGATGCCGAGCGGCAGGCTGAGGGCGATCGCGAGCACGCTGGCGACCAGCACCAGTGCGAGGGTGTCCATGGCGTTCTCCCACTGGTCGACGCCGACGACGACGATCAGACCGAGGACGGTACCGACCATGAATTTCCAACCGCGGGTGGCCAGGGCCAGCCCCGCCGAGAGCACGATGATCACCCAGAAGGGCGGCGCCACCAGGAGGAAGTCGACCAGTTCGTAGGCACCGTCGAAGACGGCCCGGATGAAGTCGAATAAGAACCCGAACGTGTCGGTGATCCAGTCGATGAACCCCTCCACGAGGGTGCCCAGAGGAAGTCGGAAGTCGTTCACAGGTCGGCTCCTTCCAGAGCGGTGTCGCGGAGGGTTTCGGTGATCACGCTGATGGAAATCGTGGCTGCGGGCTCGATCACGGGCACGTCCCCCGTATTCGTGCTCACGTTGCCGAGCGCGGCCAGCAGGGTCACCCGCGGGATGACGCCGAGCAGACGGTTCTTCTCATCGACCACGGCGATGGCCAGATCACTGCCGACCGAGGGTTCGACCAGGTCGACCAGCGGGGTGTCCGGGTTGACGGAGATCGCATCCGTGCGCACTATCGCGCGCAGATCGGTCTCGCCGGCCTTGACCTGCCCCAGCACGTCGCGATCGCGCACCACACCGGCGAAGGTGCGGTCGCGGTTGAGCACGAAGGTGGCGGAGGTCTGCAGGTCGCGCATGGTGCGGAGCGCAGCTCGGGGACCGCCGGTGATCGTGACCACGGAGCGCACGGGCTCCATCACGCTGGCCGCGGTCAGCACCCGGGCGCGGTCGACATCCTGCACGAACTGAGCGACGTAGTCGTTCGCCGGGTCGGTCAGGATCTCCTCGGGGGTGCCGATCTGAACGATGCGACCATCGCGCATGACCGCGATGCGGTCGCCGAGGAACATGGCCTCGTTGAGATCGTGGGTGATGAAGATGATGGTTTTGCCGAGCTCGGCCTGCAGCTCGATCAACTGCTCCTGCATTTCGCGGCGGATCAGCGGGTCAAGGGCCGAGAACGCCTCATCCATCAGGAGGACGTCGGTGTCGGCGGCGAGAGCCCGGCCGAGGCCGACTCGCTGCTGCATTCCGCCGGAAAGCTCGGACGGCAGGCTGTCGGCCCAGCCGTCGAGCCCGACGAGGCGGATGATGGTGCGCGCCTTGGCGAGCCGCTCCTCGCGGCCCGTGCCCTGCACCTCGAGTCCGTAGGCGACGTTGTCGATCACGGTGCGATGCGGTAGCAGGGCAAAGTGCTGGAACACCATGGAAATATTGGTGCGGCGCACCTCGCGCAGCGCGGCGGCGGAGATGCCGGTGATGGCCTGGCCGGCCACCGTCACGCTGCCAGAGGTGGCGTCCAGTAGCCCGTTGAGCATGCGGATCAGGGTGGATTTGCCCGAACCGGACAACCCCATCACCACGAAGATTTCGCCGCGGTGAACCTCGAATGAGGCGTCGATAACGGCGGCGGTGCCCAGCGAGGACACCTCATCGCGGCTGGCTCCCGCGGTCAGCTTCTTGACGAGCTCGTGCGGACGACGCCCGAACGCTTTGTACAGTCGATCTGCCTTCACGGCAATAGTTTCGGTCACGGATTCTCCCGGTGCACGCCGGGCGGGGCCGAATCACGGCCGACGGAACGGATGCACGCTGTGTCGGACGGGTAGGCCGTGACCGGCCTCGACGCGATGGAAAGCGTGGGCTGGGGCGATCATGGGGATCGCATCCGTCATGGCCTCACCATACGAAGCGCCGTACCGATGGGGCCGTGGCTGTACATTCGCGTCCTGGTGAAGGGTCGTAAGACCAGCAGTAATCCTAACACGGGGGTATTTGCGTCGCAGAAGCAGCGATTTCGACGGTTTCGGGTAGCGGGGAGAACCGGCCCTACCGCAGGCCGCGAGACAGTCGCCGCGGACCATCCGTGCCGGGTCGCGTTCGACGACCCGGAACGGACTCAGGCCTTGAGCGCCGCGATCTGCGCGGACTTCTCGGTCGCGGCGGCCGTTTCGGCGGCGCTGGGCGCACCGTGGTGGGCGATCATCGTGGTCTCGTCGAACGGCTCGTGACGGTCGAGCACCCGGTCGACCTGGGCACGATCGATCTCCTTGGTCCAGGATCCGATCAGCACGGTGGCGACGGCGTTGCCGGTAAAGTTCGTGAGCGCGCGGGCCTCGGACATGAAGCGGTCGATGCCCACGATGAAGCCGACTCCTTCAAGCAGCTGCGGGGCGTGGGCCTGCAAGCCGGCGGCCAGGGTCGCGATCCCGGCACCGGACACTCCCGCGGCACCCTTGGAGGCGATGATCATGAAGGCGAGGAGCCCAATCTGCTCGCCCAGGGCGAGCGGCTGACCCATGGCCGTGGCGATGAAGAGCGACGCCATGGTCAGGTAGATCGCGGTGCCGTCGAGGTTGAAGGAGTATCCGGTGGGAACCGTGACGCCCACGACCGGCTTGGAGACGCCGAGGTGCTCCATCTTGGCGATCAGGCGCGGCAGCGCCGCCTCGGAAGAGGAGGTCGAGAAGATCAGCAGGTACTCTCGGCCGAGATAACGCATCAGCTTGAAGATGCTGATGCCGGTGACGATCTTGAGCAACCCGCCGAGGATGACGACGATGAAGAGCACACAGGTCAGGTAGAAGGCGCCCATCAGGGTGAAGAGGCTGATAACGGCCTGGAAGCCGGTGGCACCGACGACGGCGGCGATCGCACCGAAGGCGCCGATCGGCGCGAGCCACATGACCATGATCAGGATGCGAAAGACCAGGGCCTGCACGTGCGCGATGCCCTCGAGGATCGGCTTGCCGGCGGCTCCCATCTTCTGCAGCGCGAAGCCGGCGATGAGGGCCACCAGCAGGGTCTGCAGGATGTTGCCGGCGGTCAGTGCGGAGAACAGTGTGGTCGGGATGATGCCGAGGAAGAAGTCCGATTCGGCGGCTTCCGGCGGCACGAAGGTGGTCGCGGTGAGATCAAGCCCTGAGCCGGGCTTGATCACGTTGCCCACGACGAGGCCGATCGCCAGGGCGAAGGTGGACATGGTCAGGAAGTAGCCGAGGGCCAGTCCGCCGATCTTGCCGACCGTGGCGGCCTTCGCGATGGACCCGATGCCGAGGATGATCGTGCAGAAGATGATCGGCGAGATCATCATCTTGATCAGGGCGATGAAGATGTCCCCGAGCGGTTTGAGCGAGACGGCGAATCCGCCTGTGCCGCCGAAGAGCAGGCCGACGATGACGCCGAGGATCACCGCGACGATGACCGCCATGTACAGGTAGTGGGACTTGTCAAACTTCTTCGCGGGCTGTGCAGCGCGAGCGCGAGGCAGTGATGCCATAAAAGACTCCTTTGTCTAGTAACTAGGCTGGGGTGAAGCGCTGGTGCGCCCGGACCATCCGTGGTGTGTTTCAGACTGGACGACCGAGGCGCCCGCGTCACTGTTGCGGTCATATTGGTCACGGTCGCGCAAATGGAAGAAGGATGCGATGGGGCAAGGCTGGAGCATTGCGCGCCGCCTGTTCCTGGCGAACGCCCTGGTCATCATGGCGATAACCGTGTTCGCGGGCACCGCGGCCTTCGTGGACGCCCGCGACCGTGGCTTCGTCGCCGCCGAGGAACGGATGCTGTCCGTCGCCAGCGCCATCGCCGACAACCCGCTCGTACTGGAGGCCAGCCGCTCAGCCGATCCCAGCGCGGTGCTCCAGCCGTACGCCGAGCGGGTCACCGCCGACGCCACCCTCGACTTCATCACGATCATGGCGCCCGACCGCACCCGCTGGACCCACCCGACCGAGTTGGAGATCGGCCGCCCCTACATCGGTACCGTCACGCCCGCCCTGGCCGGGGAACCGTTCACCGAGGTGACCACGGGCACGCTCGGACCCTCGGTGCGGGCCGTCGTTCCGATCACCGACGAGCAGGGAGCCGTTCAGGGCCTGGTGGCTGCGGGGGTGAAGACGAGCAACCTCTCCATCGCGCTGAGCGCGCGGCTGCCGGCCGTGCTGGGGGTGGCCCTGATGCTGCTAGCCACGGGCACCCTCGCCGCCTGGCTGCTCGGTCGCTATCTGAGCCGGGTCACGCTCGGCTGGGGACCGGAGCAGCTCGCCCAGCTCTTCGTCTACTACGACTCGGTGCTGCATTCGGTGCGGGAGGGTCTCGTACTCGTCACTCTCACGGGCGAGGTCGTGCTCTACAACGATCAGGCTGCCCGGCTGCTGGGCCTGCCGCCGCGCTCACCGACTGAGGGCCGAGCATCCTCCGCCGCCACGCAGAGCCTTGACCGTCTCGACCTTCCCCCGGCGCTCGCCGAGCTACTGAAGAGCGGCCGCCCCGCCACCGACGAGATCCACGTCACCGACACGCGCGTGCTGGTCGTCAGCCAGCTGCCGGCACTGAAACCGGGCAGCGGCCGCACCAAACCCGCGCCGATGGGCTGGGTTGCGACCATCCGCGACCACACCGACCTGCAATCGATGGGCAGCGAGCTCCGGTCGATGCGCACCCTCTCGGATGCCCTGCACGCCCAGACCCATGAGCACGCCAACCGGCTTCACACCATCGTGTCCCTGATGGAACTCGGGCGCGGCGCCGAGGCCCTCGATTTCGCCACCAAAGACCTGGAGCTCAGCCAGCAACTCACCGATGACATGCTCGACTCGGTGGACGAACCGGTGCTCAGCGCCCTGCTGATGGGCAAGTTCGCCCAAGCCAGCGAGCTGGGCGTGCTGCTCACGGTTGAGGCGGCCGGAACCCTCGCCGATTCCGGCCTGACGGCGCAGGACCTGGTCACGGTCGTGGGCAACCTGGTCGATAACGCACTCGACGCGGCCGCCGGCGGCGAGGCACCCCGCCGGGTGCACCTCTCGGTCGGCTCCACGCCCTCGTCGGTGGCGATCGAGGTGGCCGACACCGGGCCCGGCGTCGACCCGGACGCCGTGACCGACATCCTCCGCCGCGGTTACAGCACCAAGGAGCCCGGCAGTTTCGGCCGCGGCCTCGGACTGGCGTTGGTGCGGCAGACGGTCAACCGGCTCGGCGGCAGCCTCAGCATCACCCGCCGCGAGGGGGCCGTGTTCACGGTCACCCTCCCCCGGCAGCCGGAGGAGCCCGCTGCGGGCATCGAACCCGACCTCGAGGCGACGATGGGCGGATTGCATGACTGACCGGGACATCCGGGTGCTCGTCGTCGAAGACGAAGCCATTGCGGCCGAGGCGCACGCCGCCTACCTCGGGCGTCTGACCGGTTTCGTGCACGCGGGCACCGTCGGCGACGGCCATTCCGCCCTGCGCGCCCTGGCTACGGCCGTCACCGCCGGGCAGCCCATCGATCTGGTGCTGATGGATATGACCCTGCCCGACCTGCACGGCCTCGACGTGAGCCGACGGATGCGCGCGGCCGGCCTGACCACGGACATCATCGCCATCACGGCGGTGCGCGAACTGCACATCGTGCGCGGCGCCGTGGCGGCCGGCATTGTTCAATACCTGATCAAGCCGTTCACCTATTCGACCTTCGCGCAGAAGCTGGTGCAGTATCGGGACTTTCGGCTTCAGCTGGGCGGCCTGTCCGCGATGACCAGCCAGACCGACGTGGACCTGGCGTTCGCGAGCCTGCGCACGCCCACCGAGCTGCCGCGGCCGAAGGGTCTGTCCGAGGGCACCCTGGGCGCGGTGATCGAGTTCCTGAAGCTGCAGACCGTTCCGGTCTCCTCCAGCGAGGTCATGGAGCAGCTCGGCATTTCTCGGGTGACCGCCCGGCGCTACCTTGAGCATCTGGCCGACACCGGCTCACTCGAGCGGTCGCCGCGCTACGGCACGCCGGGGCGGCCAGAGAACGAATACGTCTGGAAGCGGCTGTAGCGCGCACGTGCAGTCACGGCCGCGCGGTGAGCACTCCTGGCGTGGCTCTCTCAGCGGCCGGCGCGCTCCGCCAGGCCGCGCACGCAGGCGGCCTGGCCGGCGTGCTGCAGGTCGTCGGAGAGCACGCTGACCAGGCGCACCGCGAGTGTGACCGGCGGGGTCCAGCGGGTGTCGACGACCCGGGAGAAATCTGCCGTGGTGAGAGTGGGCAGCCAGGCGATGGTGCGGGCGTGCACCGCGTCGAGATAGCCGGCCAGAACGGATGCGCCGGCGCGCACCTGCCCAACCTCCTCGGCGGTTTGGCCGTAGCCGGTGGCCGCCCGCGCGAAGGGAAACGCGAACCTGTCGGCCCAGCCGGCGCTGTCCCAGAGCTGGTCCTCGTTCATCAGCTCGGCCAGGTGGTCATCCTGCACCCGGGTCAGGTGCCAGATCAACCACGCGATGCTGTTCGCCTCCGGGTCGGGCCGGAAGGTCAGCAGCTCTTCGTCGGCATCCACGAGCACGACATGCACGATGCTCCGGACACGTGCGTAGGCCTCGGCGATCAGGTAGCTCGACAGCATCGGTTCTCCTTACGCCGAGTGCCTCGTCAGTGCCTCGGTTGGTGGCCCCGATGTGTCCCGCGTCGGAGCCAGAGTAGCCCCGGCTTGCTACCTGGCGGTGGTCGAGCCTGTCGAGGCCCACCGCCCAGCAGCTGGATTACGGTTGCGCCCGTTTGCTCGGGAGTGCGATCAGGGTTTGTTCGGGGTCGACTCCGACCGGCGGCCGGAGCCAGTAGTCGTTACCGGTGCGGATGATGCTCCAGTGCTGATTATGCAACAGCAGGTGGTGCGGGTGGCAGAGCAGTACCCCGTCGGCGGGGTCGGTATAGCCGTTGTCTTTCACCCATTCGTTAATGTGGTGGGCCTCGCTCCAGGCTGGTGATTTGTCGCAGTCGACCCAGCGGCATCCGCCGTCGCGAACGCCCATTGCGGCCCGCTGGGCTTCGGTGAAGAGGCGTTCGTCGCGGCCGACGTTGATGATGTCGCCGGATTCACTGAACTGGATGCCGCGGGTTCCGGTGTCGCAGAGGAGCCGGTCGATGGTGTCCTGCGAGATCGGGACCGGGTTTCCCTCGATCTGCCCTGCCTGACCCGCCTGACCCGTTTCGAGGGCCGTTCCGGCCACGATCACTCAAACCGACGGGCGGCGGCCACCGAACACCCGCCCCTGGTCGGCCTCACCGGCGATCTTCAGCAGCTGCACGAAGGCATCCGCGGCGATCTGATCCGTGCTGCGCGAGTCATCCTGCAGGCGTTTCGCCCACGCCGCCTTCTCCTTGTCGACGAAACGCACGCCTCCGCGGCGAGGGTCGGTGACCGAATCGAAGACGGAGAGCACGAATTCGCCGTCTTCGGGAGCGAAGAGCCCATTCAGGCGCACCTTGCCGTTTCCCAGCCGGTACACCTTCAGGAACCGGTCGTCGTAGGCCTGCTTCTCCCGAGCGGCAATGCCGGCTTCGTCGAGGCGGTCGCGCATTCGTCTCGCGAGTTTGAAGACGTGGTCCGCGTTCAGAGTTGAGGCCACGGCGAGGAGAGAATCGGGGGCCGCACGAAGCTTCTCGGCGGTGACCACGTCGTCGATCTGGCCGAGACCGGAACGGATCGACTCGGCCGCATCGACCGAGAGCATTCCCGCGGTGACTGCCCGGGCGATCGGCGCCTGCCACGACACCTTCTCGACGAACGCCGCGACCGCGGCGGCATCCGAATCGCGCGACTTCAGGACGGCTTAGACGAGCTTCTCCGCCGCCGCGGCGTCGGCCATCATCGAGCCGACCGCGACGAGCTTGAACGCGTCGTTCTTCGTCGAGCCGGTCACCTTCTGGATCAACGCCTGAGGCGAGAGGAACCCCTGCTGCGCGGCCAGACCGGAGTGGCCCGGTTCCAGCCGCGAACGCCGGGCGATGGTCGCCGCCATCCGCGCCGAACGGGTGTCGAGGAGGCGGCGAGCGGCCGCGATCGGCCTCTGACCGGCCAGCACCTCAGCATCGGCGAGGGCCTTATTTTCGGCGAAAACGGAACCGAGGAAGGCGACGGCATCCGTTGCCTGCCTGAGGTCATCCGCGGTGGTTGTCATGTTTCGAAACTAGCAAACATGACATACAGAGTTGAGAGTCTGTCACTTATATATGGAAGTTTCTAGAAGTCATGTTCGAGGCCTGCGCGGCCACTCCACCCTCTTCCGGTCGGCTAGCCCTCCAGCGACCTGATCAGACGAGCCGGCACGCCACCATGGACGGTGTTGGGCTCGACGTCCTTGGTCACTACACTTCCGGCAGCCACGATTGCCCCGTTGCCGATCGTGACACCGGGCAGGATTGTGGCGAAAGCACCGATCCACGCGCCGTCGCCGACATGGATCGGCTTGGTTACCAGTGGGCCGACTCGGAACTCGCTGGGTCCGATCTCATGCGTACTTGTGACGAAGCGGACGCCCTGGGCCACAGCCGCGCGCCCGATGACCACACGCTCATTTCCGTCGAAGTAGCAGCCCTCATTCACGAACGCGCCGGGTTTTAGAACGACCATTCTGGAGCCAAAGGTGACCCCCTTCAGCACTCTGGAACTTCTGACGTTCATTCCGGCGAGGTGGAGCAGCCGAGACCGATGCGCTCCATTGACGATCAGCGGTGTAGCCAGGAGCCAATTAACGATGATGTCGTGCCAGATTCGCACCGCGTGGGGTCTGTCTTTGGTGGCTCGTGCAGCTCTGATTTTTTCCGCCTGACGATGAAGGTGCTGTTGACTGGATATCAGGCTACCGGGTACAGAAAAGGCCAAGCCTCGTTTGGAGCGAGCCTGGCCTTTTTCTGATGGTGCACCCCCCCGGACTTGAACCGGGAACCCACTGATTAAGAGTCAGTTGCTCTGCCAATTGAGCTAGAGGTGCGTGTTTCTCTACTCTCCGACCCAGGGTGACCCGAACCGACTCTAGATACTAACAGCACGATTACCTTCGGCGCCAATCGCGGTACAAACCGGAGAGTCGCGCCAAAATTACTAGTCTTGGTCTGTGACCCAGCCCCAGAAGTACTCCCTCGATGACGACCTCCAGCTCGCGACCGAGCTCGCCGATCTGGCCGACGCGATCTCGCGCGACCGGTTCACCGCGATGGACCTCGTCGTGACGACCAAACCCGACCGCACCCCGGTGACGGATGCCGACCAGGCCGTGGAGCGCGCGATCCGGACCGCCCTGGCCGAGCGGCGCCCGGTCGACGGCATCCTCGGTGAGGAATTCGGCACCGAGGGCACCAGCGTGCGGCAATGGATCATCGATCCGATCGACGGCACAGCCGGTTTCCTGCGCGGCATCCCGATCTGGGGCACCCTGATCGCCCTCGCCGTCGATGGCGATCCGGTGGTGGGGATGGCGAGCTCCCCAGCCCTCGGCAAGCGCTGGTGGGCGCGCACCGGCGGCGGCGCCTGGATGACCGACGAGCGCACACCCGGCGCCGACCCCGTGCGCCTGGCCGTGTCCGGCGTGACCAAGCTCGCCGACGCCTCGCTCAGCTACAACAGCATCCAGCAGTGGGACCAGACCGGGCACCTCGACGAGCTGATCACACTGTCCCGCCAGGTCTGGCGCACCCGCGCCTACGGCGACATGTGGTCGTACATGCTCCTCGCCGAGGGTCTGCTCGACATCGTCGCGGAATACGATCTGCAGCCCTACGATCTCGCGGCCCTGGCCCCGATCGTGCAGGAGGCCGGCGGCCGGTTCTCCTCCGCCGACGGCCGGCCCGGCCCCTGGCACGGCAGCGCTCTGGCCACCAACGGCCTGCTGCACGAGCCGGCTCTGCGGGCCCTCGGCTCAGCGACCACCACCACGGATGCACCCGCGTCCCCGAGCGCGCCGACCCGCTAACCGATGATCCCGCCGCGCACGCACCCCGGAACCCTGACCCTGCTGATCGCTGCGGCCAGCGTCCTGACCGCCAGCCTCACCGGCTGCAGCGTGATCGGCGACATGCTGCCGACGCCGGTCCGCAACGTGGCTGCCGTGCCGGCATCCGCTCTCGGAGAGGTCACCGCTGTGGCCGACCTTCTCGTCGGAGACTGCCTGCGTGAGGTTTCGGAGGGACTGGACGTGAACGCATCGATCGTTCCGCGGGTTTCATGCGACGAGAGCCACGAGTTCGAGGTATTCGCCCGGTTCCCGGTGCCGGGCGACGCCTTCCCCGGCGACAACGCCGTGACCGCAGTGGCGGAAACCGGCTGCGGTTCCCTGTTCGAGGACTTCGTGCTGCTCGAGTACCGGGCATCGAGTCTGGATTTCGCCTACCTCACCCCCACGGCGCAGAGCTGGGCCGACGCCGACGTCCTGGCCAGCCCGAACGGCCCGGGCAGCCGCGACGTCTCATGCCTGATCACCGACCCGGCCGGCGCCGTGACCGGCACCCTGGCCGGCGCATCGCGCTGACCCGCGGCCATACTGTTGACCCATGAGGATCAATGCCTTCTCGGATGTCTCCCTGCGAGCGCTCATGTTCCTGGCGACGCTCCCCGACGGCGAGCTTCAGACCTCGCGGGTCATCGCCGAGGCGGTGGCCACCCCGTACAGCCATGTCAGCAAGGCCGTCATGCGACTCCGCGAGCTGGGACTCGTGGAGTCACTGCGCGGCCGTACCGGCGGAGTGAGGATCAGCCCGGTCGGGCGAACGGCCACCGTGGGCTGGCTGCTGCGCCAACTCGACACCCGCGACGATGTCGCCGACTGTGAGACGCCCCACGGTGACTGTCCGCTCAGTGGCGGCTGTGGACTCCGCGGGGGGCTCCGACGAGCACGGGAGGCGTTCTACGCCGAACTCGACGACCTTGTGATCGCGGCTCTCCCCCATATCGGCTTCCCCGCTCCCGTTGTCCTCACGCTGGCACCCCCGCCGCCGCGCCGCGCCGATCGGGGGTAATGGGATACAACCCGATATTAAGCATTTGAAATGATACTTTTGGGTACGTCCCTCAATTGCTTGGAGTTTGCATGCTATCCACCCAGTCACTGCCCCTCATCAAAGCGACTCTGCCCCTGGTGGGCGAGCGCATGCCCGAGATCGCGAAGAACTTTTACGGCCGGATGCTGACCGCTCATCCCGACCTCTTCGACGGCCTCTTCAGCCGCTCCAACCAGAAAAACGGCTCGCAGCAGCAGGCCCTGGCCGGAAGTATCGCCGTCTTCGCGACCTACCTGGTGCAGAACCCCGACACCACGCCGGAGGCCATGCTCTCCCGCATCGCCCACAAGCACATCTCCCTCTCCATTGCGCCCGAGCAGTACGACATCGTCTACAAGTACCTCTTCGAGGCCATCGCCGAAGAACTCAGCGACGTCATCACGGCCCAGATCGCCGGCGCCTGGACCGAGGTCTACTGGCTGATGGCCCACGCCCTGATCAAGATGGAGAAGGGCCTTTACGCCGGTCTCGCCAGCGACAAGCCGCTCGCCCCCTGGGTCGTCGTGAAGAAGGAAGCGGCCGGCACCGACGCCGTCACATTCACCCTGGAGCCGGCCGACGACACTCCCGTGACGCCTGCCCTGCCGGGCCAGTACGTCAGCGTCACGGCCACCATGCCCGACGGCATCCGCCAGGTGCGCCAGTACTCGCTGTCGGCCGGCACGGCCACGACCCGCGTCTTCACCACCAAGCTCGACGCAGACGGCGAGGTCTCCCCCGTGCTGCACCGTGATGTGCAGGTCGGCGACACGCTCATCCTCTCCGTGCCGTGCGGCGACATCACCCTAGATCAGGGCACCGGCCCGCTGATCCTGGCCTCGGCCGGAATCGGCTGCACGCCCAGCGCATCGATCCTGCGCTCCCTGGTGGACACCGGCTCGAAGCGCGAGGTGCTCGTGCTGCATGCCGAGAGCAACCTCGAACGCTGGGCGCTGCGCGACCAGATGAGCGAAGACATCGCACTGCTGGAAGCAGCAGAGCTCGAACTCTGGCTGGAGATCCCGAGCGAGGGCCACCACGAGGGCTTCATGTCCCTTGAGAACGTGACGATCCCGACGGATGCCTCGGTGTACCTGTGCGGTCCGCTCCCGTTCATGCGCAGCCTGCGCTCACAGGCGCTGGAGTCCGGTGTGCCGGCCGACCGCATCCACTACGAGATCTTCGGCCCTGACCTCTGGCTTGCCGGCGTCTGATCCGCGCGGAATCTCAGCGCAGCCTCAGTGCTCGTCGCCCCATTCGGTGCCCTCGAGGTCGCCGCGCAATGTGCCGGTGACCTCGTCGACCGCCTCGCCCACGGTGCCCGCGAACCGCTCCGGTGGGAACCGTCGACTGAGACCGTAGTCGCGCAGGTGGTCCTTCACCGGACCCTTCATCTCGGCGAAGATCAGCGTGATCCCGCGTGAGGCGAGGAAATCGTCGAGTTCCAGAAGTTCTTCCACGGCGGTCGTGTCGATCTCTGTGATCGGCTCGGCCGCCAGGATGACCGTGTGCACGTCACTCCCTGCCTCGGTGACGACGCGACGCACGAAGTCGTCGAAAATGCCGCCGTTGGCGAAGAACAGCGGCGCGTCGAAGCGCACGATGACGATGCCGGGCAACCGCTCGCCCTCCGGATGACGGGACAGGTCGTGGTACCCGCGCAGCCCACGGATGCGCCCGAGCTCAGCCCGGTAGGGTCGCCAGGCGTGGCTCACGAATGCCCCGAGGGACAGCACGATCGCCACGCCGATGCCCTCGATCACGCCCACGACCACGACACCGAGGAACGACGCGATGGACAGCGCGGCATCCACTTTGTTCATCCGCACGAGGGCGAGGAACCCCTTCACGTCGATCAGACCGGCGGCCGCGACGATCACGACGGCAGCGATGGTCGCCGAGGGCAGGTAGCCGGTGAGTCCGGGCGCCAGCAGCATGAACACCACGATGAGTGCGGCGCCGACCACGCCCGTGAGCTGGGTTCGTGCGCCCGCGCTCTCGGCAACGGGGGTGCGCGAGGACGACGCCGAAATGGGGAAGCCGCCGAGCAGACCGCCCGCGATGTTCGAGGCGCCGATCGCCGCCATCTCCTGACTCCCGTCGACACTCTCGCCGCGGCGCGCGGCGAACGTGCGCGACAGCACGGCCGTATCGGCGAAGGCGATCAGGGCGACGCCGAGGGCGGGAAGGGCGAGCGCGGCGACATCCGCCCAGACCAGACCGCCGAGCGCCGGAGCGGGCAGTCCCTGCGGCATCGCCCCGACGACGGGTATGGTGCTGTGAAGCCCGGGTACGGCAGTCAGCAGTGTCGCCAGCACGACGGCCACTAGCACGCCGGGGATCCGAGATCTGCCCCAGGACAGACCCACGATGATGAGCAGCGACCCGAGTCCGAAGAGCAACGCGGTGAGGTTGACTTCGCCCCCGGCGATACCGGCCCCGATTGCGATCACGTCGGCAATCGGCGGACCCGAGTCGATCGAAAATCCCAGCAGCGCCGGCAGTTGGGAAATGATCACCAGGAGTCCGAGGGCATTCAGGTAGCCGACCCGGATGGGCTTGGAGAGCAGGTCGGTCACGAATCCGAGGCGGAGCAGTCCGCCCAGCAGGAGGATCAGGCCGACCATGATCGCGAGAAGTCCCGCCAGGGCCACCGCTCGGTCGTCGTCGCCGAGGGCAAGCGGCAGGATCACGGCCGCGATGATCGGCGCCAGGGCCGAGTCGGGGCCGAGCACCAGCACGCGAGAGGGGCCGAACAAGGCATATGCCGCCAACGGAATGATCGTGGCGTACAGGCCGGTCTCTGGCGGCAGGCCGGCCACCTCGGCGTAGCCGATGCCCACCGGGATCAGCAAGGCGGTGAGCACAAGCCCCGCCCTCAGGTCAGGGAGCAGCCAGGCGCGCCGGTAGGTGAGCGCGGTATCGACACCCGGCACCCACTTCTTCACCCACGCAGCCGCCATTGAGTTCCTCCCGGCCCATCTTCCCCCATAACCACGACGCAAAAAGGCCCGAACCCCATGAGGGGTCGGGCCTTCCGGCTCAACAACGTGTGACAGCAACCGGTGGTGGAGATGGGGGGAATTGAACCCCCGTCCACTGCTGTGGTCATATGCCTTCTACGGGTGTATCCAGTGAAATCGTTCTACTCGGCTCCGGAATTTGCCGCTGGCATCTAATCCGACGAGCCCAGCCCTCGTTTGAGTCCCCCTACACCCCGCGGCTCAGAGTAGGAGCAATCTCTCTAAATGACGTCAGGGTCCGGGTAGAGAGCATTCCCGGCCTGGCGGACTTCTTAGTGCGCTCGCTTAGGCAGCGAGGGCGAAGTCAGTGCGGTTTGATTTGGCACTTATTGTTTTGCAGAGATCGTTTACGAGATAACCCTGCATCCTCGACCCGCTTCTCATAATTGCGCAGGCAATGTCGAAACCGATCATCCCCATGTGCACTCACTGCCACCATGGCGGCATTCAAGTGGGTCACTGTCACACGCTGTTGAGTTTTCAATCTGCTGAGTGTCAATCCTCACGGCCCGAATGGATCGTGCAGCCCTTTAGCTTACAATACGACGAGGTGGAAGGCTAGTCGCCGAGGTTTTTTCGGGCGGAGATGGCCCGGTCGGACTCGCGCTTGTCCTGGCGCTCGCGCAGTGTCTGGCGCTTGTCGTACTCTTTCTTGCCCTTGGCGACCGCGATCTCCACCTTGGCCTTGCCGTTCTTGAAGTAGAGCCGCAGCGGGACGAGCGTGTAGCCGCCCTCTTTGGTTTTGTGGCTGATTTTGATGATCTCCTGCTTGTGCATCAGGAGTTTGCGCTTGCGCCGCGGCGGGTGGTTGGTCCACGTGCCGGCGACGTACTCCTGGATGTGCACGGCGTCCAGCCAGATCTCGCCGTTCTCGATGAAAGCGTAGCCGTCGACGAGCGAAGCCCGACCGGCCCTGAGAGACTTGACCTCGGTGCCGCTGAGTACCATTCCGGCCTCGTAGGTCTCCTCAATGAGGTAATCGTGGCGTGCCTTGCGATTGGTCGAGACGACCTTCTCGCCTATTTCCCTGGGCACGGCATACTCCTCGACTCGGTGGATGTGTTCGGACGCGATGCCGACCAGCCCACCAGTCTAGCGCTCTGGGGGCGGGCCGAGCGGAGTAGGTCAGACCTTCAGATAGCGCGTGATGGCGAATTGAGCGGAGAAGGCCGCCAGCACCGCGCCGACCACCAACAGGATCGGAACCACCACGAGGGCGTCTTGCATGCCGACGAGGGAGAAGTTGGTCAGACGTTCGCCCAGATAGCCCTGCACGAACCAGTACACGAGACCGAGAACGGCGCCTCCCGCCAGCAGCGATCCCAGCAGAGCCGCGAAAACACCCTCCAGGATGAAGGGCGTTTGAATGAACCGATTGGATGCCCCGACCAGCCTCATGATGCCCAGCTCGCGCCGCCTGGAGAACGCGGAGAGACGGATGGTGGTGGCGATCAGCAGGGCCGCCGCCACAAGCATCAGCGCGGCGATGCCGATCGCGGTGTAACTGGCAACGTTCAGCACGGAGAAGATCTGGTCCAGGTACTTTCGTTGGTCCGCGACGTTCTCCACCCCGGCGACGCCGGACAGAGCCTCTACGAGCACATCCGATTGCGAGGGATCGCCGAGGTTGACCCAGAAGGTTTCGTTCAACTGGTCAGCGGTGACGTAGTCGACCACCGGGTTGTCGGCGAACTGCTTCTTGAAGTTCTCGAAGGCCTGGTCGTGAGTCTCGAAGTAGTACTTGTCGATGAACGGTGACAGGGTAGGGGTCTCGAGCTGCGCCTTGACCGTGTCAATCTGTTCGGGCGTGGCCTCCCCGGCCGTGCACGTCTCACCCGACGAAATGGCGGTGCACATGTAGATGCCCACCTGGGCGCGGTCGTACCAAAAGTTCTTCATCTGCCCGATCTGCATCTGCATCAGGATCGCGGCGCCGACAAAGGTTAGCGAGATGAAGGTCACGAGCACCACGGAAACGACCATGGAAGCGTTGCGGCGCAGGCCGTTGGCTGCTTCGGAGAGCACGAGTCCGAGTCTCATCGGGTGGGCCCTACATTCTGTTCGCCGGTCTGGTCCGGTTTTTCGCCCGGCGCGCGCAGCCCGAGCTTCTCGGCCAGGGTCAACTGCTCCGGTACGTCGTGCTGAGTGATCGGAAGAACCGGCCGGGTCATGGCCCGGCTCAGGTCGGTCATCGAAGCATCGGCGGCGGAATCCGCTTCTGCTTCTGCGTCCGTTTCTGCTTCTGCTTCTGCTTCTGCTTCTGCTTCCACTTCCACTTCCACTTCCACTTCTGCGTCCTCGGACGATTCGTCGTCGAGGGGCGCCGGATCGGCCGGACCCTTCGCGGCTGAGAACGGGGCCGCGGCAGGCTCGGCGACCGGCGCCGGCACGGGAACCGGTGGAAAGGTGAGGGGAGGGTGCGACGCAGGCAGAACCTCGTCAGTGGGCACGGCGGGAGGGGCGGCGGCGGCGGCCGGCGCGAAAATGGATGACGGTGCCGCAGCCGCAGGTGCCACACCCGACGAGCCACTGGGAACCTCTCGGGCGGAACGGCGCCCGGTGCCGGCGGTGGTGGTGGGGATGGCCGCGGTGGCGTAGCCACCCTGGCGCTCGTCGCGCACGATGCGTCCGCCGACGAGTTCGATCACACGGCGCTGCATCTGGTCGACGATTCCGGCCTCGTGGGTGGCCATGATCACGGTCGTGCCGGCGGCGTTGATACGTTCGAGCAGGGCCATGATGCCGGCGCTGGTGGTGGGGTCGAGGTTTCCGGTGGGCTCGTCGGCCAGCAGGATCTGCGGCTTGTTCACGATGGCGCGGGCGATGGCAACACGCTGCTGCTCACCACCGGAGAGTTCGTGGGGCAGGCGCAGCGCCTTTTCGGCCAGTCCGACCATCTCGAGGGTGTCGGGTACGGCTTCCTGGATGAACCCGCGCGACTTGCCGATCACCTGCAGACTGAAGGCCACGTTGTCGAAAACGCTCTTATTCGGCAGCAGGCGGAAGTCTTGGAAGACGACGCCCATGTTGCGGCGGAAATAGGGCACCTTGCGGTTGGAGATCGACCGCAAGTCCTGTCCGAGCACGTGAATGCTGCCGCTGGTGGGCCGGTCTTCCTTCAGCACAAGGCGGAGGCAAGTCGATTTCCCCGAGCCGGAAGCACCGACGAGAAAGACGAACTCTCCGCGCAGCACCTCGACGCTGATGGCGTCCAGTGCCGGTCGGTTCGTTCCCGGATACTTCTTGGTGATGGTGTCAAAACGAATCATGGCCCCTTGAGCCTAGGCAGGCATCTTGATAATTCCTACTCCGACATACCTAACCGGTGACAGACCCGCAGATCAAGGCTCTAACCCTGCGGCGCCTGCTTGCGCCAACGGATGCCGGCGGCGATGAAACCGTCAAGGTCGCCGTCGAACACCTGGCCGGGATTGTTGACCTCGTAGTTGGTGCGCAGGTCCTTGACCATTTGGTACGGCGCGAGCACGTAGCTGCGCATCTGGTCGCCCCAGCTGGCCGTGATCACCCCGGCCAGCTCCTTCTTGGTGGCGGCTTCCTGCTCGCGCTGCAGCAACAGCAGCCGGGACTGCAGCACGCGCATGGCGGCGGCCCGGTTCTGGATCTGGCTCTTCTCGTTCTGGCAGCTCACCACCGTGCCCGTGGGCAGGTGGGTGATGCGCACGGCGGAGTCGGTCGTGTTCACGGACTGGCCGCCGGGTCCGCTGGAGCGGAAGACGTCGACCCGGATGTCGTTCTCGGGCACCTCGATCGACTCGGTCTGCTCGATCAGCGGAACCACCTCCACAGCGGCGAAGGAGGTCTGGCGTTTACCGGCGGAGTTGAACGGGCTCATCCGCACGAGGCGGTGCGTGCCGGCCTCGACGCTCAGCGTGCCGAAGGCGTAGGGCGCATCCACCTGGATGGTCGCGCTCTTGATGCCGGCCTCTTCGGCGTAGCCCACGTCGAGCACCTGCACGGGGTAGTTGTGCTGCTCGGCCCAGCGCAGGTACATGCGCAGCAGCATCTCGGCGAAGTCGGCCGCGTCGACGCCGCCGGCGCCGGAACGGATGGTGATGACCGCCGGACGCACGTCGAATTCGCCGTTGAGGAGCGTGTGCACCTCGAGGTCGCCGAGCACCTTCGTGATGCTCGCGAGTTCCGCGGTGGCCTCGTCAGCCGATTCCTGGTCACCCTCGGCGTTGGCGAGTTCCACCAGCACCTCAAGGTCGTCGAGGCGGGACTCGATGCTCACGATGCGGGCCAGCTCCGACTGGCGATGGCTCAGCTGGCTGGTCACCTTCTGCGCGTGGTCGGAGTCGTCCCACAGATCGGGCGCACCGGCCTGTTCATTCAGGTCGGCGATATCGGTGCGGAGTCGATCGATATCGATCACCGACCGGATGTCGTCGAACGTGGCCCGCAGTGCGGCGATCTGCTCCGAGAATTCCAGCTCAATCATGTCGAACCCCAGCCTACCGGGCCACCCGGTCACGGCATCCGCTCGTGGAGTCCGCTTTCAGCGCCGGATGCGGCTGGTCCGGACCCTGCAAAGGTCCATGCTGACCATTCCGTGTGGCCGCGGTTCGTGCACGGCGGAATGCCCTGCCCGGCGTCAACCAATTCGACGGAGATTCTCGTGTGAAAGCGCTCTTTCGGCCTGCTCAGGGCTGATTCAGGCAGAATCTCCGTCGAATTCGTTCGGGTCGAAGCTGCCGTAAGGGTGCGGACTCGAAACACCAACACCCGCCCGGGGATAACATCGAAAAGCCATGAGTAACGCCGACCGCCCCTTCCAGATGCGTTCCGTCGCACTTGCCGCGTTCCTACCGACCCTCCTGTTCTCGATCGGCGAGGGCGCGATCATCCCGCTGATCCCGATCGTGGCCAACGACCTGGGTGCCACACTCGCGATCGCAGGGTTCATCGCCGCCATGATCATGGTGGGTGAACTGGCCGGGGACATCCCCAGCGGCTGGGTGGTCTCCCTCATCGGGGAGCGCAACGCCATGATCTGGGCATCCTTGCTCACGATCATCGCCGTCCTGATCTGCATCGTCGCTCCCAATCCGCTCGTGCTGGGCATCGGCATCTTCCTGATCGGCCTGGCCACCGCCGTGTTCGCCCTGGCCCGCCACGCGTTCATGACCAGCTACGTGCCTCTGGCCTACCGGGCCCGGGCGCTGTCGACCCTCGGCGGCATCTTCCGCGCCGGCTGGTTCATCGGCCCGTTCATCGCCGCCGCCCTGCTCAGCCTCACCGACAGCACCGAGTCGGTGTTCTGGGTGTTCGTGGTCTGTTGCCTCGGCGCGGCCGCGATGCTGCTCCTGCTGCCCGATCCCGAGAGCACTTTCGGTGGCCCGCAACTGGTGAAGGCGCCCGACGGATCTGTCGTGCCGGCCGGGCGGGAGCTCGCGGCCGAGGAATCCCAGGGGCTGTTCCGCACCATCTGGGGCCACCGAGCGGTGCTCCTGCGCCTTGGCACGGGCGCGGGCCTGATCGGGGCAATGCGCGCCTCCCGCACGGTGCTGCTCCCGCTCTGGGCGGTCAGCATCGGCATCAGCGTCCCCGACATCGCCCTGATCATCGGCATCGCCGGCGCGGTCGACTTCGCCCTCTTCTACGTCAGTGGCCAGATCATGGACCGTTTCGGCCGCCTGTGGACCGCCATCCCGTCGATGATCGGCCTAGGTGCCGGGCACCTCATTCTCGCGTTCACACACGACTTGCCCGGCAACGTGGAGTGGTTCGTCGCCGTGGCCATGATCCTGTCGCTCGCCAACGGCATCGGCAGTGGCCTCCTGATGACGCTCGGCGCCGACCTGGCCCCGAAGAACACCAGCCCGGCACCGTTCCTGGGCGCATGGCGCTTCACCGCCGACCTGGGCGGGGCCGTCGCCCCCCTGGCCGTGGCCGGCCTGACCGCGGTCGCCACCATCTCGATCGCCAGCGTCGTGATGGGAGTGTTCGGACTGTTCGGCGCCGTGATTCTGGGCCGCTACATCCCCCGCTACGCGCCTCGCCGGCCGCGCATGCGTCCCTGACGCTGCCTCGGCCCCGACGCGCTGAACCCGGGGGAATGGGAGTCCGACCGAGGGCGTTTAATGGTCGTATGCCCCTCATCGGAGAATACGAGCCCGGCACCCAGCAGTGGGTGCGCGACCAGGTCGACCTGTACGAAAGCTCCGGAGGCACGGAAGGCACCACCCTGCGCGGGATGCCCGTCATCGTGCTCACCACCCTCGGGGCCAAGTCGGGCAAGCTGCGCAAGACCCCGCTGATGCGCGTGGAGCACGAGGGTGCCTACGCCGCCATCGCCTCCCTCGGCGGCAGCCCGAAGAACCCCGTCTGGTACGGCAATGTGGTGGCCCACCCTCTCATCGAGCTGCAGGATGGCCCCAGCCGTCAGGACATGCTGGCCCGCGAGGTCACCGGCACCGAACGCGCTGCGTGGTGGGAGCGGGCCGTGGCCGCGTTCCCCGACTACGCCGACTACGAAAAAAAGACCGACCGGGTCATCCCGGTGTTCGTGCTGGAAGCGGTTCCCCCCGCCGCTCCCGCTGCCGGCGCTCCCGCCACTACGACTGCCGCCGCGGCTGCTCCCGTCTCCTGACGGTGGCACGCGCGAATACCCGCGGTCCCCGAATCGACCGAATCGTGTTGGCCGGCCTGACCGACTCCGACGGCAGCGACCTCCGCGCCGGTGACAGCCGGGAGGCCGAGCGCTTCAGCGCATGCGACCTGTCCGGCCGGGACCTGACCGGCATCGGCTTCCAGGAGTGCGAGCTGCGCGGAGTCTCCCTCAGCGACACGCAGTTGCGCGGGGCATCCGTCGCCGACTGCGTGGCCGGCGAGCTGCACGCGGCCGTCTTCTGCGCGCCCCGCTCGAGCTGGCGGGACGTCAGGGTGGAGCACTCCCGGCTCGGGTCGCTCGAGCTCTACGAGGCCACCCTGCGCTCGGTGCACATCGACGAGTCCAAGCTCGACTTCGTGAACCTGCGCGGGGCGACGCTGACCGATGTGCTGCTCTCCAACTGCATCATCGAGGAGCTCGACCTCGGAAGCGCCACCGTGCAGCGCTTCGAGATGCGCGACTGCCGCGTCGGCACCCTCGATGTGACCCGTGCCACCCTCAAGGACGCCGACCTACGCTCGAGCGACTTCAGTGCCATCCACGGGCTTGAGGGGCTGCGCGGCGCCACCATCGATGACGCCCAGCTCAGCCTGCTTGCGCCCGTTTTCGCCGCACACCTCGGCATCATCGTCACCTAGCCGAGTCAGTCCCCGAGCCGCGGGCGCTGCGCAGATAGCCCGCCCCTAACGAATTCGACGGAGATTTTGCCGAAATCAGCCCCAGACCCGCTGAAAACAGGCCTTTGAGACAATATCTCCGTCGAATTGGTTCAACGCCGGCCAGCCGGCGACGGATGCCCGCACGCGCCCGATCGGAGAATCGCGCCCGATCAGGGAATCGCGCCCGCGATGATCTCGAGTTCGGATTTCGGCGTTTCGCGCTGGCTGGCGATGGCCGCGCCGGCCGCCACGCACACCACAAGGATGGCGATCTGCTGCTGCACCAGGAAGGTCTCCCCCAGTACCAGCGCGCCGAACAGCGCCGCGATCACGGGGCCGAAGCTGGTGATGATCGCGTAGAGGCGCGGGGTGATGCGGCGCAAGATGAAGGTGTCCAGCGTGTACGGGAACGCCGACGAGAGCACGCCGATGGCGAGCAGCAGCCCGATCACGCCCCAATTGAGGCTCGGCCAGTCGACCGTGAGCAGCGCGAACGGCACCAGCAAAGTCAGGCTGACGACGCTGGCCACGGAAATGCCCTCAAGCCCGGGGAAGGTCACGGCCACCTTGCGGGTCAGCAGAATGTAGGCCGCCCATGACGCCGCCGCGGTCAGGGCGAAGAGGATGCCGAGCAGATTGAGTGCCCCGTCAGACCAGGTGAGCAGGAACACCCCACCGGCCGCCGCGGTGGCGTAGACGAAGTCGAGCAGTCGGCGCGACGAGGCCAGCGCCAGAGCAAACGGACCGAGGAACTCGATCGTGGCCGCGATGCCGAGCCCGAGCAGGTCGACAGCCTCGTAGAAGGTGAGGTTCATCACCGCGAGCACGACACCGAGCGCCAGCGCCGGCCACAGCCGACGCCAGCTGAGGCCGGCCAGTTTTGGCCGGTAAAAGGGCAGCACCGTGGCGGCCATCACCAGCTGCCGCACTGCGACGACGACGGGCGAGCCGACGAGCGGAATGGCCAGACCGGCGAGGGACGACCCGAAGTTGATGCTCACCTCGGTCACGACCTGGGCGCCGGCACCGGTCAGGCGGTCGCGCTCGGCCGTCACGGTTCTCCTCCCCTGCGCCGGGTCAGGCGCGTTTCGCTAACGCTAGCGGAACACCGAGCGCGCCACCGCCGTGACCTCCAGCGGCACCCCGGCCGGCAGCAGCACGGCCAGCACCGGCGGACGCCAATAGGCACTCAGTGAAACCGTGGCGCTTTGCCCGTCGACGGATGCCGCACCGCTCACCCTCAGTCCCTCCATCCGGCCATCCGGGGTGGCTGCGAGAAACTCTTCCACGGCCGTCCGCACTCCAGCAGACGACAGGGAGGGTCGCAACTCCGCGCCCGAGCCGTCGACCGTGACGGCCATCGCGCCCAGGTCGAACGCCTCGGCCCCGGCGAGCGCAGCGCCGTCCGCGAGGGTCAGCAGGCGTTTGCGCTCCAGGTACAGAGAGGTCGCGGCCACGACGACGAGGATCAGCAGCAGGGCGAGGAAGCCGTAGAAGATCGTGAGGATGAGCGTCGATCCCTTCTCGCCTCCGGACCGGATCGGCAGCCGGCGCCGCCACCGCGCCGCCCGCGATCCCGATGGCGTGCCCGCGAGCGCTGCCGCGCAGGCGACCGCCGAGCCTCCGCCGCCGCTCATCCGGCCCGCCAGAAGCGGGACACCGTCTGCGTGGCCTGGGCCTCCAGGGGAACACTGGCCGAGTCGCGCAGTGAGAGGAGGTCCGGCAGCAGCGGCAAGGCCACCCGGATGCGCACGGTGACCGTGACTGTGCTCTGCCGGGTCAGGCATCCGTTCACACCGGCCTCGCAGGCCACGTTTACCTCGGCACCCGCAGGGTCGATGCCGTAGTCCGTGAGCCCGAACTGCACGGCCCGCTCGGCGCGGGCGTTCGCCGCGGCCTCATCGGGCGCCTGGACGTAGACGCGTGCGGCCTGGCGGGCTGCTCCCTCCACGGCGAGGGCGCCGCCCTGCAGCGCCGCCATCGCCAACACCAGGTAGACGAGCGGCGCCAGCAGGATCAGGCCGGCCGTGATGAACTCCAGCGAGGCCGAACCCTGCTCTCCGTTCGCCGACCACACACGCCAACGGCTGACTCGGCCCCCACTACCGCAGGGTCTCGACCGCCGCATGTCCGACCACCTCCAGCCCGCGATCGACGCCGAACAGGGCCAGCAGCGGCAGCGGCGCCACGACGCGCACCTGCACGCTCGGGAACCCGCCATAGTCCCCATAGCTGGCCTCCACATCGGTTGCATACGCAGGCCCGATCGACGTCGTGATCAGCTCGCGGGTGCGTGCCGCACCCTCACCCAGCCCGCTGTCGGCGAGCGCGGCGTACCGGGCTCCCTCGGCGGCGGCGTCAAGCACGGTGTTGCGCACGAGCAGGGTCAGCCCCAGCTGCATGACGCCGAGCGTCAGCGCGGTCAGCAGTGCGCCGACCATCACGAATTCGGCGGCCGCCGACCCCTCCTCACCACCGAGCGATCGGGTTCGGTTCCCCCGCGTGCGCGTCACGGCCGGTCACATTCCGCTGACCCGGTCGATCGCCTGTTGGAACACGCCGCTCAACGCCGGACCGGCCAGACCCCAGATGATCATGACCAGCCCGGCCGTCATCAGGGTGATGAGCACCCATCCCGGAACGTCGCCTCGTTCATCGCCCCCGGCATCGCTCCACCGGTCGCGCACACGTCGCTGCAGTGTCTTCATGATTGACTCACTTTCTCTCGTGGGGACAGTGGTTCTCTCGTGCGCCAGTGGTTCAGTGGTTCAGTGGTTCAGAATCCGCTCTGCAGGATGAACAGGCCGGGGAAGATCGCGAACAGGATCGTCATGGGCAGAATCAGGAAAACGAGCGGCACGAGCATGGCCACCTCTTTCTTGCCGGCCACCTCGATCAGTTCGCGTTTGGCCTCGTCGCGGGCATCCTGCGCCTGGGCGCGCAGCACCTCCACGAGCGGGGTTCCCCGGTCGAGCGCACCCGTGACCTGATCGACCAGCCGGGTCACCGCAGGCAGCGCGATCCGACGTGACAACGCGTGCAGGGCGGTGGCGAGCGGCACCCCGGTGCGCACATCCGCCACCACCCCCGCCAGCTCCCGCGACAATTCGCCCGTGCTCGTGCGCGAGACCCGGGCGAGCGCATCCAGGATGCCCTCCCCCGCCGACAGAGACAGCGTCATGAACTCGAGGACGGTCGGAAACTCGCTCTGCATGCGCGCGAGGCGGGCGGTGGCGGCGCGGCCGAGCATCCAATCGCGGGCCAGCGCGCCGCCCGCCGCGGCTACCACCGGCAGAACGACCTGCACCAGCACCGGCATCGACCGAAACGCCGGCAGGGCAACCACCGCACCTGCCCCGACGAAGAGTCCAGCGAGCGCCCACACCACCTGCTCCGATCGATACTCGTCGGTGCCGCGGACCGACCCCGACTGCCGGAGCCGTCGGGCGATCGTCTCCGTGCCGCCGAGAACGGCGCCGAACGCTCGTTTGAGGGCGCCGAACACGGGCGCGAACAGGGTGCCGAGCACCGGCAACGGATGCACCGTCGTGCGCCCCACGAATAGCCGCGCCTCCGCCGACACGTCGAGGATGTACGGCGCCAGCCTCTGCGCGAGGCGCGGCCGACTCAGCCGAGGCACCAAGCTGGCGAGCGACCAGAGCCCCACGCCCAACGCGGTGCCGCAGAACAGCGCCCAGGCCTGCGCGGCGCTCATTTGAACCACCGGCGTTCCTCGGGCAGCCGTCCCAGCGCCACCATCAGGCGGTAGGCAACCACGGAGACGCCGAGGCCGCCGACGATCACGACGACACCGGCGGAGGTGTTGTACGCAACCGCCGCCTCCGGCCGGGAGGCCAGGAGCAGCAGCACGATCCAGGGCGCGGCCACGCCCAGCCGCGCCGCGTTGACGATCCAGGACTGGCGCGCCTCGACCTCCGAGCGGATGGCGGCATCCTGCCGGAGCCAGGCCGCGAGGCTGCGCAGCACGACCGTGAGGTCGCTGCCGCCTACCTCCCGGGCCATGCGCAGCGTCTCCAGGATGCGGTCGGCCACCGGGTCACCCAGGGAGACCTTGAGCCCGTCGACGGCGGAACCGAAGTTGCCGGTCGCTTGATATTCCCGGGCGAACTCGGCGAAGGCGGGCCGCGTCGACAGCGGGCCAGCCCCTGCCAGGCTGCCGACGCTGTCCGGCAGTGCCAGGCCCGACCGCACCGCTGACACCAGGTGGTCAACGACGTCGGGCCAGACGGCGCGGTTCGCCCGCCGCCGGGCGCGCACCCGCCAGACGACCATCAGCGTCGGCAGCGACAGCCCGGCGAGCGCGGTGACGATCGACAGGGCAGCGATGCCCAGGAGGGCCTGGCTCAGCGCCGACACCGCCAGCCCCAGCACCGCCGAGAGGGCGACGAAGGCCGGCAGCGGCAGGCTGCCGAGTCCGGCCTGGGCGAGGTTCGCCCGCAGCCGTCCCGGCGTGCGGGACCGGGCCTTGCCCCTGGTGCGCGGCCAGAGGAACGGCGCGGCGACCAGGAGCAGCCCGGTGCCGAGCAGAGCCCCGAGTGCGAGCGTCATACGGCCCCGGTCCGCAGCACGATGGCCGGGTCGAGTCCGGCCGCGTGGAACTTGGCCAGCTTCGTCGGATACCCCCCGGTCGGCTCAAGGGCGCCCCGCTGGGCCAGGAAGATCGGGCTGGCCTCGATCATCGCCCCTGACAGTTGGCCGCTCGGCGCAAGGATCTCCGTCACCCGGCGCCGTCCGTGCCGGTCGATCTCGCAGTGCACGACGATGTCGATGCAGCCGGCCACGGTCGGCAGCACGAACGAGGAGTCGATGTTGCGGCCCGCCAGAAGCGGCAGCGTGGACAGTTTGCCGAGCGCATCCCGGGCACTGTTGGCATGGATCGAACACATGCCCGGCAGCCCGCTGTTCAGGGCGATGAGCAGGTCGAGACTCTCGGCTTCGCGCACCTCGCCGACGATCAGCCGGTCGGGGCGCATCCGCAGCGACTCCTTGATCAGGCGGCGCAGGGTGATCTCCCCGGTTCCCTCGAGGCTCGGCTGGCGGCACTGCATCGCCACGACGTCGCGCGCGGCCAGGTCGAGTTCGAACGTCTCCTCCACCGTCACGATGCGCTCGTTCTTGCGCGTGGCCGAGAGCAGGGCGTTGAGCATGGTGGTCTTGCCGGTCTGGGTGGCACCGGAGACGAGGATATTCTGCCCGGCCAGCACGCACATGCGCAGAAACTCGGACGATTGCTGCGTGAGCGACCCGAGCCCGACCAGCTGGTTCAGGTCGCGGATGCGCCGGGTGAACTTGCGAATATTGACCGCCCAGTGCTGGCGCGTGATATCCGGGATGACCACGTGTAACCGCGACCCGTCGGGCAGAGAGGCATCGACGAACGGGGAGGAGAGGTCGACGCGGCGGCCGGAGGCCTGCAGCATCCGCTCGACCAGGTCGCGCACCTCCCGCGCGGTGAGCACCATGGTGGTCAGCTCGGGCACCCCGTCGCGGGCCACGAACACCCGGCTGGGCGCGTTGATCCAGATTTCCTCGATGCCGGGATCGTCGAGGAACGGTTGCAGCGCCCCGAACCCGGTCAGTGAGGCCACGACCTCGCGCGCCGCCTGGCGCTCGTCGGCGATCAGCGGCAGGGAGTTGCCGAGCGCCCGCTCGGCGTAGCGCTGCACCTCGTCGCGCACGTACTGCTCGGCGAGCCCGGAGTTCGACGCCAGGTCGACGCCGTCGCGACGCACCCGAGTGCGAACCTGCTCGGTGATGATGCGCACGGCTTCGCTCATTCCTGCATGATCGCCCATCCCTCGCCGACCACGCCCGACTTATCCACAGCCACGCGCCCGGAGACGTGCAGATCTGGCCGACCCGTGCGGCGATGCGACAGTGCGGTGGCCCCGGTGCCCGGTCCAGAGAGGTGGCCAACGCTCACGGGCGGGGCTCTCCCTCGAAGTACACTGGAAGCGCACTTCGCGGGAGTGGTGAAATTGGCAGACACGCAGGATTTAGGTTCCTGTGCTTTCGAGCGTGGGGGTTCAAGTCCCCTCTCCCGCACATGAGTCACATCTCGGCCCTGGACGGCCAATTGAACGAACTGCTGGAGAGTACCAGCGTCGTTCTGTTCTACCTGCTCGTTTGGGCCCTGGTCTTCGCCGGAACGGCGGTGTTCCTTGGGGTCTTCATCCCGTTCATCACCGGCGACTCCCTGCTTTTCGGCTCCGGCCTGGTGGCTGCATCCACGCCGAGCCTGAGCATCGCCGTTCTGGCCGTCGGAACCGGCATCGCCGCGTTCCTGGGTGACCAGGTCGGTTTCCTGCTCGGGCGCCACTTCGGCCGCTCCTACCTGGACCGCCACGGCGGCCGCCACACCCGCACGGCCATCGCCAAGACGGAGACCTTCTACCGCAAGTACGGCTGGTGGTCAGTGGTCGTCGCCCGGTTCATGCCATGGGGCCGCGTCTTCGTGCCCGTGATCGCCGGCGTCGGCCGCATGAACTACTACACGTTCCTGACCAGCAATCTGGTCGGAGCCCTGGCCTGGGGCGTGGGTCTTACTCTGACCGGCTACTACGCGGCCGCCATCCCTGGCGTGAAGAGCACCGCCTATGTCATCGCCGGGGTCTTCATCACCGCCTCAATCGTCTTCGGCATGCGCACCCTGCTGATGGATCGCGCCCAGAACCGGCTGGATGCCCGCAGCGCGCTCCCCGACGACCCGACAGTGGTCCAGGCTCCCTGACCCACTGCGAGCCCACGGCGCACTGTCGGAAAACCGCGTTAGCCTATAACAGAGCACACAGTGATCCCGCCGCCCGGCCGATCTGACCGACGCCCACAGGAGTTTCTTAGTGATTCATACAGCCCTGCTTCCCACGGCAGTCATCCCCTGGCTCGACCCGGAAGTCCTGATCAACGGGTTCGGACCCTGGGCCCTCCTGGGCGTCTGCGCGATCGTCTTCGCCGAGACCGGCCTGCTGGTGGGGTTTTTGCTTCCCGGCGACACCCTGCTGGTCATCACCGGCCTGCTGACCTTTGCCGGGGTCATCCAGATCGACATCTGGTGGGTGGCCCTGGCCATCGGATTCTCGGCCTTTTTCGGCGGAGAAGTCGGCTATCTGATCGGGCACAAGTTCGGGCCCAGGGTCTTCGAGCGCAAAGAATCCGGTTTGTTCAGCATCAAGAACGTCGAGCGCACGAACGCGTTCTTCGTTCGCTTCGGCGGCGTGGCCGTCATCGTGGCCCGCTTCGTGCCGATCGTGCGCACCTTCGCCCCGGTCGCGGCCGGCGTCGGCCACATGGACTACCGCAAATACTCGCTGTACAACCTGATCGGCGCCCTCCTCTGGGGCACCGGCCTCACCTACTTCGGCTTCTTCCTGGGCTACATCCCGCCAGTCGCAGATTTCGTTCAGAACTACATCGACATCATCTTGCTGGCCGCGGTCTTCATCACGCTCATCCCCACCGTCTTCCACTACCTACAGTCCGCGTCCAGAGCCCGCCGGGACGCGCGCACCGGACGGACCATCCAAACCGGAAGCCTCGTCCTCGACGCCGACGCCTTCGAGGACATCCACAAGCACACGCGCGACGAGCACAAGCACGACCTCTGAGCTCAACGCAGTCGGACTCAACACAGTCCGGGCTCAACACAGTCGGGCTCAACACAGTCCGGGCTGCTCCCGGCGGGTCACGCTACCGGTGCGGGTTCTCCTCGTGCGCCGCGTGCTCGGCCGGCTCGAGCTGGAACGTCGAGTGGTCCACATCGAAATGGTCGGCCAGACACGCGGAAAGCTCATCGAGAAGTGCGCCGGAGCCACCCGAGCCGAGCACCACAGGTTCGACCACGACGTGGGCACTGAAGACGTGGGCTCCGGAGGTGATCATCCACACGTGCACATCGTGCACCGCCACCACGCCGTTCGTTTCCAGCAGGTGCCGCCGGATCTCTGCGACATCCGTTGCGGCCGGCACCGATTCGCTCAGCACCCGCACTACGTCGCGCAGCAGCACGAGGGCTCGGGGCGCGATCATGCCGGCGATGACCAGCGACGCGATCGCATCGGCCTGTACAAAGCCCGTCACCAGGATGACCCCGGCCGCGGCGATGACCGCCACCGAGCCCAGGGTGTCCCCGAGCACCTCGAGGTAAGCGCCGCGCATATTGATCGACGACCCGGCCGCCGGGCGCAGCAGGAGCAGGGACGCAACGTTGGCCAGGAGGCCGATCACGGCCACGACCAGCATGGGAGTCGCCCGCACCTCGCTGCCGCCGGCGTCGACCAGCCGGCCGACGGCGCCGATCACGACAGCGATGGCAACCCCCACCAGGATGAGCCCGTTCAGCAGGGCGCCGAACACCTCGGCCCGTTGGTAACCGAACGTCTGCCGGTCGGTAGCCGGCCGCGCGGCCACCACGGTGGCCGTCAGAGCGATGATCAGACCCGCGAGGTCGGAGAACATGTGGCCGGCATCCGCCAGCAGGGCCAGGGAACCGGTCAGCCAGGCGCCGACGACCTCCACCACGAGCACCGCGGCGACAATCCCGATCGCCACCGACAGACGCGCACGGTTCGTCTGCGAGGTGTGCGCGTGATCATGGCCCATGCCTCCACGCTAGGGCCGCGGGAACCCGGCCGCCAGTTCAGCCGTCAGTTGGGAATGAGTGCCGTACTCAGCAGTCGAGACGGATGCGCCGGTCAGGCTTCCAGCAGCGTCTCCAGCACCGGAATCAGCTTGCCAAAGGCCCTCGCCCGGTGGCTGTGCTCGTTCTTCACGTTCGGGGTCAGCTCGGCGGCGGAGATCGCATAGCCGTCGGGCAGGAAGATCGGGTCATAGCCGAAGCCGCCGGCGCCGCTCGGCTCGGTCAGGATCTGCCCGAGCCATTCCCCGGTCACGTGCCACTCCGTGCCGTCGGGCATGGCCAGCGCGGCGACGCAGGTGAAGTGTCCGCCGCGGTGCTCGGCGGCCACATCGCCCAACTGCCAGAGCAGCAGCTGCAGGTTCTGGTCGGAGTCCCGGGCGGGCCCGGCCCAGCGTGCCGAGAAGATGCCGGGCGAACCGCCGAGGACGTTCACGCAGATGCCGGAGTCGTCGGCGATGGCCGGCAGACCGGTGTGCGCGGCGGCGGCGCGCGCCTTGATCAGAGCGTTCTCGGCGAAGGTGACGCCGTCTTCGACCGGCTCGGGGCCGTCGTAGGCCAGCACGTCGAGGTCGGGGAGCCGGGGGGCGAGGATGCGCCGCAGCTCCTCGACCTTGTGCTGGTTGTGGGTGGCGAGAACGACCTGCATGGCCCTAGCGCCCCAGCGCCGTCGTCTGGAACTCGGTCAGGGAGATCGTCCCGGCCAGCGCCAGGTCGAGCAGAGAATTAAGTTCGGTGCGGTCGAACGGCGCGGCCTCGGCCGTGCCCTGCACCTCCACGAAAAGGCCGCGGCCGGTTACGACCACGTTCATGTCGGTCTCGGCCCGGGAGTCTTCGGTGTAGGCAAGGTCGAGCATGGACTCACCGCCCACGATGCCCACGGAGATGGCTGCGACGCTGTCGATCAGAGGCTGGGCCTTCTGGCTGAGGAACTTCTTCTCCCTGCCCCACTCGAGGGCGTCGGCCAGGGCCACGTAGGCTCCCGTGATAGCCGCGGTGCGGGTGCCGCCATCGGCCTGGAGCACGTCGCAGTCCAGCACAATGGTGTTCTCGCCGAGTGCTTTCATGTCGACCACGGCGCGCAGGCTGCGTCCGACCAGGCGGCTGATCTCGTGGGTGCGCCCGCCGATGCGGCCCTTGACCGATTCGCGGTCCATCCGAGAGTCGGTGGAGCGCGGCAGCATGGAGTACTCGGCCGTGACCCAGCCCTTGCCCTTGCCGGCCATCCAGCGGGGTACGCCGTTGGTGAACGAGGCCGTGCAGAGCACCTTGGTGCGCCCGAACGAGATCAGGGCCGACCCTTCGGCCTGGTCGCTCCAACCGCGCTCGATCGTGACGGGGCGCAGCTGGTCGTTCGTTCGTCCGTCTACGCGCACGGTGTCGGTCACGGGGTCTCCTTGGGGTTGGGATGCGATGCGGCGAACTCGGCAAGCTCGCTCAAACTGAAGGACCCGGTCTCGACCAGATCGACACGACCGATTTCCGGCCCGATCAGCCGGTGAGCCAGGTGCAGAAAATCGTCGGCGCTGTCGCCGGTGGCCTCGTACCGGTAGCTGGGTGGCGCCTGCTCGGTGCGTTCCAGGCCCTGGCTCACCAGCAGCCGGTACACGTCGTTGGCCGTCTCGGTGTCGCTGGAGACGAGGGTCACGGTGTCCCCCATCACGTAGGAGATGGCACCGCGCAGGAAGGGGTAGTGCGTGCATCCGAGAACGAGCGTGTCGACTTCCGCGGCACGCAGCGGGGCGAGATAGCCTTCGGCGACCGACAGGAGTTCGTCGCCCGTGGTGATTCCCGCCTCGACGAATTCGACGAACCGTGGGCAGGCCTGCGTCAGGAGCTGGATGTCGGTGGCCGCGGCGAACGCGTCGTCGTAGGCGCGCGATTTGACTGTGCCCAGTGTTCCGATCACGCCGACCCGGTTGTTGCGGGTGGTGCGCACGGCACGGCGCACGGCCGGTTGGATGACCTCGACCACGGGAACGCTGTAGCGCTCACGGGCATCCCGGAGCATCGCGGCCGAAGCGGTGTTGCAGGCGATGACCAGCATCTTCACATCTTGGGCAATCAGGTCGTCGAGAACGTCAAGGGCGAAACCGCGCACATCCGCGATCCTCTTCGGGCCATACGGAGAATGCGCAGTGTCTCCGATATAAAGGATCGATTCATTCGGCAGTTGATCCTTGATTGCCCGGGCGACAGTCAGGCCGCCCACTCCGGAATCAAAGATTCCAATCGGTGCATCCGTCACGACAGTCGAGCCTAGTCGGAATCCCTGACCCCCACCCGTGTACGCGCGGCACCCGGTCCGGCGCGGCCGGAGATCACCTCTCGGACAGGAAGATTGACGGCATGTTCCCAGTCTCGCCCCGGTAGCGTCAGCACGTTCCATTCGGGGAATATGGCCGTAACTACACTCGGAATATGGCTCCCGCCAACCGACGGACGCCGCAACAGAATGACGTCACATTCGTTGTTTGAGGAGATGATCGCCGTGAATGATCGAGTCGTAATCACCGGGCTGGGCGCCTTGACGCCCCTGGGCAACAATTGGCGCGACACGTGGTCGGGTCTCACCGGCGGCCGCAGCGGCGTAGCCCGGATCACCCAATTCGATCCCGCCGGTCTGCCGACGCAGATCGCCGGCGAGGTGAAGAACTTCATTCCGGCCGAGCGGATGACCGTGAAGCAGGTCAAGCGCGCATCCCGAGCCTCGCAGCTCGCGATCGCCGCAGCCCGCGAGGCGGTGGCTGACGCCGGTTTCGGCGCCTCCATGGAAGGCATCGACACGGCGGTCGTCGTCAACAGCGCCGTGAGCGGCTTCGCGGAGATCCAGGAAGCCACCGAGCTCGTCAACTCCGGCGACTCCCGGCGCATCCCGCCGCGCTTCGTGCCCTCCGCCCTGTTGAACATGGCCGCCTGCGAGATCGCGATCGACCTCGGCGTCCACGGACCGGTCAACGCGAGTGCCCTTGCCTGCGCCAGCGGGGCCTACGCACTCCTCGAGGCACGCACCATGCTCGTCATGGGTGACGCCGACGTCGTCATCGCCGGCGGGGTCGAGGCTGCGATCACGCCCGTCATGTTCGCGGGCCTGAACGCCATGCACGCGGCCTCCAAGAACAACGATTCCCCGGCCGAGGCCTCTCGGCCGTTCGACGCCGACCGCAACGGACTCGTCTTCGGTGAGGGAGCGGTCATCTTCGTGATGGAGCTGCTCTCCCACGCCCGAGCCCGCGGCGCCCAGATCTACGCGGAGGTGCTGGGCGGCGCCCTCACCAGCGACGGCCACAGCATCGTCGCGCCCGAACCCACCGGCAAGTTCGCGAGCCTGGCCATGACCCGCGCACTCATCAAGTCGAAGTTGAACCCGAGCGACATCGACATGATCTGCGCCCACGGCACGTCCACCCAAGCCAACGACCGGGCCGAGACCTCGGCGATACGCCAGGCACTCGGGCACGCTGCCGATTCCATCGCCGTCACCGCCCCCAAGTCGATGACCGGCCACATGATCGGCGCCGCGGGTGCCCTCTCCGGCCTGCTCTGCGCCCTGTCGGTCCGAACCGGCATCATCCCGCCCACCATCAACTACACGACCCCGGACCCGGATTGCACGCTCGACTACGTGCCGCGGGTCGCCCGGGAGAAGCCGGTGAAGTTCGCCCTGGCGAATGCGTTCGGCTTCGGCGGGCAGAACTGCATCGTCGCCTTCGGGGCGCTGTAGGCCTTCTGCTCCGACAAGAACACGTATCGGGCCGGGCGGATAAGCTTTCCGGGTGACCGAAACCTCAGCATTCCGCACCGACCGGTACGAACTCACCATGGTGGACGCCGCGATCCAAAGTGGAACCGCCGCACGAGAGTGCCAGTTCGAGGCCTTCGCCCGGCACCTCCCCTCCGGCCGCCGCTACGGCATCGTGGCCGGCACCGGGCGGCTGCTCGATCTCATCCGGGCCTTCCGGTTCACGGATGCCGAACTCACCTGGCTGAGAGACAACCGTGTGGTGCGCGAGCCCACCATCGCCTGGCTCGCCGACTACGCCTTCCGCGGCACCATCTGGGGCTACCGGGAAGGCGAGGCCTACTTCCCGGGCTCGCCCCTGATCACGGTGGACGGCACCTTCGCCGAATGCGTCATCCTCGAAACCCTGATTCTCAGCGTGCTCAACTACGACAGCTCCGTCGCCAGCGCGGCCGCACGGATGGTCTCGGTCAGCCTGGGCCGCCCCCTCGCCGAAATGGGTTCGCGCCGCACTGGCGAGTACTCCGGGGTCGCCGCCGCCCGGGCCGCCTACATAGCCGGTTTCGCCTCGACCAGCAACCTGGAGGCCGGCCGCAGCTGGGGCGTGCCCACCATGGGCACCGCCGCCCACTCCTTCACTCTCCTGCACGACAGCGAGGAAGACGCCTTCCGTGCCCAGATCGCGGCCTTCGGACCGGCCACCACTCTGCTCGTGGACACCTTCGACGTCGCCGCGGGCATCGAACTGGCCGTCAGGGTGGCCGGACCGGCGCTCGGGTCGATCCGGATCGACTCCGGCGACCTGCCGACCAGGGTGGCGGAGGCCCGCAGCCAACTGGACTCGCTCGGTGCCGTCAACACGCACATCACCGTCACCAGCGACCTCGACGAGTTCTCCATCGCCGCCCTGTCCGCGTCGCCCGTGGACGCCTTCGGCGTGGGCACATCGGTGGTGACCGGTTCGGGCTCCCCCGCCGCCGGGATGGTCTACAAACTCGTCGCGCACCGCGACGACGCCGGAGACTGGGTGCCCGTCGCCAAGACCTCACCCGCGAAGAGCTCGGTCGGCGGCCGAAAGCGGGCCGTGCGCCGGCTCGACTCCGCCGGGATCGCGCGCGCCGAGGTCGTCCTGATCGGCGAGGATCCGGCCGACTCCACTCCGCCCGCAGAGCCTTCGGGCCGGGACCGCGTGCTGCTGGTGCCTCTGATCACCGACGGCGTGATCGACGAAAGTTACCTCGGGGCGGCCGGCACGACCCGCGCCCGCGCGCACCACGCAGCCGTCATGCAGGAATTGCCGATCGAGGCCTTCCGCCTCGGGCGCGGCGACCCCGTCATCCCGACCCTGTACCGGTAGCGCTCAACCGGCAGGTCAGGCCTTCATCTTCTCGTAGATGGCCTTGCAGGCCGGGCAGACCGGGAACTTCTCCGGGTCGCGTCCGGGCAGCCACTTCTTGCCGCAGAGGGCGCGCACCGGCTTGCCGGAAATAGCCGATTCGAGAATCTTGTCTTTGGGCACGTAATGCGAAAAACGCTCGTGGTCGCCCGGCTCGATGTGCTCCTGGTTGAGGAGTTGCTCGAGCTCACGGTCGAGCGTCGAGGTGCCGCCGCCGCTGCCGGGGTTTCCGGGTTCTGCGATGCTCGCGCGAAAGTGATCAGTCATGCACTCAGTCTAAACAACCCGCGGGCACACCGGCAGGCCTGCCGATCCTGCCCGCGAGCCGGAGCCCGGAGGATACCGCGAGCGAGTCGCGCGGGAGCTGCGCCCCTCCGCGCGTGGCGTGCCGGCGGCGCAGCGGCGCAGCACGCGCGCCACGCGAACGTCAGGACGCCTAGGCCCGCACGGCGGAGGCGATCATCTCCGGCCCGCGCCGTTCGAACGCGAGCGAACCCAGAAAGACCCCGCCCACGAGCGTGATCAGTCCGCTGGCGACGCCCAGCACGAGCGCCGGAATGTTCCAGACCGGGTCGACGAAGACGCCGAGCAGCGCGCAGGCGAGAGCCGGGAGCGAAAGCAGGATCGACCCCGCAAAGGTGAACGACTGGATCAGCGCGGCCGCCGTGTCCGACGCCTGAGGCTGAGCGAAAGGGCTGTCTCCCGGCTTGGTCGCCGGATAGGGGAAGCGCGCCGATGAATAACTCGAGAGCCCGAGCCCGGTCAGCAGGATGCTGGTGCTCACCCCCAGGATGGACGGCATCACCGCCCAGTCGCCGTAGACCGACACGCTGATCGCCGACCCCGCCGCGATCATCGGGATCCCCACGAAGAGTGCGGGAACCAACCGGCCCATCCGGTCCTCGAATCCGCGGGTGCCGGAGGCCACGTGCAGCCAGACCGCGGTGTGGTCCAGGGCGACGTCGTTGTGCAGGGTCCAGCCCAGGAACACACTCATCAACGGCACCGCCAGAAGAGCGAGGTAGGAGATCGGCAACCCCGCGAACGACAGCGGCAAGATGACGATCAGTGGAATGACCGGGATGACGATCACCGACATCCAGTACCGGGAGTCGCGGCGCCAGTAGGTGAGGCTACGGGCCGCAATCGCACCCATCGGAGTGTGCGGCATGCTGTCGAACCACCCGAGCCCGCCGTACTGGCGGGCCTGAGCCTCGCGGCCGGGCGTGACGAGCATCCGTGCCACCAGTCCCTGCCAGGCCAGCCACAGCAGGTACGTCGTTGATGCGGCCATCGAGAGCTTGAGCACGGCCGCACCCCAGAGCCCGGTGGAGGCATCCCCGGGAACGGCCCAGGCCGCACCGAGGGGCGTCCAGCCGAGGATGCCCGCCAGCCCGCCGATCAGGTCGAGGCCGTAGCGACCCCAATCGAAGTTGAGCGCCAGAAGCACGACGGGGGCGATCATCACCAGAAGAAGCACCCCGATGATTCCGGTGAATTCCCGGGATCGACGCGTTGCCAGCAGGAACGCCCCCAGCGACGTGCTCACCCGGGACACGAGCATGCAGGTGGCCAGCAGCAGGGTGGCGGAGGCGAGGGCGAGCACCGTCACTAAGAGGCCGCGGGACCAGGTCACGACCGTGCCGAGCAGCACGACCGAGAGCACGAACGCGGGCACCCCGACCAGAGAGGACAGCGCCAGACCGAACGAAAGCCTCCGGCTAGGGATGCCCATGGTCGCGAATTTGCGCGGGTCCATGGTGTCGTCGATCCCGAAGACCAGCGGGAACAGCAGGAAGCCGAGCACGACGAGTGATCCAGCGACGACCAGGCCGTCGCGAATGGCGACGGGATCTCCCGTGAAGCGCAGCCCGACGAGCACTACAAAGAGGCCGACGGCCAGGGCGAGGCCGTAGAGCAGGCCGATCACGATGCCGGCGACCTGCCAGGGGCTGCGCCGGAACAGATTGGCGAGCAGGCGGACTTTCAGTCCGAGAAACTGTGCAACCACTCCATGCCCTCCGCCACCTTGCGTCCACCGGCCAGCTCGATGAACCGTTCCTCGAGCGTTTTCTCGCCGCGAACCTCGTCGATGGTGCCGGAGGCCAGCACCGCACCCTCCACGATGATGGCGACACGATCGCAGACGCGCTGGATCAGATCCATTCCGTGGCTCGACAGCACGACCGTTCCACCGCTGGCGACGTATTTCTGCAGGATCTCCGTGACGTTGACGGCGGAGACCGGGTCGACGGACTCGAACGGCTCATCGAGCACGAGCAGTCGCGGCGAATGGATCATCGCGCAGGCGAGTGCGATCTTTTTCGTCATGCCGGCCGAGTAGTCGGCGACGAGGCGATTAAGCGCGTCTTCGAGGCCGAAGGCGGTTGCCAGGTCGGCCGCGCGCTGCCGCACGGTGACGTCGTCGAGACCCCGGAGCACCCCGGAATAATAAAGCAGCTGGGCTCCGGTCAGGCGGTCGAACAGGCGCAGTCGATCAGGCAGAACGCCGATGATGCGCTTGGCGGCCATCGGGCTCCCCCAGACGTCGATGCCGTTCACCGTGACGGTGCCCGCATCCGGCCGGAGCAGCCCGGTGACCATGGAGAGCGTCGTGGTCTTGCCGGCGCCGTTGGGCCCGACGATCCCGAAGAACGACCCCGCGCGAACCTCGAGGTCTATGCCCGATACCGCCACGGTCCGGCCGAAGCTCTTGTGCAGACCGCTGACCGCGAGCACAACCGGCGGGGCGAGATCGAGCGCAGCCGGCGGAATCACCGGGCCGCGCTTGCGGGAGGCCCGTTTCACGACGGGCGGTTCCGCGGCAGCGGGGGCGGCAGCGGGGGCGGCGGCAGGCAGCAGCTCCGTTTCGGCGGACCCAGGCAGCTGCACCAGTACGGGCACCAGTTCGATGCCTGCCGACACGGATGCGTCGGCAGCGGATGCGTCGGCAGCGGATGCGTCGGCAGCGGATGCGTCGGCAGCGGATGGCCGGGGCACGGACAGCGCGGTGACCAGGACCGGCTCGGCCTCCTCGCCCGGCGACGGGATGAACTCCGGCAGAACCTGCGTGGCAGGCTCCGCGTCAGGTTCGACACTCTCAGAGTCAGTGGTGAGAGGCTCAGAGACAGGTTCGACTGACCTCGCGTCAGGTTCGGCGACGGCGGCCGCGGCCGCGGCCGCAGCCAAGGTCGCCGCCCGGATGGCCGCAGCCCGCGCTGCGCTGGCCTTGGCCGCACTGGACCGGGCCGCGCCGGTTTTCGCGACGGACTCAGATTTCGCCGCTGCCGTGCGCGCGGCCGTGGCCCGTACTGACGTCGTGCGAGCCGACGTCGTGCGAGCCGCGGTGATGGGAGGAGAGGCGAGTGTCGGGGCGTCGGCCGTCGGCGACGTGCCTTCAGAGTCAGACTCCGGCGCTGCGACGGGCCTTTTCGGAGCCGGTCTCGGTGCGGGCTTTGGGCTGGCCCTGGCCGCGGGTTTCTTCGGAAGGGGCGCCCTGGGGGTGCCCTCCCTCGCCTCTGCAGCCGCTTTTGCGCGGGCCGTACTCGGTCGCCCGGCGGCCACACGGGGGGTAGCCTTCGTGCGCGGCGGCGCCTTGGGGACAGGGGCCTTGCGCACCGGGACGGTGCGCACAACAGCCGGCGTCGTGGCCTGTGTTTCAGCAGAATCTAGCGCAGAAGAGGGCACCTTCTGCTCGTCGGGCTCGGATGTCGGGGGCGCTGGAGTCACCTCGCTAACCTACCAAGGACCGTCTGACATCGCAGGCTTCGGGGGTCACCCGGAAACACAGTCAGGCGCTGCCCAGCCACGGGCGCCCGGGTCACGAAAGCAACACGGAAAGGAGTCCGCTCTTCCCCCCAACCGAGGGCGTAGGGTACTCTCGAGTTGGCATAACGGTGTGTCTATACGTGAACGTACAAGTGAACCCTAGACAAACTCGATCTGAATCTGAGAGAGTCTCGGTCACTCGAATTCTTTTTTGAGGAGACAATCGTGACCACCCAGGTAGTCATTTTGGCAGCAGGTATGGGCAGCAGACTCGGACGTTCGCTTCCGAAGCCGCTCACCGAACTCAACGACGGTCGAACAATCATGCAGCAGCAGTTCGACAACATCGCGCACGCCTTCGGCAAGAAGGCGAAAGTTACCATCGTGGTCGGTTACAAGCTCGAGCACATCATCGAGGCCTTCCCTCAGGCATCCTTCGTTTACAACGAAGAGTATGACCAGACCAACACCTCGAAGAGCCTTCTGCGCGCTCTCCAGGCGTCCACCACCGGCGGTGTGCTCTGGATGAACGGTGACGTCGTCTTCGACCCGGCCATTCTCGACCGCGCTGCCGCGATGGTCGCTCGCGACCAGTCCTTCGTCACCGTCAACACCTCCAAGGTGTCCGACGAGGAGGTCAAGTACACGACCAGCGCCGAGGGCTACATCAAAGAACTCTCCAAGACTGTCAAGGGCGGGTTGGGCGAGGCAGTGGGCATCAACTACATTTCCAGCGCGTACAAGGCTGTACTGGTCCACCACCTGACGAAGGTCGCCGACCAGGACTACTTCGAGCGCGGCATCGAACTCGCGATCGAGAAGAACAACCTGTTGGTCGAGCCTCTCGACATCTCCGATTTCTACGCGGTCGAGGTCGACTTCGCCGAGGATCTCGAACGGGCGAACCTCTTCGTCTAGCGGCGCCTTTCGCGGGGGCGCGCGCCGCGCCCCTACGATAGAGCGCGTGAGTAGATATGCGGAAGTGCGCCCTGAGCAGCGCACGTCTTTCGCCAGGTACCGTCATTCCCTCTGGTTGCTCACGCAGCGGGATCTGCGGGTGCGCTACTCGACGTCGCTGCTCGGTTACTTCTGGTCGATTCTCGACCCTCTGGTCATGGCTGGTATCTACTGGTTCGTCTTCACCCAGGTTTTCCAGCGCACGGTGGGCAACGAACCGTATATCGTCTTCCTGCTGTCGGCGCTGCTGCCGTGGATGTGGTTCAACGGCACCGTGTCCGACTGCACCCGCGCGTTCCTGCGCGAAGCGAAGCTGATTCGGTCCACCCGAATACCCCGCACGATCTGGGTGAACCGGCTCGTGCTGTCCAAGGGCATCGAGTTCGTGGCGTCCATCCCGGTGCTTCTGCTGTTCGCACTCATCTCCGGGGCTGAACTCAGCGCGGGTGCGGCCCTCTTCGCCCTCGCGATCCTGCTTCAGACGATCCTGACCGCAGGGATCGGGCTGATCGTCGCTCCCCTCGTGGTCTTCTTCCGCGACCTTGAGCGGGCCGTGAAGCTCATCCTCCGCTTCCTGTTCTACGCATCGCCGATCATCTATGGCACCGCGGACCTGCCCACGGAACTGCAGTTCTGGGCCGGCTTCAATCCGCTCAGCGGCCTGTTCAGCCTGTACCGGGCCGCGTTCTTCCCCGAGCAGCTCGATTGGAATCTCGTGCTGATCAGCGCGCTGATGTCGGTCCTCTTTCTTGTCGCCGGCCTGGTTGTCTTCACGCGCACCGAGCGCGCCGTCCTGAAGGAGATCTAGTGTCGGCACCGGTGATCACCCTCACGGGTGTCGGCATCCGTTTCCGCCGCAATCGACGCGGTCGGCGCTCGTTCAAGGACCTGTTCGCCGCCCGGAGGCGGCGCATCCGCCCGAACGAATTCTGGGCGCTGCGGAACGTTGCGTTCACGGTGCAGCGCGGCGAGGCGATCGGCGTGGTCGGTCGCAACGGGCAGGGCAAGTCGACCCTGTTGAAGCTGGTCACCGGCGTCGTGCTGCCCGACGAGGGCTCGGTGCGCGTGACCGAGGGTGTGGCCCCGCTGATCGAGATCACGGGTGGCTTCGTGGACGACCTCACTGTGCGCGAGAACGTCTACCTGACCGCGGGCCTGCACGGGATGACGAAGAAGCAGATCGCGGCGCGCTTCGACGAGATCATCGCCTTCGCGGAGATCGCCGACTTCGTCGACACGCCCTACAAGCACCTGTCCAGTGGTATGAAGGTGCGCATCGCGTTCGCCGTGATTTCCCGGCTCGAGGAGCCCATCCTGCTCGTGGACGAGGTGCTCGCCGTCGGCGACAAGGCGTTCCGGGAGAAGTGCTACCGGCGGATCGAGGAACTGCTCGCCGGTGGGCGAACTCTGTTCTTCGTGTCCCACAACGAGCGGGACCTCAAGCGCTTCTGCACCCGAGGCCTCTACCTTGACAAGGGTGCGCTGGTTCTGGATGCCCCCATCACCGAGGTGCTGGCGCTCTACAACTCGCAATACGGGATCAAGCCGGCCTAACGGGCCGAGGCCATCACGGCATCCGGATCTTCCAGGCCGTCCCGGGAGGGCGGCAGTTGAGCGGAATTGAACCCGGTCATCAGATCGCCCGGCTCAATGCCGAGCACTGTGGCAAGCCGGATCAGGGTATGGAAAGTGGGGTTGCCAAGTCCCCGGTCGATCCGCGCGTAGTTGGACACGTTGAGGCCGGCCAGGTGGGCGACGGCCTCCTGATTGAGGGACAGCTGGCGCCGCCGACGACGCAGGCGAACACCGAGGATTCGGGATGCTTCTGACTTCGGCTCAGGCATTCTCCTTGTATAGGCGCGCACCGAGTTTTCCGCCAGTGGCACCCAGCCGGGGCACGTAAACTCATCGGGACACTGACGGAGGGCACTCTGATGGCCAAAAAAACCAAGCCGATTATTTCCGAGACGGGTGGCCTGCCGAAAGGCGGCCAGCTCCCCACCGGGATCGTCACGGGCTTCGACCGCGTGATGGCGATTCACCGTCCTGCCGTGCTCGCGCACATCCGTTCCGTGCGCCGCCGTTCCCCACAAGCGTCGCCCGTGGAGATCATCCGGATCCTGGAGCGGCGCTACCTCGCCGCCGTCACCACCGGGGGTGCCGCGGTCGGCGCGACGGCGGTCATCCCGGGGGTCGGCACCGCCGTCACCCTGGCCATCTCCGGCGTGGAGACGGCCGGGTTCCTCGAGGCCACCGCCCTGTTCACGCAGTCGGTGAGCGAGGTGCACGGCATCACGGTCGAGGACCCCGAGCGGGCACGCGCTCTGGTGATGACGATGATGCTCGGCCGCGAAGGCTCAGACCTGGTGCGCCGGCTGGCCGGCCAGGTCTCCGGCTCCGGCGTCCCGCGCGCCGCTTACTGGGGCGAACTCATCACGACCAGCATTCCCCGGGCCATCATGGGACCGCTGACCGATCGGCTGAAGAGCAGCTTCATCCGGCAGTTCGCCGCCAGGGGCGGCGCCAGCTTCATCGGCAAGGCCCTGCCGTTCGGTGTGGGCGCCATCATCGGGGGTGCGGGCAACCACATCCTGGGCTCGCGGGTCGTTCACTCGTCGCGGCTCGCGTTCGGCCAGCCGCCGGTCGGTTTCCGCGAGGAACTGGACCCCCGGGTGCGGATCGTCGTTCGGGAATCGCCGGCCCGCCGCATCCCGGGGATCACCCGGCTGTCCCTGACCGGCCTGTCCGGCCGGCTGTCCCCCCGGCGACGGATGCCCGGAGCACCGGACCCGACAACGCCGACACCGCCCCGTGCAGACTAGAGCTTCTCGACGTCGCTGACCTCGTCCGTCGGAGCGTCGATGGCTGGTTCGACCACTTCCAGGCTCACGGCCTGCGGGTGGGATGTGTCGAAGCGCTCCCACTCGTCCATCAGGTGCGCCACAGCGGCGTGGAAACGCTCCGTGGCGACTCCGGGACCGGTGTCGCCGAAGTAACGCTCGACCCAGATCTTGAGCCGGTCATGGGCCTCGCTGTCATGGGTGAGATCGTCGAGCACGCCGAGGATACTTCCCGCATCGTCGACGTTCAGCCACTCGCAGTCGGAGAGATAGCCGCCTGAGTCGATCTGAGCGGCCGGGTCGACCGGGCGGGTCACCATCAGGGCCTTGCCCGAGGCCAGACGGTCGTAGACCATCGCCGAGATGTCGACGATGGCGACATCCGCTGCCGACAACTGCCAGCCCAGGTCGGGGCTCGCGTCGTAGATGTGCCGGGCCGAGGCATCGCGCGCATTCGCCGTCGCGATGGCCGCGATGATGGTCTTGTTCGCCGCGCCGTACTCGCTGCTCACCACGCCGCTGCGGGGGTGCGGGCGGTAGATCACGCGGTGCCGGCCCGAGGCCAGCAGTGACGTCACCAGGGCAACGCCGTGGGACGCGATCGAGCCGTAGGCGGCGGCTGGCCGGTCGCCTTCCCAGGTCGGAGCGTAGAGGATGACCTGGCGCTCGTCCGGGGCGAACGGCGTCGCGCCGGAGTAGAAGTCGGCCTGGGGGCGGCCGATCTTCAGTGCGCGCTTGTCGAAGTCGTAGTCCCAAAGCACCTTGTCGAGACGGGCGATCGCGGCGTCGCCGGCGACGAAGGCGTAGTCGTAGGCCTTGATCTGGTTCGTGACCATGTACATTTTGTCGCTCTCACCGTGGTTGATGAAAACGTGCCAGCGGCCCCCGTAGCGCATCATTTGGAAGTTGCGGGTGTTCTGGTTCACGTAGAACACGATCCGGATGTCCTGCTGGGCCAGCACCTGCTCGAGGTCGACGACCCGGCGAACGTAGGCAACCGGGAGCGGGGACTCATCGATCAGCGGCAGGGCACCTGCCCCGCTGCGGCTCAGCACCAGGACGGGCCAGGTCTCGGCGAGCTTCGCGAGCGGCTTGTACCACTGCCGCATCTGGTACAGATTGACGTCGCCGTCGGCGAAGTAGACCGCGATCTTGAAGTGATTCCGGGGCAGCGGCTCACGCGTGGACAGCCGCCCGTTCAGCAGCCGCTGTGCCTTGCGGGACGCCGTGACGTCCCTGACCAGCTTGAGCCCAAGCCTGACGTCTCGTTGAATACCCACCCGTCAAGAGTACCGACGATGCCACTCGACCGAGCGCCTCTGGCCCCCCGAAGGGGACGTGACGACGGAATCGTTAGACGATGGGCGGCCGTCCGGCCAGCGTCATCCGCCACACCGTGCGCGCCCTGAGGGGACGCCGCTCCCCCGGGTCGGTGGTCCACCCCTCGCGGAAACCGGTGAGCCAGGCGCGCAGCGCGCCCGGATTTCGAGCCCAGCGCAGTACCTGGATCAGAAGCCAGGACCCGGCGTAGACGGGCACGAGCAGGACCGGAAGGTTACGGCGGGCCAGCCAGACCCGGTTGCGGGCGTTCAATCGGTAGTAGTCGGCGTGCCGGGTGGGCGCGATCACGGGATGATTCGCTTCCAGCTCGCCGGCGTACCAGGCGCGCAGGCCCAGGTCCCAGACACGCCAGGCCAGCTCGATGCCCTCATGGGCGTAGAAGAACGGCTCGGCCCAGCCCCCGGTGGCGTCGAAGGCGGCCCGGGGTAGCAGTACGGCACCCTCCCAGACCGAGAAGACGTTGCTGGAGTGGGTGGCTTCGCCCTTGCGGATGCGCGGAATCCAGCGTCTCGGCGACACGATCCCGGCCGGGTCGACCACTCGGGGCTGCAGGAGGCCGATGGTCGAATCCGCCCGCAGCACGCCGATGGCATCTCGCAGAAAGTGCGGGTCCGGGATGCTGGCGTCGTCGTCGAGGAAGAAGAGAAACTCGCCCGCGACGCGGGAGACCCCGCGGTTGCGGCCGGCCGGAATGCCCAGGTTCTCGGGCAGGCCGAGCGTCTTCACCTGGTCCGGCAGCCCGGTCGGCTGCCAGCCATTGCCCACGCACACGATGTCCAGGAGAACTCCCTGCTGGGCCAGCAGACTGCGGATGCCGCGGGCAAGGTCGTCGGGACGGGTGCCCTGGGTGAGCAGCACGACCCCCACTGTCGGCAGGGCGGGCCCGACCGGTGAAGCGCTAGGACCGGACACGCTTGGACGCCATGATGGCCACGAAGTGGCCCACCAGTGAGAGGAAGGCCAGCGGGACGAGCACGATCAGCACGAACCGGTCGACCGCCGGCTCGCCGAGGAAGCTGCCGACGACCGCGGCGACGAAGATCAGCATGGTCAGTTCGACCGAGTGGTACAGCCGGTGGAACGGGAGGAACCGGGCCAGGCGGCGGGCGCGGGCGATGAAGCTCGACGTCGGGGTCTGCTCGTGCTTGCGATCGGCGAGTTTGGTCAGGCCGGCGTTCGCGCGGGCCACGTGCACCATGTCGTTGAGGGCCTTGTTCAGCACGATGACGAGGGCGAGCAGCAGTGCGAGCGTGGTCCACAGGAAGTCGGCGGGGGCCTCGAACGGGTAGAAGGCGCACCGGATCCCGAACGCGATCGGGATGAGGGCCTCTGTCGTGTAGTGCCCAACCTTGTCGAGGAACACGCCGGCCGGGGAGGACTGCCGGCGCCAGCGGGCGACCTCGCCGTCGGAGCAGTCGACCAACATCTGCAGCTGCCCAAGCAGGAGGGCGAGCATCGCGCCCCAGATGCCGGGAATGAGCAGCGCGGCCGCCGTGGACCAGCCGACCAGGATCATCAGGCCGGTGACGCCGTTCGCCGAGATTGAGGTCTTCAGAAGTATCCAGGTCAGATACGGGGAGATGTCGCGCAGGTAGAGCGACGCCGTCCAGTGCTCGGCGTTCGCCCGCAGCCGAACTTCCGGCGGCTGGGCCACGTGGCGCAGCTCGGCGATTGAGGAGGGTCGAGTCGCCGCGGGATTCGCTGACGTCATTGGTGCCTTCCGGTATGGGCCGTGATGTTGGTGGTGAATTTCAGAAACCCGAGCAGGAAGCCGATCCCCCAGCAGAAGTGAATGCAGGGCAAGACTACGAGAAACCACAGCCCGGCACGAAACCCGTCCGACCGGGTCACCAGGGCCGTGGCCACGGCGACGAGCCCCAGGTAGGCGGCGGGAATCAGAAAACCGAGCAGCAACCACGGGTTCGCCCCGGTGAGGAGCTGAACCAGGCCAGCCAGCCCGGCCAGAGTGCCGACAGTGACACCCAGGACCATTACGGGCGGGGCGAAGTAACGGATGCCGTTGTCCTCGGGATATCGGCGGGCGAGTTCCCCTCGCCAGAGGCCGGTGGACACCATCTGCCGGGCCAGCCGGGCCAGACTCGGCCGGGGCCGATAGACGACCCGGAGCCGAGGTGTGAACCAGACGATGCCGCCCTGGTCGCGCAGGCGGCGGTTGAGTTCCCAGTCCTGGCCGCGCTTGATGCCCTCGTCGAAGAGGCCGACGCGCACGATGCTGTCCATCCGAAAACAGCCCAGGTAGACGGTTTCCGCGGGGCCCTCCGGGCCGCCGATGTGCAGGGGAGTGCCGCCGAGGCCGATCTTCGTGCCGTAAGCGCGCGCGACGGCTTTCTGGAACGGGCTTTCCCCCTGGGCGTCCATGACGCCGCCGACATTGTCGGCGCCGGTGCGCTCAAGGGTCTCCACGGCGATGCGGGCGTAGTCCGGCGGCAGCACCGAATGGGCGTCGACGCGAATGACGAACGCGTACTGCGAGGCACGGATAGCCGTGTTGAGGCCTGCCGGAGTGGAGCCGATCTCGTTCGCCACGATGCGGATGCGCGGATCAACCGCGGCCATCTCCTCAACCAGTTCGGTTGTGCCGTCGATGCTCGGGCCGAGGGCCAGGGTGACCTCGAAAGGCCCCGAGTAATCCTGGCGGAGCAGACTGGTCACGGCGGCGCGCACATGGGTGACGTCGTTCAGCACCGGCATCACATAGGAAACCCCGAGCAGGGATGCGGCTCCGGAAGAGGGATCCTGGCTGGTCATAGTTCCATTCTTCTGGCGGGAGGTAAGAGCCTACCAGCCGGGTGTTTCCTGCCTGCATCGGGGCCGCAAACGACAGCTGCGCCGCCGGTGGATCACCGGCGGCGCAGCTGTTGTTCTCTGGAAGGAGCGAGTGGTCAGCTGGAGAGTGCGCCGACCGTGACGGATACCGTGGCCGACTTTCCATCGCGCACAAAGGTGAGGTCGGCCGTCTCGCCGGCCGCGAGAGCGCGCACCTGGGCGGTGAGGTCGTTCGCGTCGGTGATGGGTAGATCATTGAGGTTGGTGACGATGTCGCCCTTTCGCAGTCCGGCCTTCTCCGCTGCACCGCCCGCCGAAACCTCGCTGATCAGGGCGCCGACGGTGGCGCTCTCCGGGCTGCCGGCGGCGCTGGTGACACTGGCGCCGAGCAGACCGTGGCTGGCCGTGCCGGTGGCGATCAGTTCGTCGGAGATACGCTTGGCCAGGTTCGACGGGATGGAGAAGCCCACGCCGATGCTGCCGGCGGCCGCCGAGTCGCCGCCCGCGCTGGCGATGGCGACGTTGATGCCGATCAGCTCGCCCTTGGCGTTGAGCAGGGCTCCGCCGGAGTTGCCGGGGTTGATCGCGGCATCCGTCTGGATGACCGAGAGTGAGATGCTGCCGGTGGAGGGAGCCTGGGCCGCGCCGCCGTTCTGGTCGGGAAGGTCGAAAAAGAACGGGCTCTGCTCTTCGTCGGGTGCGGAGTTCTCGGGTGTCGACGGGGCAGCCGAGGAGGCGATGGAGATGCTGCGGTTCAGTGCGCTGACAATGCCGTCGGTGACGCTGCCGGAGAGGCCGAGCGGTGCGCCGATCGCGATGGCGCTGTCGCCGACGTTGAGCTTGCCGGAATCGGCCCATTTGATCGGCGTCAGGCCGCTCGCACCGTCCAGCTTGATCACGGCGAGGTCGGAAACCGGGTCGGTGCCGACAATGGTGGCGGCGTAGAGCTTGCCGTCACTGGCGGTGACCTGAATGCTGGCGTCGGCTGCGGCGCCGTCGAGGGTGACGACGTGCGTGTTCGTGAGAATGTAGCCGTCTTCGGACAGGATGACGCCGGAACCGGTTCCGCCGGAGCTGCCGTCGGAGGCGGCGATGGTGACGACACTGGGCGTGGCCTTGGCGGCGACCGCCGTGATCTGGTTGACGCTGTCGGTGTTGTTGACCACGACCGTGCTGGGGCCGTCGGCCTGGCTGGTCGGGATTCCGACGGTCTGGTTGGTGACCACGAAGGCCGTGACGCCGGCGCCGGATGCCCCTCCGACGAGAGCGCCGATGGCGAGGGCCGCGATCAGGGCGATATTACCCGATCGGCGAGGTTGCGTGCGCGGGCCGACGGGCTGGTCGGCGGCGTACCCGTTCTGACGGGCGTAGGACTGCGGCTGGGTATTCGGCGCGTAGGGATTCGAGGTGGTGCTTTCCGCGACCGGGCGACCGAAGGAATCCGTGGCGTACACGCGCGCGGGCTCGGCCGAGGCGGAGGTGGACTGGGCCGCGGTGGGCTGGGCCGGCGACTGCTCAGAGGCGGAAACTGTGTCGGGGATGACCTCGGTCGGCTTCTCGTCGCCGGGGGTGCCGCCGGAGGAGTGATCCGCAGAGGGCTGGGCCGTGGCGGAAGCCTCGCCGGCCGCATTGACTTCGAATGGGACTGCGTCGTCGGGATCGGGAGTGGTGCCGGGTGCCTGCGGATTGTCGGTCATGGTGTGCTCCTTCCAAGCATTTCCACCTTGACTCCTGAACCTGAACGAATGATCTGTGCAGCCTGGGAGCATTCAATGACGACGCCGTGACTTGCGCGGTGCCGGGTCGATCAACACAGTTAGCAACCCGGACCAGCCGGGTTTGTCGTGCACTCGCGGTTGACGAGCACCGTCTGGGCATTCCCCACGATCACGCCGAGCGGGCTGGCCGAGGTCGACAGCGTACCCTGCACCGGCCGCCAGGCAAGGCCCGCGAAGCGATACTCGGCCGAGTACACCACCGCGACGACCACGGCATAGCTTCCCGGACTGGCGAACGCGTGGCTGGTGGCGGTGTCGGAGAATTCCGGGAGGCCCAGTGCCGCCCAGGTCGCGCCGCCCGAGTTCGTGCTTGCCTGGGCACCGTCGCCGTAGGACCAGCGGTAGCCGACCGGGGTGAAATGAACCTCCGCCGGATATCCCAGCAAGGCGCCGGTACGGGAGTGCTCGGATGCCGACGCGATGAAGTTCGCGGGCAAACCCGCCACGCTCCAGCCGCGCGGTTCCATCGTCTGGGACGGCGCCGCGGGCTGGAAGTTGACCAGATCACTAACCCTCACCACGAGGTTCGGGTCGCACGGCGACCCCGGAATGCAGTTGACCGTGAAGTCGTCGCGCACGAACGCCAGCGGATCGACGACGGGTGCTGCACCGACTTGGCCGCCACCGGCGTTGCCGCTGCCGCTGCCGGAACCGGACCCGCTCGCCCCGGATCCCGCTCCGCCACCGGCTTCGTTCCCGGACCCCTGTCCCCCGCCGGTCTCGTACCCCGCAGAAAGGTCCACCCCGCCGTTGTTGATGGCACCGTTAGCCTCCGGGCAGCCCCCAATCTGAAGGTCAGCACGACTGCAGGAACCATCGGCGGCAAGAGTCGGTTCGGGGATCGTGAGGACTATCAAGGCGGTCAGGAAGCAAATCATGATGGCGACGTTCGTCCGCATTACTTGCATATTCCGGCCCCGTCCCAGACATCAGCGCTCGACACAAGGAGCTTGACCGGCTCTCGCGAGACGAGATCAAACGACACGATGAAGGGAGTGAAATCTGGTCTCGCATCCTTCACGACGGAGTCACCATTCACGTTCACCACGTCCACTTCCGAGATGTCCGAGCACAAGTAGGTGGTAACTATCCCTCGGCCGGCTTTTTCAGTTAGGCTCAATCCTGAAGGATTAAGTCCGAAAACCGACTTTCGCCGACGCTTCTGAGTTTGTTGGACCGGACCTGGGCGTAACCTTCCATCTCTATCTCGGCTAGCGTTTCAGTGGAAAACGCACGAATTCGGTCTGGGTTTTCCCCACCCTCCGCGAGGATCTGGTCTGACATTGCCAGATACGCCGCATAGGCTTCGGTGGCCGCAGCCAGAGCTTCCTCATCGGACGCGAAGACGGGGGCATCCGTCGGCGCGGTCGTCTCGGACGCCTGGGGCGCTTGGGGCACCGGTTCGGGCGTGCAACCGGTCAGCGCGAGTGTGCCGAGCAGCAGCAGCGGGCCCAGAACGAGGAGGTCGCGCTGCACGGTCCGCATGCGGCCAACCTAGGGCATCCGGCGCAGCCCCGCTCGAACTTTCCACATGTCGTAGTTTGGAGCCATGCAGGTGACATCATGACAATCTCCGGGGCCTGGCGACGCACGGCCCGTGGGGCCGGCCTGCTCGCCGCGGACGGCACCGTCGCCGCGAGCATTTTCGCGGAGATGAGTGCCCTCGCCCTGCGCACCGGCGCCATCAACCTCGGCCAGGGATTCCCCGACGAGGACGGCCCTGCCGAGGTTCTCGAAGCCGCACGCCAGGCGATCTCCGACGGTGCGAACCAGTACCCGCCGGGGCGCGGCTTGCCCGTGCTGCGAGGCGCCATCGCTCGGCATCAGCACCGGTTCTACGGCCTGTCCGTCGATCCGGATACCGAGGTCCTGGTGACGGCGGGTGCCACCGAGGCGCTGGCGGCAACCGTTCTCGCACTGCTCGACCCCGGCGACGAGGTTGTCACGCTGGAGCCGTTCTACGACGCCTACGGCGGCCTGATCGCGCTGGGCGGGGGCATCCATCGCACGGTGCGCCTGCGGGCGCCCGATTTCCAGCCGGACCCCGACGAACTGCGCGCCGCCATCACGGACCGCACCCGACTGATTATCGTGAACAATCCGCACAACCCCACCGGGGCCGTGCTGCCGCGCGAGACCCTGGAACTCATCGTGTCCCTCGCACACCGTCACGACGCGCTCATCGTGACCGACGAGGTCTACGAGCACCTCACCTTCGGTGTCGCCCACGTGCCCGTCGCGACGATTCCGGGCGCGAGCGAGCGCACCATCACGATCTCCTCCGGTGGGAAGACGTTCAACACCACCGGCTGGAAGATCGGCTGGCTCACCGCCCCATCCGCTCTTGTCACCGCAATCCTGGCCGTGAAGCAGTTCCTCACCTATGTGAACGGCGCTCCGTTCCAGCCGGCGATCGCGCGGGGCCTCGACCTGCCGGACACCTTCTACGCTGGTGTCGCCGCCGACCTGCAGGCCAAGCGTGATGTTCTCGAGAGCGGCCTGATCGAAGCGGGGTTCACGGTCAGTCGACCTCAGGGGTCGTATTTCATCGTGGCGGATGCCGCGCCGCTCGGCTACCCTGACGGCGCCGAGTTTTGCCGGGTGCTGCCCGATCTCGCCGGGGTGGTCGCGGTTCCGATCGGCGCGTTCTGCTCCGCCCAGCACCGGTCAGAGTATGCCTCGCTGGTGCGATTCGCCTACTGTAAAAAGGTGGACGTGCTTGAGCGCGCCGCCGCCCAGCTGGCCGGCATCATCGCCCGTTAGCAGCCCGGCAGCCGCCGCTTTGGAGGTGCCGACAGGGGTTCTAGTGCGCCAGTGCCGGGTAGTCCGTGTAGCCCTCGGCTCCGGCACCGTAGAAGGTAAGAGGGTCGGGAGTGTTCAGCGGCAGGTCCTTGAGCCAGCGCGACACGAGGTCGGGGTTGGCGATCACGGCACGGCCCACGACGACCGCATCCGCCAGTTCGTCGGCGATGATGGCCATCGCCTCGTCCCGGTCGGTGACCTCGCCGAAGCCACTGTTCACCAGGAGCGGCCCAGCGAAACGGGCACGCAGCTGCTGCACCAGTTCGCCGGCCGGCTCGCGGTGCAGGATGCTCAGGTACGCAAGGCCCTGCGGAGCGAGTGCGTCGGCGAGCGCGCCATAGGTGGCCATAAGGTCGGCGGCATCTGTTTCGAGGGCATCCTGGATGTTGTGCTCCGGCGAGACCCGGATGCCGACGCGGCCGGCGCCGATCGCCTCGGCCACCGCGGTGACGACCTCGACGACGAAACGGGCCCGGTTCTGCGGGGAGCCGCCGTAGATGTCGTCGCGCTGGTTGGAGGCCGGCGAGAGGAACTCGTGCAGGAGGTAACCGTTCGCGGAGTGAATCTCGACGCCGTCGAGTCCCGCGGCGATGGCGTTACGGGAGGCCTGCACGAAGTCCGCGATCACGCCGGGGAGTTCGTCGAGTGTGAGGGCGTGCGGTACCGGGTAGGCAGCCTTTCCCGCGTAGGTGTGGGTTTCGCCCTGGATGGCGATGGCGCTGGGAGCCACGACCTCGCGGCCGCCGTTGGTGCCCTCGTGGGTGACGCGGCCCGCGTGCATTACCTGGGCGACCAGGCGCCCGCCGGCGGAGTGCACGGCGTCGGCGACGTTGGTCCAGCCGGCGATCTGCTCGGGGGTGACCAGCCCCGGCTGGCCGGGGAAGCCCTGACCGGCGTGGCTGGGGTAGGTGCCCTCGGTCACGATCAAGCCGAGCGAAGCACGCTGCTTATAATGCTCGACGACGAGGGGGCCGGGAACGCCCTCGATTCCGGACCGAACCCGGGTCAGCGGCGCCATGACGAGCCGGTTGGGCAGTTCCAGGTCACCGAGGGACAACGGGGAGAAAAGATTCACGAATAGCTCTTTCTGTTGGTCAGGGTGTCGCCGGACGGAGCGTGCGCCGTCTCGGACAGGGGAAGAAGCTTCCCCCTGGGGCCAACGGCCCTGCTCTCCCGCACATTCCCCTCACCCGTCACGGTCGGGCAATCCACAGGAGCCGACGCACCGAACCAGCATTATGAGCACCATCGCCGAGACCCGGCCGACGACGTCGCCACGGAGCTTCCCGACCCCGGATGCACCGACCCGGGAGGACCCGGACCGCACCGGATACTGCCCGTTCCCTCTGTCGTCCGACGCCCGGGCCTTCGGACTGACCACGAGCTCCATGCGGCTGCGCCAGGCAACGGTTTCGGTGCGGCACGGCCGCCGTACCGGGAGCGAAACCGCGACCATCCTGCTGCACGGCGCCGCGGGATCCTGGACGACCTGGACGCCGCTGCTGGCCGCGGCCGAAGCCTCCGGTCTCGGCCTGACCGACCTGATCATCCCCGACCTGCCCGGCTGGGGGGACTCGCCGCTTCCGGCGGCGGGACCCTCTCGTTCCATCGAGGCAACCGCTGCGGTGGTGGCCGAGATCGCCTGGGCGCTCGGCTACCGCTCCTGGACCGTGATCGGCCACTCCCTCGGCGGCTTCGTGGCACTCGAACTTGCCGCAAGCGAGACCCGGTCGACCGCGTTCGTCGGCCTCGTCTCGGCCACGACGTTCTCGGTGATCGACACCGTGCGGCACCCGGTCGCCCGGTTCGCCGCGCTGCCGGGGTACAGCGCCCTGCTGCCGGTACTGCGGGCCGTCGCCCGGGCCGGGCGCGCCGGCCACGGTCTGATCCGCCTGCTCCACCGCACCGGGCTGCTGCGCACGCTGGCGGCGCCGTTGTTCCGCCGACCGGAGCTGCTGCACGAGAGCGTCATCGGGGCCCTTGCGACCGAGCTGCGCCCGCAGGCGTTCGCCGTGGCATCCGACCTCGCCGGAACCTACGACGCCAACCGCTGGGCCCGGATCGAGTGCGCCGTGCACGCAACCCAGGGTGACGCCGACATTTTCGTGGCGGCGACGGATGCGGCCAGGCTCCGCGCGGTCATCCGCGGCTTCGATCTGGTCACGGTGCCGGGCACCGGGCATTTCGCGCACGTGGAGAAACCGTATGAGACGCTGCTTCACCTGTTGCCGAACGGATGCCTGCCCCGGTCAGGCGTGTTCCCGCAGTAGTAGTCGCTGTGTCCTGGACGATCCCGCGGCACGGCTGTTTCCCTTGTCAAGCGAGTTCATAGCGACCAAACTGAGGAGCAGTCCTGAGATCTGGTCACCCTGTGCGGCCGGCCTCTGAACAGCCCCACCGATTGAAAGCGGCTCCCCATGGGTTCGTTGACGTATGACAGGGTCACGGTCGAATTCGACGACCGGATATTGGCGCATCTCCAGATCGTGATCGTACAGAAACTCCGCCGGGGCGAAAGCTTCCTGCTCTCGTGGCGAAACGCCGCCGAAGCCGGAAACGGTCGCAGTTCCGCGTGGCTGCACCCGGCCATTCCCCTGTATTTCAAGTTCTCCGGCGGTCAGCCGCCGAGCATCAACCCGCTATGGCTCGCCCAGCTCACCCGTTCCGCTAACAGTTCCCAGGGTCTGGTGGCCACCGGCGAGGAGCGGGCGATGGGTGAACCCGAACATCCGGAGCGCACCGACCGCGGTCATCGCCCGGATCAGAAGTTCACGGTGCGCGCGGCGCCCGCCTCGCAGGACACCATCGCCACCGAACTCTGAGCTGGCTGCACGCTCAGCGGGGCACGACCGCGAAGCGACGCAGGGCCAGCGATGGATTGCGGGCGCGCACGGCTGTGAGGCGCTCCGACAGCACCCAGGCGACGGCGACATCCGTTGTCTCGCCGATGGTGACCAGTTCCACGCCCATCGGGTCGACCACCATGCTGTTGCCGACGCCCACTGGCGGGGCGTGGTCGGCGGCCGCCACGTAGACCGTGTTCTCCAGGGCGCGCGCTGTCAGCAGCGTGCGCCAGTGCTGTTCCTTCAACGGTCCCCGCACCCACTCGGCGGGCACCAGCACCAGTTCGGCCCCCGCGTCGACCAGGCGGCGCGTCACCTCCGGGAAACGGATGTCGAAGCAGGTCTGCAGTCCCACCCGCAGTCCCGCCACCTCGAACGTCTCGGGTTCCTCCACGGCGCCAGGCCGCACCCAGTCCGATTCACGGTCGCCGAAAGCGTCGTAGAGGTGCAGCTTGCGGTACTTCGCGACGAGTTCGCCGGCCGGATCCACCGCGACGAGGGTGTTGAAGAAGCGGCTCGGGTCATCCGTGGCCTCCAGCATGCCGGCCACGACATGCACGCCGAGTTCTACCGCGAGCGCGGCGAGGGCGGCCACGAAGGGGCCGTCCACAGGTTCGGCCGCGGCGAAGAAAGAGGGCCCCAGGACCGGTTCGAAGAAAGAGGAGTACTCGGGGAAGACGACCAGCCGGGCTCCGCGGCCGACGGCCGTCTCGGCGAGGGCACGCATGGCGGCGAGATTCACGGCCGGCTCGCGGCCGGGGGCGAACTGGGCCACCGCAACCCCCAGGGCAGCCACAGGGCCGGAGCCAGCGCCGGCAGCTGCAGCTGCAGCGGGAGCAGGATCGCGCGTCTTGAGGGGATCGATCATGGCGTCAGCCTAGCCGCCGGCAACGCGTCGGCCGGGGTCGCGGCATCCGTAGCCCTCGGTCCGTACCGGTCCTGGGTTCCAGGGTTCAGCGGGGTGGCCTAACGTATATGCGTGTCTCCCCCTCCGCTGGTCTCCCGCCTGGTTCGCCCCGAGGCGCTGACCCTGCCCCTGCGCCGAGCCGAAGGACTGGCAGCGATCCTCGGGCTGCTCGGCCTCCTCGTCTCGGCGGCAGGATCGTGGCGGCCCTCGTATTGGGGCGACGAGGCGGCCAGCGTGATGTCGGCGGAACGTTCCCTGCCGGGGCTCTTCCGACTTCTGGACAACGTCGACGCGGTGCACGGCGCCTATTATCTGCTGCTGCACGTCTGGATCGGCCTCTTCGGCTCTTCGGAGCTGGCGACTCGCGGGCTGAGCGCCCTCTTTGTCGGCTTCGCGACGGCCGGCACCTTCGTGCTGGCACGCACCCTGATCTCCCACCGGGTCGGCGTGCTCGCGGCCATCGTCTTCGCGCTGCTCCCCCGGGTCACCTACATGGGCGCCGAAGCCCGTTCGGCCGCCGTCGCCACGGCCGTTGTGGTGTGGCTGACCGTTCTGCTGGTGCACCTGCTGCGGAGCCGCTATCAGGATCGCGCCACCCGCTTCGCGCTCTGGGCGGCTTACACCGCGCTCCTGGCCCTGGGAATCTACTTCTTCCTCTTTGTGCTGCTGCTGATCCCGGTGCTCGGCCTCGCCGTGCTGCTGATACCGCCGGAGGGCGACAGGTGGGCGGGCATTCGCGCCTGGACCCTGGCCACGGCCTCCGGGCTCGCCCTGGCTGCCCCCGTGATGGCGGCCAGCCTTCAGCAGCGCGATCAGATCGCCTTCATCGGGCGGCGCCCGCCGATCGCCGTGCTCACCGCCGCAGTGCACCAGTGGTTCGGCAACGTACCGCTGGCCGTTCTGGCGTGGGGTCTGATCCTGCTGGCGGTGGTGATGGTCTTCGCCGTGCGCGGGCGGCGGGCCGCACCAACAGCAACCAGGGCGGCCCTGGCGGTCATGCTGGCCTGGCTGATCGTGCCGAGCGCAGCGCTCCTGATCGGCACGCACCTCGTCACGCCGATGTACTCGCTGCGGTACCTGTCGGTGGGTACGCCGGCGGCGGCGATCGCGATCGCCATGGGGATCGCCTGCCTCCGGCCGCTCTGGCCGCAGGCCGCCGCGCTGGGCCTGATCACGGCTCTCATGCTGCCCACCTATCTCGACCAGCGCGGCGAGTTCGGCAAGAACTACGGCAGTGACCTGCGCCAGGCGTCCGAGGTCGTGCGGGCCGGCGCGCAGCCCGGAGACGCGGTCGTTTTCGACGAGAGCGTGCGGCCCTCCCGCAAGCCCCGTCTCGCCCTGCGGCTCTACCCGGCCGCGTTCGAGGGCCTGCGGGACGTCACCCTCGCGGTACCGTTCGACGCCACCAACGACTTGTGGGACGTGGCTGTGCCGCTGGAGCAGGTGACCGACCGACTTACCGGCACGAACCGGGTCTGGGTGCTGCTGAACCAGGCCAGCGGTGAGAATAGGCGGGGGGACAACATCCGCATCCTGCAACAACTCGGGTTCACGGTCGCCGAGTCGACCATGCTGAACCGCACGCAGATCATCGAAATGACAAGGTAGCCCCATGGCTCGGACTCTGATCATCATCCCGACCTACAACGAGCAGGGCAACGTCGCGTCGATCGTGTCCCGGGTGCGCGCGAGCGTGCCGGCGGCCGACGTTCTGGTCGTCGATGATTCCTCCCCGGACGGCACGGGGCAGCTGGCTGACGCGCTGGCCGCCACCGATTCCCAGGTGCACGCCCTGCACCGCTCCCGGAAGAGCGGCCTCGGAGCCGCCTATCTCGAGGCCTTCGCCTGGGGGCTCTCCCGCGGCTACGACCGACTGGTGCAGCTCGACGCTGACGGATCGCACCTGCCAGAGCAACTGCCGACCCTGCTCGAGGCCGCGGAGACGGCGGATGTGGTGTTGGGCTCCCGCTGGGTCCCGGGCGGAATGGTGCGGAACTGGCCGTGGCACCGGCGTCTGCTGTCGCGGGGCGGATCGGTCTACTCGCGCGTGCTGCTCCGGCTGCCCCAGCGAGACGTCACCGGCGGTTACCGCGTCTTCACGGCGCATGCCCTCCGGCGAATGGACCTCTCCGGCGTCGAGAGCCTGGGCTACTGCTTCCAGATCGACATGCTGCTGCATGCGGTTCGGGCCGGGCTCAGCGTTGTCGAGAAGCCGATCACGTTCGTGGAGCGCACCGTCGGTTCCTCGAAGATGAGTGCCGCGATCGTGGCCGAGGCGATGGCCCGTGTCACGATCTGGGGTCTCACCGGCAGGAACGCTCGCCGCGTTGCCGCGTCTACACCGACATCCCTGCCGCGTGCCCGCTGACCGGACCCGCACGCCGCCCCATAGGGCGTGACTTCTGGTCAGAGTGACTATAAGATGAATCCATTCAGTTAGAGTCACAATGACCTTTACTTGGTGAATGACAGTGGATGCGCGAATAAACACCCAGCTTGAGGCGGCCCTCGCCGTGTCGACGGTCATTTTCGCCCTGCGGCCGGATCCGGAATCCGGCCACTCGACCCTGTGGCTGCCGCTTGTACGCCGCACCCGGGAACCCTACCTCGGTCAGTGGGCGTTGCCCGGCGGCGGCCTGCGGGCCGATGAGCGCCTGGCCGGCGCGGCCGCGCGCGCCCTGCGCGAGACCACGGGCCTGACCCCCAAGTACCTCGAGCAGCTCTACACCTTCGGGGATCCGGGGCGTTCCCCCGGCGGCCGGGTCGTCTCGGTCGTCTACTGGGCGCTCGTCGAGTCCGGTGAGGCGGCGCTGGCCGTCGAGGACGAGAACGTGCGGTGGTTTCCGGCCGACCACCTGTCGCCGCTCGCCTTCGACCACAACCTCATCGTGGAATACGCCCTCTGGCGCCTGCGCACCAAGGTGGAGTACTCCCGCATCGCGCACGCGTTCCTCGGCGAGACCTTCACGCTCGCGCAGCTGCGCGAGGTGCATGAGGCCGTGCTGCAGAAGGCCCTCGACCCGGCCAACTTCCGCCGCACGATCGAGGGGTCAGGCACCGTGGTCGACACCGGCCAGCGCGTAGCCGGCGTACCGCATCGGCCGCCCCGCCTCTACCGCTACAACGATTCCGTTCATGCCACCACTCCGGGTGCGCTCGAGCCGGCCATCGGCTGAGCCTGACTCTTCCTCCCAGCACCCTCCTGCTGGCCACCGCTTGTCCGACTATCGCTTTGTATGAATATCGAGGAGTAACCGCATGACCATCGCATCGGTCGACCAGACCATTCGACTCATCAGCACGGGAGCTGCCACCGGCAGCACGTGCAGCCCCGACCTGCTCACCGCTCCGTGGGAGTTTGATTCCGGCACGCCGGGCTATGGCCCGGGGTCGTCGATGGGCGATGTCATCCCCACCGGGTCACCGCGGCAGGGTGAGCTGCCCGAGGTCTACCGTCGCGCGTCGACGGAGGAACTCGGCGACCGCATCCGTACCGCCAAGGCCACGCTCGGCGACCGGGTCGTGGTCCTCGGGCACTTTTACCAGCGCGAGGAGGTGTTGGCGCACGCGGACTTCGTGGGCGACTCCTTCCAGCTGGCGCAGGCCACGAAGAGCCGTCCGGATGCCGAGGCGATCGTCTTCTGCGGAGTGCACTTCATGGCCGAAACCGCCGACTTGCTTTCCACGCCGGAGCAGGCGGTCATACTACCCAACCTCGCCGCCGGCTGCTCGATGGCCGATATGGCCGATATCGACTCCGTCACCGATTGCTGGGAACAGCTGGAGGACCTCTACGGTAGCGAGCAGGGCGTCGACGGCCGCGTGCCCGTGATCCCGGTCACCTACATGAATTCCTCGGCCGCGCTGAAGGCGTTCTGCGGCGAGCACGGCGGCATCGTCTGCACCTCCTCCAACGCCGAGACCGTGCTCGAGTGGGCCTTCGCCCGCGGCCGCCGCGTTCTCTTCTTCCCCGACCAGCACCTCGGCCGCAACACCGCCAAGGCGATGGGGGTGCCCCTCGAGCGGATGCCGATGTGGAACCCGCGCAAGGCCCTCGGCGGCAACACGGCCGAGGAGCTCGAGGCCGCCCAGGTCGTGCTCTGGCACGGGTTCTGCAGCGTGCATAAGCGCTTCACGGTGGACCAGATCACCGCGGCCCGCCAGTCGCACCCGGACGTGCGCGTGGTCGTGCACCCGGAGTGCCCGATGGGCGTCGTCGACGCCGCCGATTCCTACGGCTCGACCGACTTCATCAAGAAGGCCATCGAGGCAGCCCCGGCCGGGTCCACGTTCGCCATCGGCACCGAGATCAACCTGGTGCAGCGGCTCGCCGCACAGCACCCCGAGCACACCATCTTCTGCCTCGACCCGGTGGTCTGCCCCTGCTCCACCATGTACCGCATCCACTCGGGCTACCTGGCCTGGGTGCTCGAAGCGCTGGTCGGCACCGCGGACCGCGCGCCCGAGGTGCTCAATCGCATCCAGGTATCGGGCGAGGTTGCCGGCAACGCCCGCGTCGCCCTCGAACGGATGCTTTCCGCCAAGCCGCCCGTCTCCATCGAGGCCTGACCGTGACCCGCGTGCTCGTCGTCGGCAGTGGGCTGGCCGGACTCATCGCCGCGGTGCGTGCGACGGATGCCGGCCACCAGGTCACCCTCGTCACGAAAGCGGCCCTGCCCGACAGCAACACCCGCTGGGCCCAGGGCGGGATCGCCGCGGCCATGTTCCCCGACGACTCGGTCGAGTCACACGTACAGGACACCCTGCGAGCCGGGGCCGGACTCTGCGACCCGGTCGCAGTGCACGTGCTCTGTTCCGAGGGACCGGCTCGGGTGCGGGACCTAATCCGGTTCGGTGTGGACTTCGACCGCGACGAGTCCGGGGTGACCCGCGGACTGGAGGCTGCCCACTCCCGCTCGCGGGTGCTGCACGCCGGCGGGGACGCCACGGGCGCAGCCATCGAGGCTGCCCTCGTGGCGACGGTGCGTGAACGGGCCGCCCGCTCGCTGCGGGGCGTGGGCGCCCGCCTGCGCGTGCAGGAACACACAATGCTGGTTGATCTGACCGTGCAGGACGGTCGCGTGACCGGGGCTGTCCTCCTCGGGCCCGACGAAGCACTCCGCACGATCCTGGCCGACACGGTGATCCTGGCGACCGGCGGTGCCGGCGAGCTCTTCCCGCACACCACGAACCCGGCTCTGGCGACGGGCGACGGCGTGGCCGCCGCGTGGCGCGCGGGGGCATCCGTCGCCGACCTCGAGTTCTACCAGTTCCACCCGACCGCACTCGCGGTTCCCGGTACCCCGCTGGTCTCCGAGGCGGTGCGCGGGGAAGGCGCCGTGCTGCGAAATGCGTTGGGCCACCGCTTCATGCTCGACCTGCACCCCGATGCGGAACTCGCCCCGCGCGACATCGTGGCCAGAGGCATCGCCCGGGAAATGACCAGGCAGGGCGGCGAACCGGTGCGACTGGACGCCACCGGTCTCGGCCGCGAACTTCTCGAGCGACGCTTCCCAACCATCACCGCGGCCTGCCGTGCTGCCGACCTGGACTGGGCCGTCGAATCGATCCCGGTCGCCCCGGCGGCGCACTACTGGATGGGCGGGGTGCTCACGGATATCTGGGGCCGCACCAGCCTGCCCGGCCTGTTCGCCGTGGGGGAAGTGGCCCGCACCGGCGCCCACGGCGCCAACCGGTTGGCCTCCAACTCTCTGCTCGAGGCGGCCGTGTTCGCCGACCGGGCCGTGCGCGCGCTGCGCCTGCCGGTTCGGGTGTCGGCGGGGGTCTCGGTCGTGACCGGCTCGACCACCGGGGGGTTGCCTGCCGGTGTCGACCGTGACGCGGTACAGCAGCTGATGTGGGAGTGCGCGGGAGTGCTGCGGAGTGGGGAGAAGCTCGCCGAGGCATCCGTCACCCTGGCCGACTGGGCCACCCGTCCGACGGGCCCGGACGAAACCATTGCACCTAATATGCGGGTTCGGGCATATGAAGACGCCAACCTGCTCGACCTGGCGCGGGTCACCGTGGCTTCCGCCCTGGCCCGGGAGGAATCGCGCGGCGCACATCACCGCTCCGACTACCCCGACGGCCGGCTCGAGCTCACCCGCACCGTCGCCTGGACCCGCACCGTCGCCTGGAACCGCGGCACAGCCCCGGACACAGCCGACGGCATGCGGAGCACCCTAAATCTGGACCACCCCACTGAGGCCGAGGAGGCCATTGCATGCTGACCATGAACGCCATCGACACCGTCGTGCGCGCCGCGCTCGAGGAGGACGCCCCCTGGGGTGACCTCACCTCGCAGGTGCTGATCCCCGCCGACGCCGCCGCGACCGCGCAGCTGGTCGCCCGGGAATCCGGCGTCTTCAGCGGTGGTGCCGTGTTCGCGGCGGCCTTCCGACTGACCGACGCGCGCATCGTCGTTCGGATACTCGTGGCCGACGGCACCGTCTTCGACGCCGGTGACACCCTGGCGGAAGTGTCGGGGTCCGCCCGCGGCATTCTGCAGGCGGAGCGCATCGGCTTGAACTTCGTGCAGCGCATGAGCGGGATCGCCACACTGACAGCGCTCTACGTGGCCGAGACGGCCGGCACCCGCGCCCGCATCGTCGACACCCGCAAGACCACCCCGGGCCTGCGTGTGCTGGAACGTGCCGCGGTGCGCGACGGCGGCGGCCACAACCACCGGTTCAGCCTCTCCGACGCGATCATGGCCAAGGATAACCACCTGGCCGTGCTAACCGCGGGCGGCCTGAACCTCACCGAGGCGCTCCGGCAGGTGCGCGACCGCATCTCCCACACCACGCACCTCGAGGTGGAGGTGGACCGGATCGACCAAATCGAGCTTGTGCTTGCCGCCGGCGTCGACACGATCATGCTCGACAACTTCAGCCCCGACGACCTGCGCGAGGGCGTACGCCTCACGGGCGGCCGAGCACGCGTGGAGGCCAGCGGCGGCGTCTCTCTGCTGACCGTGCGCGGCATCGCCGAGACCGGCGTCGACATCATCTCGGTCGGGGCTATCACGCACAGCGTGCGCTCCCTCGACCTCGGCCTCGACGTCGTCATCCTCACCGAGGGCTGACCGGTCCGGCCATGATCTATCTCGACAACGCCGCGACCACCCCGGTGCGACGGGAAGTTCTCGAGGTGCTCTGGCAGCAGCTCGCGGGCCGGTTCGGCAACCCGTCGAGCCACCACCGAGTGGGTGAGGCCGCGGCCGCCGCGCTGGCCGAGGCGCGGGCCATGGTCGCGGGCGTGCTCGGGTGTCGGTCGGCCGACGTTGTGTTCACGACCGGCGGCACCGAGTCCGACAACCTCGCGATCAAGGGCATCGCCCTGGGCGCTCCACGCGGCCGTCACCTCATCACGACGCCGATCGAGCACGAGGCGGTACTCGAATCCTGCGACTATCTGCGCCGCCTGCACGGCTTCGAGGTGACGCTCCTGGACCCGGATGCCTCCGGCCGGGTGGATCCGGAACAGCTCCGCGCCGTGATCCGCCCGGATACCACCCTCGTCTCGGTGCAATACGCCAACAACGAGGTCGGCACCGTTCAGCGGCTCGCGGAACTGTCGGCCATCGCCCAGGGCGCCCGCGTGCCGCTCCACACCGACGCCGTGCAGGCGGCCGGCTGGCTTTCGGTCGACGTGGGGGCTCTCGGCGTCGATGCCCTGAGCCTGTCGGGCCACAAACTCGGCGCACCTCCCGGCATCGGGGTGCTTTTCCTGCGCCGCCGCATCGCGGTCGAACCGGTGCTGCACGGCGGCGGTCAGGAGCGCGGGCGCCGCAGCGGAACGGAGAACGTGCCCGGGGCGCTGGCGCTGGCGACCGCACTGCGCCTCGCCGAGGCGGAACGCGCGGAGGCAGCGCCCCGCATCACCGCGCTGCGGGATGCCTTCATCGCCACGGTTCTGAGCGGCACACCGTCGGCCCGGCTCACCGGCCACCCGACGGAGCGTCTGCCGGGCACCGCCTCGTTCGTCTTCCCGGGCACGAGCGGCGAGGCGGTGTTGCTCGAGCTGGAACAGCGCGGCATCGTCTGCTCGAGCGGGTCGGCCTGCGCGGCCGACAGTGACGAACCGTCCCACGTGCTGACCGCTCTGGGCATCCCGGCTGAGGTCGCCCAGACCGCCGTGCGGTTCACGCTGGCATCGACGACCACAGCAGCGGATGCGTCTGAAGCAGCCGCATCCGTTCAGGCCGCCGTGGGCACCGTCCGCAGTCTCGGCCGAGGCTGACCTGCCGGGGCTTCAGGCCCGGCTTCGCGCGCGCGGCGCGCGCGTGCACGCGCGCGACAGAAACCGAACTTACTGCGAGTTGTCAGACAATTTCCGAAGGTTTCGTTCCTCGCGGCGAAGATGCCCCCGATCAGCTAATCTGCTGACGGTGACCGACCCTGGACCGCTGACTGCACGTCCCTCGACGTGCGGCCGTCTGGCCAGCGCCCTAAGGTTATAGGTAAGAGGCGATAAGCCCAAGGTGGGCCGCCAAAAAGGGACACAATGACAATAATCGACAAACCAGTCACCGAGTCACTTGCCACTCAAATTGACTCTCTGGTTAAAGCCGCTCAGGTCGCGCTTCTGGATTACGCGAACTTCACGCAGGAACAAATCGACCACATCGTTAAGAAAGCCTCGGTGGCTGCTCTCAGCAAACACGCCGAGCTTGCCGTTCACGCCGTTGCCGAAACCGGCCGTGGCGTATTCGAAGACAAGGCCGTTAAAAATCTTTTCGCATGCGAGCACGTTACGAACTCGATGCAAAACCTTAAGACCGTCGGCGTTATCAGCCGAGACGACATTACCGGCATTACTGAGATCGCTGAACCGGTCGGCGTGATTTGCGGTGTGACCCCCGTTACGAACCCCACCTCGACCGCGATCTTCAAGTCGCTCATCGCGCTGAAGACCCGCAACCCGATCGTTTTCGGTTTCCACCCGGGCGCCCAGCAGTCCTCTGTGGCCGCAGCGCGCGTCGTGCGCGACGCCGCCATCCTCGCCGGTGCACCGGCAAACTGCATCCAGTGGGTTGAAACGCCGTCCCTCGAGGCCACCAGCCTGCTGATGAACCACCCGGGCGTCGCAACCATTCTCGCCACCGGTGGCAACGCCATGGTCCGGGCCGCGTACTCCTGCGGCAAGCCCGCCCTCGGCGTCGGAGCGGGCAACGTTCCCGCCTTCATCGAGAAGAGCGCCAAGCTCAAGCGTGCCATCAACGACGTCGTGCTCTCCAAGTCCTTCGACTACGGCATGATCTGCGCGTCGGAGCAGGCCGTCATCATCGAAGAGCCGCTCTACGCAGAAGCCATGGCCGAGTTCAAGATCCTGCACACCTACCTGGTCACCCCGGCCGAGAAGCTTCTCCTCGAGGACTACATCTTCGGAGTCCAGGCCAACTCGACCAACTGTGGCGAGGCCAAGCTCAACGCCGCCGTCGTCGGCAAGTCGCCGGTCTGGATCGCACAGCAGGCCGGATTCACCATCCCGGCCGACACATCGATCATCCTGGTCGAGGTCGCCGGAGTAGGACCGCACGAGCCGATGACCCGCGAAAAGCTGGCACCCGTTCTCGCCGTGCTGCATGCCAAGGACGCTGAAGAGGGCATTTCGCTCTCCGAGCAGATGGTTGAATTCGACGGCCTCGGCCACTCGGGCTCCATCCACAGCGAAAACCCGGCCATCATCGAAGAGTTCGGAACCCGCGTCAAGGCGGTCCGGATCATCACCAACGCTCCCAGCTCGCTCGGTGGTATCGGTGACATCTACAACGCGTTCATCCCGTCGTTGACGCTCGGCTGTGGCTCGTACGGACACAACTCAGTCTCGAACAACGTCTCCGCGATCAACCTCATCAACGTCAAACGCATCGGCAGAAGGAACAACAACTTGCAGTGGTTCAAGGTCCCCGCCAAGACGTACTTCGAGCCGAACGCCATCCGTTACCTGGCGGACATGCGCAACGTCGAACGTGTCACGATCGTGACCGACTCGACCATGACCCGCCTCGGTTTCGTCGACAAGATCCTCGACATCCTGAACCGGCGCGAGGGCCGCGTCGCACTGCAGATCATCGACAACGTGCTGCCCGAACCGACCGTCTCAGCGGTCGAAAAGGGTGCCGCCGAAATGCGGGCCTTCAAGCCTGACACCATCATCGCTCTCGGCGGCGGCTCGCCGATGGACGCCGCGAAGGTCATGTGGCTGCTGTACGAACACCCCGAAATCGAATTCTCCGACATGAAGGAAAAGTTCTTCGACGTGCGCAAGCGCGCGTTCAAGTTCCCCGACCTCGGCGAACTGGCCAAGCTCGTCTGCATCCCCACCACTTCGGGCACCGGTTCGGAAATGACCCCGTTCGCCGTGATCACCGACGAAGTCACCGGAGTCAAGTACCCGCTCGCGGACTACGCCCTCCTGCCGACCGTCGCGATCATCGACCCCGTGCTCACGGCCATGATGCCGTCGTTCTTGGTTGCTGACTCGGGTTTCGACGCTCTCACACACGCCACCGAGGCCTACGTGTCCGTCTACGCGAACGACTTCACCGACGGCCTCTGCCTGCACGCGATCAAGCTGATCTTCGAGAACATCGTGACCAGCGTCAACGGCACCACCGCCAGCACCGACGGTGAGGTCATCAAGGCCCGCGAGAAGATGCACAACGCCTCGTCGATCGCCGGGATGGCGTTCGGCAACGCGTTCCTGGGTATTTGTCACGCGATGGCTCACGTCACCGGCGCGCAGCTCCACCTGATCCACGGCCGGGTCAACGCGACCTACCTGCCGCACGTGATCCGTTACAACGGCCTCATCCCCACCAAGCTCACCAGCTGGCCCAAGTACGAGAGCTACATCGCCCCGGAGCGCTTCCAGCAGATCGCGAAGCACCTCGGCCTCCCGGCGTCGACCCCGGCGGAGGGCGTCGAGTCCTACGCCCTGGCCGTGGAGAAGCTGCGCGACCTGGCCGGCATCAAGCCGTCCTTCCAGGCGCAGGGTGTGCCGGAAGAGGACTTCATCAGCCGCCTCGACAGCCTGGCCATGGGTGCTTACGGTGACCAGTGCGCACCGGCCAACCCGCGCATGCCGATGCTCGACGACATGCACACCATCATGGAGGCCGCGTACTACGGCACCTCTTTCAACGAGGTCCGCGCCGCTCGCGCGGCCGTCGAAGCAGTGGCACCGGCCGAAGAAAAGAAGTCGGCCCGCAAGGCAGGCAAGTAACCGTCACCGCCTGATTGTCTGGGGAACGGCCCCGCACCTGTTGGTGCGGGGCCGTTCTCGTGTACGGTCCAGCCTGTGGCAGGAGCGAGCCTGGTCACAGTCGGTTCAGAGCCAGCGCGGTGCCACGGGGGTCTCCCCCGCATCGGAAGTAACGCCCGATCGGGCACGGCCGGCGGCCCAGGCGGCCAGGTCGGCGAGCGACCCCGTGACCTGGTGGGCGGCATCCGGATCGCCGTAGCCTGTGTGCGTCGAATCCGTCGCGGTGAGCCGGCGGCCCGTGTCACCCCGGGCGGCCCAGGCACCGACGATCTCGCCGAGAAGCCGCTCGAGAGCCTCCTCCGGCAGGTCCCGGAAGCCGGCACCGTGGTTGAGGTCGACGGCGTGGATCCAGAGTTCGCGGGTGCGCATCCAGATCGTGTCCCGCAGCGGCACCATGGCACCCTGCCCGTTCCTGACCGGAACGACCCAGCGGTCGTCCGCCAGCGCCAGCCAGCGTCGGTCCAGGTCGGCGGCCGAGTCCGCCCAGGATTCACGGAGCGCATCGGAACTGAGGATGCTGCCCGCGACGATCTCCGCATTCCGCGCCTCCATCGAGGCATACATCACCGTCTCGGCTCCGGTGTCGGCCCACTGTGCCAGCCGTCCGATCGCACGGGCGTTGGACGCGACGTGCGCGACGACCTGGCGCCGGGTCCAGCCCGGCAGCAGGGAGTCCCCGTCGAGTTCATCGTCCGTTAGCCCCTGCAGTTCGCAACCGAAGAATTCCGTGCCCCGCCGGGCGAGGTCCAGCGTCAACCGGCGTGCAGAAAGCTCAAACGGATCGTGGGGTGCGCTCATGGGGCCCCTTTCTCGGGTCAACGCGTATGGTCCCCACGCTACCCGGCGACCCACCCTCCCCAACGTTCCCGCGACGCTGGTCGAGCATGTCGAGACCGAGACCGTGACCAGGGACCCCCTATCCGTTTTCCCGTTCGGCCGCGTCCGTCATTCGGGGGCGGGACTTGGTCTCGTTCCGCCATTTGCGGGCCCCGGTCTCCAGCCAGGGTGGTGCCATGATCTGCACGGCGCCGCGGACCATCCGGATTGCCCAGCCGGAGGCGGCGAGGTAGCGGTGATGCCACCAGCACAAACAGACGCCGTTGTCGGTGTGCGTCGGTCCGCCCTCGGAGTGCGGGATCACGTGGTGAACCTCGGTCATCCCGGCCGGGATTTTGCAGCCCGGGATGACGCAGGTGCCGTCGCGGAGCTGAATCGCCCGGCGTTGCGCGGCGGTGAAGCACCGTTCGGGTGAGCCGAGGGCGATGATGCGTCCCTCGTCGGTGATGACGACTTTCTGCTGACCGCCGATGCTGATCAGGTCCGTGACGGCGCTGATCGAGATCGGGGTTTCGACGCCGTCGATCCAGCCGATGCCGCGGCCCTGACCGAAGTCCGCGTTCAGGTCCTGTTCCCGCACACTGACCAGAACCGTGGCCGGGGCGCCGCCGATGGTCGGGGCCTCCCCGGCCCGGGAGACGACGTCGAGGATCACGGCGAGCACGTCGTGGCGCCGCTGGTCGGGACCCGTCGGGCGCGAGCACGGCCCTCCAGACCGCACCCTGCAACCGGATCTCATCCGCCGGCAGCGACGCCGGCAGCGACGCCGGCACCGACGTCGGCACCGGGGTCTCAGAAATGGTGCCGGTGGCCGAGGCGACCAGCTCGCTCTCGGCTGCCGGCACCGAGTCCAGGTCGGTGTACCGCAGCGTCGGCGTCAACGCGGTGAGAATCGCGTCGGCCGTGTCGACGCCGATCGCCCCGGCGGCCAGGCCGATGGCCGTGGCGGGGAAGGTGGGCGGCAGCGGTTCGCCACCCCAAGGAGCGGCCGGTGCGCAGCTGCGTGCCCAACCGCATCCGTCGCCCCGCGGTCGGCCCGGAGACGAGCGTCAGACGCTCGAGTAGTTCTCCGGCGGTGCGGCAGCCCCGCGACCGCCCGAGCGGCCGCGGACAGGCCGTGCGCGGCATCCGCTTCGGGCTGTTCCAGGAGGTTGGTCACGGGATAATTTTACCCTGACTAGAACCTGAAGCGGCCTTACGATATAGGTGAGATGGCATAGCCTGATCCTGTGATCGAAAGCAGGCAGCGATGAGCGAAAAGGCTGCAATCTGCCCCCGAGGCCATGACAGCGTGCGCATCGTGCGAGACGGCATCCAGCGCAAGGGCGGCCGGGCCAAGCAACGCTGGCGGTGCGTGCTCCCTGATGGAACTTATCATCGGTTCCTCGGCGTCATGAGCAGGACGATCGCGGCCGATTCGACCTGTGTGGAGTGCGAGAACCACATTGCTCCGCACGCAGGACCTGTAGCGCCAGCCGAGGGCGAGTATCTCGTGAGGGAAATCGCTGGCGCACTCGTGGGCATGGGCCGCGGACAGACCTATACCGACGCCGCGATCCGAGCCCGGGCTCGAGGGAACATCGGCAAGACCGGTGACCGCAGGGAGGTAGTCAACGGCCAGACCGTAGCTGACTGGATGTCAGATTTCGTGCCTGCGGTCGCGGCCCGGCATGAGGAGACCGCATGGCCGGCCGTGCTCGTTCTGGACTCGACGACGTTCTTCTGGACCGATCCGCGGACGAAGACGAGCATGGCGCTGTTCTCGATCCTGGCTGCCTACGGATATGACAAGGACGGCAAGCAGGGGCACCTCTGGAAGCTCGAAGCCGGGCCGGCGGATGACATCGGAGCATGGACTGATTTTCTTGGCTCGCTGCCCGGAAAACCGGAGTCAATCGTCTGCGATCAGGGCGGATCCATCATCGGCGCCATCAACAAACACTGGGGAGAGTGGGCCGCGGTGAACTTGGTTCACCACTGTGAGCACCACCTCAACGAACGGGCTCTGGCCGCTTTTAAGAGCGACAAACTCAGCTCCGATGACCCCATTCGGACGCTCGCCCGCGGAGCCTTCACCTCGCGAGAGAAATGGGACGCATTCGAGGCTGCGATCACCAGCCGGCCAAAACTGTTGATGACGAACGGATGGCTGACGAAGAACCAGACGTGGATGCGCGGGCAGACACAAGGCCGAGATCGGATCCCACCGGTCTACTCCAACAGTGCCGTCGAGCAGCCCATTCGGGAGATACGGCAAATCATCAAACCTCGCGCCTACGTTTTCAAGAACAGAGCCCGGATGAACCACCTTCTGACGCTGATGCGACTGGCGCGTCTGCGCGTGGACACCGCTACCGACTACGCCACCGACATCCGAGCCTTCTTGAACGAGCACCACGGCCACCCGCCACGCAGCTACCGCGAAACCTATGACACCCAAGTCAATCCAAAGGGTGAGTTCCTCTTCAACAGCCTCTGGGCGGCCAAGCCACAGCTCGCGATGGAGGAATTGCGCATCCAGAAGGCCCTTGCGCGAGCTCAAGCCAGAGAAATTCAAAGAGCAGCGAAAATCGCGGAGGCTTCGGGAGCCATCTCACCTATATCGTAAAGCCGACCTGAAGTTCAGAGTAGCTCACCAATAACGCAAACTAGTTTAGTAGATGTATACGAATGAATCAGCGCCTTTCCACCGCCCGCGCGGCGACGGGGCGGCCATCTCAGGCCCTACGCACGCTCCAGTTCGTGGGCCAGCGCCTCAAGTTCGGCCCCTCCCGCCATCAGCGCGGTCATCTCTTCGATCGTGATCTCACTCTTGGCGAAATCACCCATACTGGTGCCGCGCTGCAGCAGCAGGAAACGGTCGCCGACCGGATAGGCGTGGTGCGGATTGTGCGTGATAAAGACGACGCCGAGCCCGCGGTCCCTGGCCCGGGCGATGTACGAGAGCACCACCCCGGCCTGCTTGACCCCCAGGGCCGACGTGGGCTCGTCGAGAATGACGACCTTCGCCCCGAAATGCACGGCGCGTGCGATGGCGACGGATTGCCGTTCCCCGCCGGAAAGCGTTCCGATCGGCTGGTCCACGTCGCGTAGGTTGATGCCCATCCGGGCGAGCTCGTTTTTGGTCGTGGCCCGCATGCCGGTGACATCGAGGCGCCGCAGCGGGCCTCGGCCTCGGGTGAGCTCGGAACCGAGGAAGAAGTTGCGCCACACCGGCATCAACGGCACCACGGCCAGGTCCTGGTAGGCGGTGGCGATGCCGAGGGAGAGCGCCTCCCGCGGATGCGCGAATCGGCGCTCCACCCCGAAGACGCGCAGGCTGCCCTCCGAGTGCTGGTGGGCACCGGAGAGGATCTTGATGAACGTTGACTTGCCCGCGCCGTTGTCGCCCAGCACGCAGAGCACTTCCCCGGCGCCGACGGATGCCGACACGCCCGCCAACGCCCGCACCGAACCGTAGGACTTCCCGATGTCATGCACCTCGAGAATCGGCTCCGGACGGATCGGGGCCGGCGTCATGCGCGCACCCCGGACTGGCGGCGAACGAGCAGGTTTACAAGCACGGCGAGCAGCAGCATCCCGCCGAGAAATGCCTTGAGCCAATTGTTGTCCCACTGGGCGAACACGATGCCCTGCAGGGTCATCCCGTAGATCAGGGCTCCGAGGGCCGCGCCAATCGCCGATCCGTAACCGCCGGTGAGCAGGCATCCGCCCACGACGGCACAGATGATGTAGATGAATTCCTGACCGACCCCGGTCGTGGCCTGAACGGTCGATACGTCGAAGAGCTGAAGCATGCCGACGAGCCAGCCGGCACCGGCCGTGGTCATGAACAGCCCGAGCTTGACCTTGAACACGGGAACGCCGACCTGCCGGGAGCTCGTGACCTGGCCGCCGACGGCGAAGATCCAGTTGCCGGGCCGGGTGCGCAGCAGCACCCAGGTGGCCAGCGCGGTGAACGCGATCCACCAGACGATCGAGATCTTGACGTCCATCCCCAGGAACGGGAACGAGGAGCCGAAGAAGACCTTGACCTGGTCGAACCCGGGCACCGCCCCCATCCCCTGAATGGCGACGCTGCCCGTGAAGAGTTTCGTCAACGCCAGGTTGCAGCCCTGCAGGATGAAGAAGGCCGCGAGGGTCACGATGAAGCTCGGCAGGCCGGTCTTCATGACGACCCAGGCGTTGCCGGCGCCGATCAGGAGCGCCACCGCGAGGGCCAGCACGAGGGCGAGCCAGATGTTCAGCTCCCACTGAGTGGTGACCACGCCGACGATGAGCCCCGTGGTGCCCGTCATCGCGCCCGCCGAGAGGTCGAACTCCCCGCCGATCATGAGCAGGGCGACGGCCACGGCCATGATGCCGAACAGGGAGGCCGAGTAGAGCCAGGTGGAGATGCCCGCGGGAGTCAGGAACGCCTGAGTGGAGAGCGAGAAGAAGAGGAAGATCGCCAGGGTCGCCACGAGTGCGCCGACCTCGGGCCTGCGCAGCAGAGTGGGCAGCGGATGCGCCCTCGTCGGCCGTTCATCGATCCCCGCGTTCACAGCGACGGTCATCTCGTGCCGTTCTCCGCGAACTTCGCGACCTGGGCCGCGTTGTCCTTCGTCACGAAGCCCGGGCCTGAATAGACCGGCAGCCCGCCGCCGACGACGTCGCCGTTGCGCTTCTGCAGGGTGAGGAAGGTCACGGGCAGGTAGCCCTGGGAGTACGGCTGCTGGTCGACCGCGAACAGCATCTTGCCGCCCTGGATGAGCCGGGTCACGTCGGCGGACACGTCGAACGTGGCCAGCGTGGCTGGGCTTTTCGCCTCGTCGATGGCCTGGCTCGCGGCCACGGCGACCCCGGTCTGCAGGGTGAGGACGGCGTCGATGGACGGGTCGGCCAGGAGTTTGCTCTTGATGATGTTCTGGGCATCCGCGAGGTTGGCGACGTCGACCTGCACGTTGCTGACGTCCGCGCCGACCGTGTCGGCGGCACCCGTGCAGCGTTCTTCGAGCCCCGAGTTGCCGGCCTCGTGGATGATGCAGATCACGTTGGTCACGTCGGCGGCGGCCAGCTGTTCACCGGCTCCCTGGCCCGCGATGAACTCGCTCTGGCCGACGTGGGTCTGGGCGCCGAATTCGACGGACTTCTCCAGGCCCGAGTTGATGGTGATCACTGGGATGCCGGCGGCAACGGCTTTCTCGACGGCGCCCTTCACGCCGTCGGGGTTCGCCATCGAGATGATGAGCCCGTCGGGCTGGGCCGCGATGGCCGCTTCGATCAGCTGGCTCTGCTTGACCGGGTCGCCGTCGCCCTGATACGTGACCGTGGCTCCGAGGTCGGTGCCTGCCTGCTCGGCGCCGCTCTTGACGACGTCCCAGAAGGAATCGCCCGCGGTGCCGTGGGTGACCACGGCGATGGTGACCGGCTCCCCTGCCGCTCCCCCGTCAGCATCCGTTTCCGTGGCGGTGCACCCCGTCAGCGCCAGCGACGCGACACCGAAAACGGCCAGCAGGCTGATCTTGAGTTTCATATCTGAACTGTTCCCGACTGTCGTGCGGCGGCCTGAAACAGCGAGGGTTCGCCGGTGACCTGATGCATATCGAACTTACTGGACTGGGGGCCCGCTCGATTCAGATCGATTCGAACCAGTGGCATGAGTGACTCCTTCGTGACGATTCGTTCGGCGCACAGCCACGTGTGCCAGACACAAAAAAACCCCCGGAACCGTGTGGTTCCGGGGGCTGATGGTTGCGGGGGCAGGATTTGAACCTACGACCTCTGGGTTATGAGCCCAGCGAGCTACCGAACTGCTCCACCCCGCGTTGCAAGAACAAACTTACCACAGCCTCGGGTTGTGAAACGCATGGTCAGACCTCAGAGGTGATGGCCACGCTCTGGGTACTCCTGAAACCGCTTTCGATAGAGAGAGATGCACCCGTGACCGTTCTCACAGAAGTCTTGTCCGACACCGCCGTTTATGCCGACGGCTTCGGCGACAAGTCCGGAAACTGATTCCGGACGTCCTGGGCGGCCGCGCGCGACGCTGTGCCGGGGATGTCGACGTTCGTCGAATTGCTCTCCCCCCACCCTTCCATTGACGGTGGATCTGGGACTCTATCGACAGTGCCTGCACCTTCCCCGAGGTACCCAACGAGGTATTCCGCATGCGCCGAAACCCGACTGCTGCCCGGCTTCTCGTCCACTCCGCTGCCGCGCACAGGGTGGACCGTGACCGCGAGTGACCAGGAAACCACAGGTGAGAACGGCGCAGCCGTTCACGTGCTCGACGGCAACGCCTCGACCTGCTGGCGCAGTAAGTGGAGCGGAACCGCGGTGCCGCTGCCCCATTCGATCACCATCGACATGCACAAAACCGACACCGTCGCAGCCCTGAAGTACCTGCCGCGCACAAGCAGTTCGAATGGACGAATCGGCCGTTTCGAGATCCATGCCAGCCCGGATGGCACGAACTGGGGTGCCGCCGTCGCAACAGGAACCTGGGCCGACAACGCGTTGGAGAAGACGACGGGATTCACCCCTGTGGCGACCCGTTTCATCCGGCTGACCGCGATCACGGAGGCAGGTCACGGCGGCCCTGGACCAGCGCCGCCGAACTCCATCTGATCGCAGAAACAGGCACCACCCAGCCGCCCCCACCCGCGCCAGCGCCGACGGCGCTCACCCGGACCGGCTGGATAGTGACGGTGAGCGACCAAGAGACAACCCGCGAAAGCGGCGGCGCCGCGAACATGCTCGACGGCAACCTCACCACGATCTGGCACTCCCAGTACTCCCCCACGTTGATCCCGTTGCCGCACAGCATTGTTCTCGACGTGCGGGCGATCAACGAGGTCTCCGGCTTCACCTACACCCCGAGGTCCGGCACGTCCCGGAACGGCACCATCGGCCAATATGCCATCGCCGTGAGCTCCGACGGAACGAGCTGGAGTGCACCGGTCGCCAGCGGAACCTGGGCTGACAACAGCCAGGCGAAGACCCTCACGTTCCCGGCTGTTCAGGCGCGATACGTTCGCCTGACCGCGACGACCGAGGCCGGCAATCGCGGACAGTGGACCACGGCGGCAGCCCTCCTGCCCGGCAACAAAGTGCTCACCTGGTCCTCGTACTCCAACACGACCTTCGGCGGGGCCAACGGCAAGACCCAGACCGCCATCCTCGATCTGAACACCGGCGTGGTCACCCCGCTTACTGTCGCTAATACGGGGCACGACATGTTCTGCCCCGGAGTGTCGATCCTCTCGGACGGCAGGATCCTGATCAGCGGGGGGAGCAATGCCGCCTCGTCGACGATCTACGACCCGGCGAACAACACGTGGTCAGCCGCCACACCCATGAACATCCCGCGCGCCTATCAGTCGAACGTCACGCTCTGCAATGGGCAGGTGTTCCTTCTCGGCGGTTCCTGGGCGGGCGGCCAGGGCGGTAAGAACGGTGAAATCTGGTCGACTTGCGCCGGGTGGCGCGGGCTGGCCAACGTGCCTGTCGCACCGATCCTGACGAACGACCCGCAAGGGGTGTTCCGATCCGACAACCACGCGTGGCTGTTCGCGGTGGCCGACGGGAAGGTGTTCAATGCCGGCCCGAGCCGTCGGATGAACATGTGCACGACCAGCAGAGCCAGCGCTGTTCAGGATCTTGGTCTCCGGGCCGACAGTGGCGACGCGATGAACGGAAATTCGGTCATGTACGACGTCGGCAAGATACTCACCCTCGGTGGCTCGCCCGCGTACCAGGACAGTGACGCGACCGCGCGGGCCTATGCAATCGACATCAACAATGGTGTCAAGGTGACGCGAACCGGCGACATGGCGGCGCGACGGGTTTTCTTGAACCCCGTCGTGCTGCCCGACGGACAGGTTCTGGCATTGGGCGGTCAGGCGTACGCGAAGCCGTTCTCGGACGCAACGGCCGCCATGGCGCCTGAGGTTTGGAACCCGGTGACAGGCAAGTTCACCGCGCTCGCGCCGATGACTGCGCCGCGCACATATCACAGCGTGGGGCTACTGCTGCCTGATGCCCGGGTCTTCGTCGGCGGTGGCGGCCTCTGCGGCACCTGCACGACCAATCACCCGGACGGGCAGATATTCACCCCGCCCTACCTGTTCAACGCCGACGGCACCGCCCGCCCTCGCCCATCGATCACCACGGCGCCTACCGCTGCGGTGCGGGGTTTCACCATCCAGGTAACGACGTCCGGGCCCACACCAGCGTTCTCCCTCATCCGCATGAGCACGGTCACCCACTCGATCAACACTGACCAGCGTCGCAACCCACTCACGCCCACCGGCGTAACCGGCAATACCGCATCCCTGACGATTCCGTCCGATCCGGGAGTCGTGGTCCCCGGGCATTATCTCCTGTTCGCCATGGACGTTAACGGGGTGCCGAGCGTCGCCCAGACGATCCGGATCGGGTAGTCGAACTGCGGCCGTGATGAATGTGGAGTCAGGGTGATGGCCTCCCCGACACTTTCTCTGAAAAGTCCGGACATTCACTGGCCCCTGTGAGTTAAAGCAAAAAGACCGGTGCAGCATTTCTGCTGAACCGGTCCTTCTGCGTATGTGATGAAAATCACGGTGGCATTGCCTGAAACGCCATTGGTTGCGGGGGCAGGATTTGAACCTACGACCTCTGGGTTATGAGCCCAGCGAGCTACCGAACTGCTCCACCCCGCGCTGCAACATTAAATTTACCACAGCCTCCGGCGCGGTCCGACCACACGGGCTGCGGAACCGGCCGTCCCGGCCCGCGGAACGCGGATGCCGCGCCGTTCCGCGGGAGGCGTGCCCCCGGCGAAACGGCGCAGCACCCGCGCAGCGGATGAAGCGGCGAACGACTCGCTACTGGTCGAGCAGCACCAGCATTTCGGCGATCGCATCGTTCAGCTTCTTGTCGGCTACCCCATAGGCGGTGAAGTCACCGGTCGTCAGGGCCGCCTGCTTCTCGGTGACGGCCAGCTTGGCCGCGGCGAGGAGCGACTTCAGTTGAGCATCCGTCGCCGGGTCACCGGTCGACGTCGACGGGGTGGTTTCGCCCTCGGCAGGGGCCTCCCCCTCCACGGGCGTCTCGGACGGCGGCACATCGGTGTCTCCGGCGCTGGCGCCGGAGTCGCCTCCGAAGAGCACGTCAAGCGCCTTGTCCAGCGTGTCCTCGAACGCGATCTGGTCTCCGAAGGCGACGAGCACCTTCTGCAGCAGCGGGTAGCTGGTCTCGCCTGTGGACTGCACGTAAACCGGCTGCACGTAGAGCAGGCCGCCACCCACAGGCACGGTGAGCAGGTTTCCGTTGAGCACCTTCGACTGGCCCTGCTTCAGCAGGTTCAACTGTTGTGAGACGGTCGGGTCCGCGTTGAACTTGGCCTGCACCTGGCCGGGGCCAGGCACGGTCACGTCCTCCGGCAGATTGAGCAGGCGGAGCTTCCCGTAGCCTTCCGCCCGCACCCCGTCGGTCGAACCGGCATCCGCGTCGACCGCAAGGTAGCCGGTCAGAACGTTCCGGCTCGTCGCGCCGCTCGCGTCCGGGATGAACGTGGTGTACAGCGAGAAGGATGGCTTCTCCTGGCCCGGAACCTGCATGGTCAGGTAGTAGGGCGGCTGTAGGGTCGTGTTCGTCGACGGCGACACCGGGTCGTTCGGCGTCGTCCAGGCGTCGTCGACCGAGTAAAAGGAACCCGGGTCGGTGACGTGGTACTTACCCAAAACCCGGCGCTGCACCTTGAACATGTCCGCCGGGTAGCGAACGTGGCTCATCAGATCGCCGCTCATCTCGGACATCGGCTTGATCGTCGACGGGAAGATCTTCTGCCAGGTCTTGAGCAGCGGATCCTCGTCGTCCCAGGCGTAGAGGGTGACCTCGCCGTCGTAGGCGTCGACCGTGGCCTTGACCGAGTTGCGCATGTAGTTGATGTTGTCGAGCGCGAATGGCTGCGGGGGCGTTTCCGTGTCGGCGATCGCGTCGCTCAGGCCCACGGAAGTGGAGTACGGGTAGTCGGCCGAGGTGGTGTAGCCGTCGACGATCCACTTGAGCTTACCGTCGACGATCGACGGGTAAGCGTCGGAGTCGAGGGTCAGGTACGGAGCCACCTTCTGCACCCGGGTGACCGGGTCACGGTCGTAAAGGATCTGCGATTTCTCGTTCACGGCGTTGGCCAGAAAGATCTGCTCCGACTGGAACTTGAGCGCGTAGATCAGCTTGTTGAACGCGTTGTCGAGCTTCGGCCCACCGTCGCCCGTGAATGTCGTGTAGGTCTGCTGCGCCCCATCCGTGCCCGACGGGTAGTCGAGTTCGACCGGCTTGCTGTCCTTGGGCGCACCCACGATGGAGTACGGCGGCGACGTCTCGCCGAAGTAAATCCGCGGTTCGTATTCGGGCAGCGACCCGGTGGTCGGGATGCCGGACTCGAGGAACACGGGCTGGCCGGCGGCCGAGCGCTGGTTGCCGTAGGCCGCCACGACGCCGTAGCCGTGCGTGTAGACCACGGTCGAGTTGACCCAGGTGTTGCCGGCGTTCAAACCGGCCAGGTTGAGGTCGCGCACGGTGACCACTGTGTCCTGGGACTTGCCGTCAATCGGGTACCGGTCGACGTCGAGGTTTTGCGGAAATTGGTAATACTGCTTGAACTGCTCGAGCTGGGAGAACGCGTCGCTGACCAGAGCAGGGTCGAGAATACGAATGTTAGCGGTCGTCTCAGCGTCGGCGCGCAAGGCGCCGGGCGCGGCCGTCGTGATCGCGTTGTACGGAATCTCTTCCACATCCGCCAGGTCGTAGGCGTCGCGGGTGAGGTCGATGTTGCGTTGAATATAGGGTTCTTCGAGCGTTTTGGCGCTCGGCACCACCTGGAAGCGCTGCACGACCCACGGGTACAGCGAGCCGAGCAGGAGACTGCTCACGATCAACAGCGCGGTGCCGACAATGGGCAGGCGCCAGCGGCCGATGAAGGCCGTGAGGAGGAACAGGATAGCGACGACGGCGGCGATTCCGGCCAGGATGGCTCGGCCCGGAATCGTGGCGTTCACGTCGGTGTAGCCGGCGCCGGTGATGATGTCGTTGGTGTTGGTCAGCGTGGAGTACTGGTCGAGCCAGATACTCACGGCCTGCAGCATCAGGTAGAGGGCTGCCGTGCTGGCAATCTGGATGCGGGCGGCCTTGGAAACCATGACCTCGCGCCCGCTCACCCTGATCGAGCCATACAGGTAGCTCGTAGCCGCGGCGACGAGGGCCGAGATGAGCACCACGGCCGACGCGAAGCCGAGCACGGAGTGCAGGAAGGGGAGATCGAACAGATAGAACGAGATGTCCAGTTTGAACTGGGGGTCAACTCGGCCGGTGTCCGTGCGGTTCAACCACATCAGAACGACCTGCCAGCGGGTGGCCGCGGCGACGCCGGCGAACAGACCTAGCAGAGCCGGGATGCCGTACATGGCGAGGCGGCGCAGCGGCTCGATGACCTGCTGGTAGCGGTCGAGCTGCGAGTTGAGCTTCGCATAGACCGGCCGCAAGCGGTAAGCGATCTGGATGCTCGCCCAGACGGGGACCGCCATCGCTACGAACCCGATCAGAAACAGCACGGCACCGGCGAACCACTGCGTGGTCAGCACGGCTAGGAAGCCCAACTGGTCGAACCAGAGAACGTCGGCATATAGCCCGGCGAAAACGAAGAAGATGATCACCAGCCCCGCGATAATCGCTGCCGTAATGGCAAGGGGAGCACGGCTGCGCTGTGGCGCGGGAGCGCTTCGGGCTTGTTGTGACGTCACGAATTGGCCTCTTGATCTCGAAATCGGCGGTCATCGCCCATTCTAGACAGCCGCCGCGAACGAAAGCCGCACATTCGCTGGGCAGCGACCCGGGGTTAGCCGAGTGCGCACTGCTCCAGTGCGTCGGTGTCCGAACCGGTGCGGATGGCGTCCAGCGCGGCCAGCGCGTCGTCGAGGGTGTCCACGGAAAAGACCGTCATCCCGTCGGGCACGTGACCGGTGACCTCGTCGCAGTTGTCGGCGGGCGCGAGGAACCAATCGGCGCCGCTTTGGTCGGCACCGATCAGCTTCTGTCGGATACCGCCGATCTGACCCACCTCGCCGGCCTGGTTTACCGTGCCGGTGCCAGCGACATCCTCACCGCCCTGAATAAAGCCGGAGGTGAGCGTGTCGATGATGCCGAGGGCGAACATCATGCCCGCGCTGGGCCCGCCGACCGAGTCGAGTTCGATCGTGACGTCGAAGGGGAAGTCGTAGTCGCTCGTCACATTGATGCCCACCACGACGGCGTCGCCCGATTCAACCGGGGTGACCTGCACCGTCTCGCTGGCGCCGTCCCGGATGATTCCGATGGAGGCGGCGTCGTCGACACCGTTTCGCGTCAGCGCGTCCCGCAGGGCCGTGATGTCGGCGACCTCTTCACCGTTCACCGAGACCACCTCGTCGCCGGCTTCGATGGCTCCCTCGGCGGGCGAGTCGCCCGGCAGGGAGACGACCGAGAGGATCGTCGGGTAGTCATAGTCGAGGCTGGTCAGAGCGGCGGCGATCGCATCCTGCTGCGAATTCACCATCTGCGCCTGGCTCTGCTCCTCGCGCTGCTTCGTGCTCACGTCGGGCGGGAACGCCGACTCGATCGGGATCACGGCTTGGTTCGGGTCGAGCCAGGCGGCGGCGACCGTCAGCCAGCTCGGCCGGTTGTCGGGGTTGCCCAGCAGCGACACGGTCAGCAGGTCGAGGCTGCCCTCGGTCGGGTAAACGGGTTCGCCGGAGATGGAGATGAGCGGCACCTGCTTGCCGTCCTGTTCGGCCGTGCCGATGGTGTTGTAGACCGGTCCTGGCTTCTCGATCACATACGGTGACGGCGTCACGGCGAGGATGAGGCCGATGACCATCGCGATCCCGAGCACCACCCAGCCTGTCCCGACGGCGCGCGCGGATCGGTCGGGCGGCTGTACTGGGTGATCGGTGAAGAGGGCCACCGGTCTCCTTCCAGGGATTGTGCTGGCTGTTCGCGGCAGGCGGACACCGGTTTACCAGCGTAGGTCATTTCCCAGTCCGCGCCGGGGATCTCCGGCTAGCGTAGAAGGACGCGACTGAGAGGTGCCTGAAGTGGCCGACGACGACTCCCGACCCGACGAGGGTCACAATCCTGAAGATGAGTTTCGGGACATGCTGCGCGACATCCTGAGTGGGAAGTCGTCCATCGACCCGAGCCAGCTGGCCGGCGCGGCGGGGCTTCCCAGCGACCCGGCGAGCATTTCCGCGCTGATGAATCAGTTGCAGGGTGCTCTGCGCGGCGGCGGCGACGGATCCATCAATTGGGATGCCGCCCTCAACCAGGGCCAGGAGCGCGCGGCCCAGAGTCAACTCGACGTGACCTCGGCCGAACGCGCCGCCCTCGACCAGGCATTCCACATCGCCTCCCTCTGGCTAGACGAGGTGATCTCGGTCGCCGAGCTCACCACCCCTCCGCGCCTGATGACCCGTAAGGAATGGGTCTCCGCGACCATGCCGCTCTGGACCCAGCTCGCCGAGCCCGTCGCGACCAGCATCTCCGACTCCCTGACCCGGGTGCTCACCGATCAGGCCCCGGAAGAGCTCAAAGGCATGATGGCCGGTGCCGGCCAGGTGATGCGCAGCATCGGCGGCACCCTGTTCGCCATGCAGCTCGGCCAGGTCGTGGGTCAGCTGTCCAGTGAAGTCGTCTCCGGTGGAGACGTTGGAATCCCTCTGCTCAGCGACCAGCAGGCCGCTTTGCTCCCCCAGAACGTGGCCGCGTTCGGGGAAGGCCTCGACGTTCCCGCCGACCAGGTGCAGATCTACCTCGCGGTGCGCGAAATCGCCCACGCGCGCCTCTTCCGCCACTCCCGCTGGCTGCGCCTGCACCTGATCAGCTCGATCACCGACTTCGCCCGCGGCATCCACATCGACTCAAGCCGCCTCGAGCAGCTGGCCGACGGCTTCGACCCGGCCAACCCGGAAGAACTGCGCGCCGCCATGGTCGACGGCTCGCTGATCCCGCCGAAGAGCGAGGCCCAGCTGGCCGCGCTCTCCCGGCTCGAAACGATGCTCGCCCTGATCGAGGGCTGGGTCGATGTCGTCACCCTCGAGGCCACGAGCCGGCTGCCCCGCGCGGACGCGATCGCCGAGACGGTGAAGCGGCGCCGGGCATCCGGTGGGCCCGCCGAGTCGGCGTTCGCCACCCTGGTCGGGCTCGAGCTGCGCCCCCGGCGCCTGCGCGAGGCCGCCGCCCTGTGGCAGGCCGTGACGGATGCCGTGGGCAACGAGAAGCGCGACGAGCTGTGGGCCCACCCGGACCTTCTGCCCTCGTCAGCGGACCTCGACGACCCACAGGCCCTCGTGGCCCGCCTGACCAGCTCGGCAGCCGGGGTTGAGCCGGTCCTCGACGAGGTGGACCAGGCCCTGGAAGACTTGTTGCGCGACGACGACACCGAGCGGCCGCACGAGGCGTAGCCCGGTTGGCCCTGACGAATTCGACGGAGATTTTGGGGTTTTGAGGCCCGGAAAGCGGTTTTTGCGCCGTTTTGGGCAAAATCTCCGTCGAATTCGTCAGGCGGGCGCGGGCTAGATCAGGCCCTTCGTGTGCCAGATCGTCTTCGTTTCGGTAAACGCCAGGACGCGCGCCAGGGAGGGACTCGCGGCATCCGGACCGTTCTCGGGCTGCAGCACCCGGGTGAGGGTCTCGGCCGCGTCGATCTCGAGGTGGATCCAGTCGAGATCGCCGGCGCCAACCAGGTCGAGGGCGTTGACGTCGGCGTGGCTGGCCAGCCACGGCGCCATCTCGGCGGGAGACCCGGTGAGGATGTTGACTACGCCGCCGGGCACGTCACTAGTGGCGAGCACCTCGCCCAGGCTGATCGCCGAGAGCGGCATGGCCTCGTTCGCGACGATGACCACGGTGTTGCCTGAGACCAGCGCCGGGGCGACCGCGCTGACGAGACCGAGGAGGGAACCCCCGGTCTGCGGCGCGATGATGGCGACGACGCCCGTGGGCTCCGGCACCGAGAGGTTGAAGTAGGGTCCCGAAACCGGGTTGGCGTTGCCGGCCACCTGCAGGTACTTGTCGGCCCAGCCGGCGTACCAGACCCAGCGGTCGATGGCCTCGTCGACCTGGACGGACGCTGCCGCGGTGCTCACGCCTTCCGACTGCACGATTTCGGTGACAAACTGGGTCCGGCGCCCCTCGAGCAACTCCGCGATGCGGTAAAGCACCTGGCCGCGGTTGTAGGCCGTGGCGCCGGCCCAGCCGCCGAGGGCCGAGCGGGCGGCGACGACGGCGTCCCGGGCATCCTTGCGGCTGGCCTTCGCGGCGTTGGCGAGGAATTCCCCGTCGTGGGAACGGATCTCGTAGACCCGGCCCGATTCACTGCGCGGGAACTTGCCGCCGAGGTAGAGCTTGTAGGTCTTGGGAACGGCGAGGCGGGTCACTTGGCTGCCTTCTTTCGGGAAACGGGGGTCTTCTCCGCGGCCGGCGAAGCAACGGCCGGTGCGATGGATGCCGCGGGCGCGGCCGTCACGGTGCGCGCGGCCGCGCGACCGGCGGCGGGCTTGAGGTATGCGGCAAGCCCGTGGCGGCCGCCCTCGCGCCCGTAGCCGGACTCTTTGTAGCCGCCGAATGGACTGGCCGGGTCGAAGCGGTTGAACGTGTTCGCCCAGATCACGCCGGCACGCAACTTGTCGGCGACGGCCAGCATCCGGCTGCCCTTCTCGGTCCAGATTCCGGCGGACAGTCCGTACGGCGTGTTGTTCGCCTTGGCGATGGCCTCGGCCGGGGTGCGGAAAGTCAGCACGGAGAGCACCGGGCCGAATACCTCGTCACGGGCGATGCGGTGGCTGGTGGAGACGTTGGTGAAGATGGTCGGCCTGAACCAGAAACCGGCCTCGGGCAGCACGCAGTCCGGGCTCCAGCGCTCGGCGCCTTCCTGCTCGCCGATGTCGGTGAGCTCCCGGATGCGCGCCAGCTGCTCGGCGCTGTTGATGGCGCCGATGTCGGTGTTCTTGTCCATCGGGTCGCCGAGGCGCAGCGTGGACAGGCGCGCCTTGAGGCGGTCGATGACATCGTCGTGGATCGACTCCTGCACGAGCAGACGGCTGCCCGCGCAGCAGACGTGGCCCTGGTTGAAGAAGATGCCGTTGACGATGCCCTCGATCGCCTGGTCTATGGGCGCGTCGTCGAAGACGATGTTCGCGGCCTTGCCGCCGAGCTCGAGGATGACCTTCTTGTCGGTTCCGGCGACCGAGCGGGCGATGGCCCGGCCGGCGCCGGTGGAGCCGGTGAACGCGACGAGGTTGACGCCGGGGTGCCCGACGAGGGCCTTGCCGGTGTCGCGGCCGCCCGTGACGATGTTGACAACGCCGGCGGGCAGGTCGGCCTGCTGCAGGATCTCGGCGAACAACAGCGCGGTCAGGGAGGTGGTCTCAGCCGGCTTGAGCACGACCGTGTTGCCGGCGGCGAGGGCCGGGGCGATCTTCCAAGCCAGCATCAGCAGGGGGAAGTTCCACGGGATCACCTGGGCGGCGACGCCCCGCGCGGACGGCGTGGGGCCGACCCCGGCGTGGTCGAGCTTGTCGGCCCAGCCGGCGTAGTAAAAAAACCAGGCGGCAACGAGAGGCACGTCGACGTCGCGGCTCTCCTTGATCGGCTTGCCGTTGTCGAGGGTCTCGGCGACGGCAAGCTCACGGGCCCGCTCCTGCACAAGGCGGGCGATGCGGAACAGGTACTTGCCGCGATCGCTGCCGGAGAGCTTCGACCAGGTCTTGTCGTAGGCGCGACGGGCGGCGGCCACCGCCGCATCGACATCCGCCGCGTCGGCGTGGGCGATCATTGCGATCTGCTTCTCGGTGGCCGGGTTGATGCTCTGGAACGGCTCACCCCGACCGGCGACGAACTCCCCGTCGATGAAGAGTCCGTAGTCCCCCCGAAGGTTCAGCACGGCCTGGGACTCCGGGGCGGGAGCGTAGTCAAGAAAGCTCATGGTTATTCCAATCAAGGTTGATCGAGCTGTCGGTGATCGAGCTTGTCGAGATTCAATCGATCGTCACGTAGTCAAGGCCGGAGTAGTGTCCGGAGGTCATCTTCTGGCGCTGCATCAGCACGTCGTTCAGCAGGCTCGACGCCCCGAACCGGAACAGGCTCGGCGTGAGCCATTCCTCGCCCACGGTTTCGGCGACGGTCACGATGTACTTGGTGGCGTCTTTAGACGTGCGAATGCCGCCGGCCGGCTTCACACCGACCTTCGCCCCGGTGAGGCGATGCCAGTCGCGCACGACCTCGAGCATGGAGAGGGTCACGGGCAGGGTGGCCGCGACGGGCACTTTGCCGGTGGAGGTCTTGATGAAGTCGCCGCCGGCCAGGATGGCCAGCCACGACGCGCGGCGCACGTTGTCGTAGGTACTGAGCTCCCCGGTCTCGAGGATCACCTTGAGGTGGGCGAAACTGCCGTCGGGGCGGCGGCAGCTCTGCTTGACCGCCACGATCTCGTCGTAGACCTGGCCGAACCTGCCGGACAGGAACGCACCACGGTCGATGACCATGTCGATCTCGTCGGCGCCGGCCGCGACGGCGTCGTGCACGTCGGCCAGCTTGATCGCGAGGGACGCGCGCCCACTCGGGAACGCGGTCGCGACGGCGGCGACGTTCACGCCGGCATCCGTGCCCGCGGAGTGCGCGGAGCCGAGAGCGGCGACGGCGTGCGGCACCATGTCGCCGTAGACGCAGACCGCAGCCACGCGAGGGCAGCTGAGGTCACCGGCGTCGGGCGTGAGGGCCTTGCCGACCAGGGACTTCACCTTGCCGGGGGTATCGGCCCCCTCGAGGGTGGTGAGGTCGATGAGGCTGATGATCTTGTCGATCGCCCACTTCTTCGAGCTGGTCTTGATCGAGCGGGTGCCGAGGTCGGAGGCACGCTGCTCCAAGCCGACGGCGTCGATGCCGGGGATGCCGTGCAGGTAACGCCGCAGATTCGCATCCGTGGCTTCGCCGCCGATGAGCGCCAGGGCGCGTTCACCGGTGTTCAGCTGGGCCATGGCCGTTTGGCTGGTAGTCATGAATTGTCCTTGCGGTCGAGGTGCGGTCATGCGTTTTCGCCGAGGATGGCGAGTGCGGTGTCTTCGTCGGTGACGAGCACTGTGCACAGGCCGCTGCCGACGACGGCGCGGGCGATGGAGTGTTTGGAGCCGCCGGTGATCACGGCGATGGCGGTCTTCGCGTGACGCAGCGCTTCGAGCTGGATGCCGACGGTCCGGCCGTTGAGTTCCGGGTCGACGATGTTGCCGTTGCTGTCGATGTACCGGCCGACGATGTCGCCGACCGCGCCCTTGCGTACGAGCTCGGCGACCTGTTCTGCGGTGAGGTAGCCGCTGTCGACGAGAGCCGAGTTTTGGTCGGCCTGGCCGGCGCTGAACAGGTAGGCGGATGCCGCGGCGCCGAGGTTCAGCACGGCGGCGACGGAGCGGTCGGCTTCGATCGCGGTCTTGGTGTCGAGGCGCTCGAGGATGGCGGGGCTCGGCAGCAGCGTCGCCGCCCCCGAGGCCTTGTGAGCAATGGTGACGGCCGTCGCGGCTGCGGTGCCGGCGCGCCGGTTGAGGCTGACTCCGCCGTTGATCTGCACGACGTTGACGCCGCTGGCCCAGCCCTGGGCCAGGTGCAGCGACACCTCGTGCAGGGTGCGGCCCCAGCTGATGCCGAGCGTTCGCGGCACCGGGCGGAGGCCCGTGAGGTAGTCGGCGGCAGCTTGGGCGGTGCGGGACTGGAGTTCCTCGTCAGTGGAGACGCCGGCAGAGGAGACGACGATGGCATCCGTCAGCTGCGTGGTCTCGCGCAGCCGGCGTTCGATGGAGAGACGACGGGCGCGCGGGTGAACGATTTCGATGCGGATGAAGCCACTGGCCTTGGCCTGGGCGAGGAGCCGGCCCACCTTCCAGCGGGTGAGGCGGAGAACGGTGCCGATTTCGTCCTGCGTCTTGTTTTCCTCATAGTAGAGCTCGGCCGCGCGAATGGATAAGAGTTCGTCGGTGTCCGTCATGGTGCTCCGTTCCGTTCGGGTCCAGCCTAAGTCGCCGGTCTCCCCCGATCAACGCCTGTTGGTCATGTTGCTCATCTGCGCATTCGAGCATCGACCCTGCAACTCTGCACGCCCTAGGCTGATGTCATGCCCACCAGCTACGCTCTCGCCGTCGACCTCGGCGGCACCAAGGTTGAAGCCGCACTCGTCGACGAGCAGGGGGTCGTGCTCGCCGCCAGCCGGCACCGCGCCCCCACCGGCCCGGTCAAAACCGCCGAGGAACTCGCGGACAGTGTACGGACCGTCGTCACCCGCGCCCGAGCGAGCCTGCCGGCCGGAGACGCCCTCCTCGGCGTCGGCATCGGCACCGCCGGACCGATCACCGTGGACACGGGGACAGTCTCTCCGTTGAATCTGCCGGCCTGGCGGGATTACCCCTTACGGGATTGTGTCGCGGCCCTCGTGCCCGAGGCGCCCGTGCGCCTGCGCCTGGACGGCCTCTGCATCACGCTCGCCGAGCACTGGCTCGGCGCCGGGAGGGGCGCCGACAGCCTGATGGGCATGGTCGTGTCCACCGGCATCGGCGGCGGCCTGATCCTGGGTGGGTCCACCGTTTCCGGGCCGACCGGCAACGCCGGGCACATCGGTCACATCGAAGTCGGCGGGTTCGACGACGCCTGCGCCTGCGGCGGCACCGGATGCCTCGAGGCCGTCGCATCCGGACCGCGCACCGTGGCCTGGGCGCGCGCCGAGGGCTGGTCGGGCCTCACCGGCGAAGACCTCTCGGCCGCGTACGCCGCGGGAGACCCGATCGCGATCAGTGCGGTCAAGCGCTGCGGCCAGGCCATCGGCCAGGCGATCGCCTCCGCGACGAACCTCGTGGACCTCGACGTGGTGGCGATCGGCGGCGGCTTCTCACACGTCACGCCGGACCTGTTCGACTACGTGCGAGCGGCCGTCGCCGAGCGCACGGTGTTCTCCTTCGCGACCCGGGTGCGCGTCGTCGCATCCGCTCTCTCCGGCGACGGCCCACTGGTCGGCGCCGCGGCGCTCATCCACCGCGCCGATCTGGTCGCCTGAGTCACCCACTCCCCCGCCCGCGCGCCCTTGGCCCGCCTGCCCGCCCGCCCCTGAACCAATTCGACGGAGATTTTGCTCTCAACCGGCATTGAGACCGGTCTCACCCGGTTTTTTGCCAGAATCTCCGTCGAATTCGTGAGGCCGCGCGGGGCACTGGGCGGGCAGCAGGGCGCTAGGCAGGCAGCAGGACACTGGGCGGGCAGGACAGCACGGCGCCGCCGAGCGTAGCGACCAGGGCGGCGCCGATCAGGAAGGCGAGCGGCCAAGTCCAGCCGCCGGCCAGCTGGTGCAGCAGCCCGAAAAGCAGCAGCCCGACAAGCAGCGGCGCGACCAAGTAGCCGACTCTCAACAGCGAGATGCCCGGTCCGGCCAGGATGCCCGCGTCAGGCCAGGATGCCGCGGACCTTTTCCACGTCATCGTGCATCTGCACGATCAACGGTTCGATTCCGGTGAACGCGACCATGCCGCGGATACGTTCGACGAAGGACACCTCCACCACATGGTCGTACAGGTCGATGTCCTGGTCGAGCACAAAGGCCTCGACCTGCTTCTGCGCCACACCGTCGAAGGTGGGGTTGTTGCCCACCGAGATGGCCGCCGGGTAGCGGATACCGGCATCCGTCAGCCAGCCCGCGTAGACCCCGTCCGCGGGGATCAGCCCCTCGGACGCCGGTGACAGGTTGGCCGTGGGAAAGCCGAGTTCGCGTCCTCGCTTCGCGCCGTGCACGACCTCCCCGCGCACGGTCGGGTTGTGCCCGAGCAGGGTGATGGCCGCGCCGACCTCGCCGCGAGAGAGCAGCTCGCGGATCCAGGTCGACGAGACCCGGCGCATCCGGTCTGGTTTCACGTCGTCGATCAGGCGCACGGTGAACCCGAACCGGTCCCCCAGCTCCTGCAATAGGTGCACATCGCCGGCGCCGCGAGCGCCGAACCGGAAGTCGCGGCCGACCAGCACGGTGCGCGCGTGAAGCCCCTGCACCACGATGCTCTCAATGAAATCCTCGGGCGAAAGAGCGGCCAACGCCGCGGTGAACTCGAGCAGAAGGGTGGCGCGCACGCCGGTCTCGGCGAGCAAGGCAAGCTTCTGTTCGGTGCTGATCAGGGTCTGTGGGCACTCCTGGGGGGCAAGCACGGCGAGCGGATGCCGGTCGAAGGTCACCACCACGGAGGCCAATCCGTCGCTGTCGGCGAGTGCTTGCAACTCGGCGATGACCGCGCGATGCCCCGCGTGCACGCCATCGAACTTGCCGATGCTGACCGCGGAGGCCGGCCAGTCGGCCGGGATATCGGCGACGCCGCGCAGCACCTTCACTCGCGCACCTTACCGCTCCGGGACAGCCACCACATGCCCAGGACCGGCAGCACGAGCGGGATGAAGAGGTAGCCGCGGCCGTACAACGACCAGACCGAGTCGTGCGGAAACAGGGCCGGGTCGACGAGGCTGAGGGTGCCGACCACCAGCACGCCGGCGAACTCGAAGCCGATCGTGATCCAGGCCACGCGGCGCCAGCGTCCGCCGCTCCTGATCAGGGCCACCGTGGCGACGATGTAGACGACCGCGGCCAGCGCGGACAATGAGTAGGACAACGGTGCCTCGGCGAATTTGGAGGCGATCTGCACGAAGGAGCGGCCCGTGGCGGCGAGCGCGAGGAGGCCGTAGACGGCGATCAGCACGCGCCCGATGCCGGTCACCGGGGTCGACCGAGCGCTCTCGGCGGGCGTCCCTGCGGCGTTGCTCTGCTCTGCGGTCATGGCTTCCTAATTATCGCAGCATCCGTGGATCTGAATTCACGGGCGCCGGACTTCTTGGCCCTGAATCTCACAGGCCCTGGACGGTCCAGATCTGCCACATGCGGTAGACCATCACGGCGACGCCCAGCCCGGCGATGCCCAAGATGACCGTGCTCCAGCGGCTACGTTCGATCAGCGCCCAGGCTGCGGCGGCCACGGGCACGAGAATTGCGCTGATCAGGTAGGTGTAGAACTCGAGCAGGCTGCCGGTCGCGGTGTTGCCCGTGAGCGGGGCGACGATCGCGACGACGAGTTGCACGATCAGCAGTAGCTCCACGAGCGCGGTGGCACCCATGGTGAGGTCGCTGGGTTTGCGCCCGGCCAGGCCGAGGGCGATGCAGAGTAGGCCGGCGAGGGTGGCCACGGCCAACTGGAGCCACATGAACCACTCGATCATGCGGTGGCCTTCGGGGCTGCCACGGTTTGCGGGGCATCGGCGACCTGATCAAGCGGGAAGTTGAGCAGGGACTTGGCGTGGTCGCCGCGGTACTCGACCAGGCCGACCAACCGGCCGTCCGGCGCGACCGCGGCCACCGGGCCGACCGGCACCGCCGTGCCGGCTTCGGCGTCGGTGCCGACTGCGCCGTCCACCGCGATGCGCTTGCCGTGGCCGAGGTCGATGGCCTGCTGCTCTGTCAGGTCGAGGCGTCCCAGGATGCGCGTGGCGGCATCCGTCGGGCCGATCAGTCCGGCAGCGACGTCGAGTTCGGCGAGCGGCTGGGCCATGTCGATGCCGAACGGGCCGATCCGGGTTCGGCGCAAGCTGGTGAGGTGGCCGCCGACATCGAGGGCGGCGCCGAGGTCGCGGGCCAGCGCCCGGATGTACGTGCCGGAGGAGCACTCCACCCGCACCTCGAGGTCGAGGAAGCCGTCGCCCGGGGTCAGGGAGAGCAGCTCGAACGCGCTCACGGTGACGGGGCGGGCCGGCAGGTCCACTTCCTCGCCGGCGCGCACCCGGGCGTAGGCGCGCTTGCCGTCGATCTTGATGGCGCTGACGGAGCTGGGCTGCTGCGCGATGGCGCCGGTGAGGGCGCCGATTCCGGCCGCGACGGCTTTCGGCGTGACGGCGGCCACGGCGTCGACGGATGCCCGCGCCAGCTCTTCACCCTCGGCGTCGTCGGTCGTCGTCGACGTACCCAGTCGAATTGTTGCCAGGTATTCCTTGTCGAGGCCGACGACGTACGTCAGCAGGCGGGTGGAACTGTTGATGCCGAGGATCAGCAGGCCGGTGGCCATCGGGTCCAGCGTGCCGGCATGGCCGACCTTGCGGGTGCCGGCCAGGCGGCGGGTGCGGGCGACGGCGTCGTGGCTGGTCCAGCCCTGGGGCTTGTCGACCAGGAGGAGTCCGCTGACGGTGGTGCCGACCTTCATCGACCGCTGCCCGGGCGTCCGTTCGACTGTCGGTTCGCTGGCTGGCCCGCCGGATGCTTCGTTCATTCTTGACATGGTATCCGGCCCCGGTCCGGCGCTGACCCATCGGGCGCGACCTAGGCTGGGGGGATGAATATTGCGGTGATCGGAGCCGGCGCCCTCGGCGGCACGTTCGCGACCCTGCTCGCCCGGGCCGGTCATACGGTGACCGTGACGGCGCGCGGACCGGCGCTGGCGGCCATCCGGGCCGAGGGGATTTCACTGACCGGGGCCTTCGGAACCGTACGCCAGCATCCGCTCGCGCTCGAACGTCTGGCCCGGACCCCGCAGCTGACGCTCGTCTGCACCAAGGCCCAGGATGCGGCTGCGGCCATCGGCGAGAACGCCCGGGTGCTCGACGGCTCCCCCGTGATCGTCGTGCAGAACGGCCTCGACGGGGTGCTCACGGCGGGCTCTCTGCTGCCCCGCTCGGACTGCTTCGGCGCCCTGTCGATCATCGCGGCGAATTACGCGGCACCCGGCCAGGTGACGATCACAACCGCCGCGCCCACCTATCTGGGCCGGGGAACCGGCGCCGCGGATGCCGCCACGCTCGCCTGGCGGGACGTGCTCGCCGGCGCCGTGCCCACCGTCGCCCTCGACAACTTCGTCGGTGCCCAGTGGACCAAACTCGTCGTCAACATGCTCAACGCACTACCCGCGATCACCGGGATGAGCGTTCAGAATGTCATCGACCACGCCGGGCTGCGCCGCTTGATGACCGAGAGCATGCGCGAGACCGTGGAGGTGGGGATGAAGCGCGGGGTGCGTTACGGCAGCCTGCAGGGGCTCGGCGACCGGCCGTTGAGAGCCTTCTCGCGGCTGCCGCCGGCCCTCGGCCAGGTGCTGCCGCTGAGGCTGAAGGCCCGCATGGGCGACGTGCCGAACCTGGGTTCGACGCAGCAGAGCCTGAAGCGCGGGCAGCTCACCGAGGTCGACTTTCTCAACGGCGCGGTGGTGCGGGAAGCCGCCCTGGCCGGCGTGCGGGCGCCCGTGAACGAGCTGCTGACAACTCTCGTGCACGAGGTTGAGGCACGCGGGGTGTCGCTGGCCCCGTACGACGTGCTCGAGCGGTTCGCGGCGCTCCGCCGATGACCGTCACGACCCGTGACCCAAGACCCCGATCAGCAGCTGTCGAGGAACACACGGCGCGGGTCGGCCGGGTTGCTCACGTCGACGATGGCCGTGGCCCGGCTGCGCGGACGCACCTCGCCGCGGTACAGCCGGTCGGCGACCTCGTGCTCGGTGACCATGCCGGTATCCTCGGCACCGCCTGGTCCGAAGCGCACCGCGTCCGCCTCGGTCTCCACCAGAACGCTGTACGACCACAGGTCGCGCAACTCCTTGCGGTTCAGGTACTCGCCGTCGAGAATCAGCGTGGCGTCGGACGGCCCGGTCAGCCAGGTGGGCTGGATCCAGGCATCCCGGTCGGCGTCGAACGCTCGGGTGACGAAACCGGTGCTGCCACCCAGCCGGAACGGGTCGAGCAGCACGCGCCGCAGCAGCGAGAAGTCGTACAGGTGGCGCAGCAGCCGCTCGGGAGATTCCGGGCCGAAGCGCTCCTGCTCCGCGCGCGACCGCCGGAAATCGCGCAGGGAGGCTGAGAACACCGGATGCTCCCGCTCATCGAACACGGCGGCCAGGTCGTCGGCGAAAGCGGCGCGCTCCGCGGCATCCGTGCCGTCGATGGCGACGACCGTGCGACCGAGACCGTAGACGCCAAGGATTTCGGTCGCGAGTTCCCGCAGGAACTCGATCCGGGGAGTGGAGGCAAGCTTCATCTTTCGAGCCTAGGTTAGAACGGTGAATGCCACGCTCACGCTTGCTCCTGCAGCCGGCTCCCCTGCCCTCAGCCTCGCCATCAACGCCTGGTTCCGGGGCAATGCTCGCGACCTGCCCTGGCGCCGGCACGGCTTCGGCGCCTGGGGCGTGCTGGTGAGCGAGTTCATGCTGCAGCAGACCCCGGTGAACCGGGTGATTCCCCGCCTCGCGGAGTGGCTCGAGCGCTGGCCGACCCCGGGGGACCTCGCGGCGGTCCCGCCCGGCGAGGCGGTGCGGGCCTGGGCAAACCTGGGCTACCCTCGCCGCGCTCTGCGGCTCCACGCGGCCGCGGTGGAGATCACCGAGCGGCACGATGGGGTGGTCCCCGCCGACGTCGACGCCTTGCTGGCCCTCAGCGGGATCGGCGACTATACGGCCAGGGCGGTCGCCGCGTTCGCTTACGGCCTGCGGCATCCGGTCGTCGACACCAACACCCGGCGCGTCATCGCGCGCGCCGTGGCCGGTCAGGCCGAACCAGCCCCACCCAGCCGCACCCGCGACCTTGACGCCATGAGCGCGCTGCTCCCACTTCCCGTGAGCGACGCCGCCGTATTCAACGCCGGCATGATGGAGCTGGGCGCCGTGGTCTGCACCGCCAGGATCCCCCGGTGCGATGACTGCCCCATCCGCGCCGCCTGCGCCTGGCGCCTGGCGGACTACCCGCCCTATTCCGGCCCGCGCAAAGCCGTGCAGAAGAAGTTCGAGGGCAGCGACCGAAAGGTGCGCGGCTTGATCATGGCCGAGCTTCGCGCCACCCGGCACCCGGTGACGGATGCCGAGATCACCGACCTGTGGGCCGACTCACCCCAGCGTGACCGGGCTTTGGCGGGCTTGCTGTCCGACGGCCTCGCCATTGCCACCGCACCCGGCGAGTACACCCTGCCGCAGGAATAAGCCCCTTCGGGCGCGAGAAAAGCCGAACCGGCCCGCACACCGCTGACGGATGATGCGGGCCGGCACGGCCGGCCGGTCACTGACCGGCAGGTGTTGCTTCCTTACTTCTGCAAATCCGACCCGGCGGGAACTTCGGCGGGAACTTCGGCGTGTTGGCCGCCCCCGGGTTGCACCTCGTCGTCTTCCTCGTCGTCGCCTTCGTCTTCGTCGTCGCCGTCGTCGTATTCGCGCGCCTTGACGTAGGGGTCCTCGTCGCCGGCATACTTCGCCGTGCGTGCCTGCTCCTCGACCTGCGTGTCGCGCTCGCGCGCCTCACGCAGCAGGTCGTCGATCAGGGCCGCGTTCTCCGGGATGGCGTCCGCAATGAATTCGAGCGACGGCGTCAGCCGGGCGGTGATGTTCTTACCGACCTCGCTTCTCAGCATGCCGGTAGCCGCCTTGAGCGCTGTCGCGCTGTCGGCTCGTTCCTCTGCCGAACCGTAGACCGTGTAGAACACCGAGGCGTGCTGCAGGTCACCGGTCACCTTCACGTCGGTGATGGTCACGAAACCGAGCCTCGGATCGCGGAGTCCGCGTTCGATGCGCTTGGCCACGATGACCTTGATGCGGTCGGCCATTTTCCTGGCGCGTGCCGGATCTGCCATGGTCTAACTCCTATTGTCGAAAAATTACCGAAGGTGCGGGCCCCGCCGCGTCCGAGTTCAGGAACCTCGGCGAAACCCACACCCATCATCCGTACGTCCTTAGACCCGCGGCTTTTCCTTCATTTCGATCGTCTCGATTTCGTCACCGATCTGGATGTCGTTGAACTTGCCCAGGCCGATGCCACACTCGAAGTCCGTACGGACCTCGGTGACATCGTCCTTGAACCGGCGCAGTGACTCGATGCCCAGGTTGTCTCCCACGACGACACCGTTGCGGATTACCCGCGCCTTGGCGTTTCTCGTGATGACGCCCGACCGTACGATGACGCCGGCGACGTTTCCGAACTTGGAGGAGCTGAACACCTCGCGGATCTCGGCGACGCCACTCTGCACCTCTTCGAACTCGGGCTTGAGCATTCCCTTGAGGGAGTTCTCGATGTCCTCGAGTGCGTTGTAGATGACCGAGTAAAAGCGCACATCCACGCCTTCACGGGCTGCGCGTTCGCGTGCCTTCGTGTCGGGGCGCACGTTGAAGCCGATGATGATGGCGTTGTCGACGGTGGCGAGGTTGACGTCGCTTTCCGTGACCGCACCGACTCCGCGGTGGATGATGCGCAGCTGAACCGAATCGTCGACCTCGATCTTGAGCAGCGACTCTTCCAGGGCTTCAACAGCACCGGAAACGTCACCCTTGATGATGAGGTTGAGTGATTCGACCTTGCCCTCTTCGAGTGCACGGGTGAAGTCTTCGAGGCTGATCCGCTTGCGGGCCTTGGCCAGCAGGGCGTTGCGCTCGGCGGCTTCGCGCTTCTCGGCGATCTGACGAGCCGTGCGGTCTTCCTGAATCACCAGGAAGGTGTCGCCTGCACGCGGCACGCTGGAGAGGCCCTGAACCTGGACGGCACGGGACGGCGTTGCGGCGAGCACGGGCACGCCGTTCTCGTCTGCCATCGCGCGAACGCGGCCGTAGGCCGTGCCCGCCACGATGGAGTCCCCGACGTTCAGTGTTCCCGACTGGATGAGCACGGTCGCCACGGCGCCACGCCCCTTGTCGAGGCGAGCCTCGATGGCCACACCGCGAGCGTCCTTGTCCGGGTTGGCCCGCATGTCGAGACCGGCGTCAGCGGTGAGGAGCACGGCGTTCAGGACTTCCTGGATGCCGGTGCCCTGCTTCGCCGACACGTCAACGAACATGACGTCTCCACCGTATTCTTCGGCGACGAGACCGAACTCGGTGAGCTGCTGGCGCACCTTCTGCGGGTTGGCGCCGGGCTTGTCGATCTTGTTGACTGCAACCACGATCGGCACGTTGGCGGCCTGGGCGTGGTTGAGCGCCTCAATCGTCTGCGGCATGATGCCGTCGTCCGCCGCGACCACGAGGATCGCAATGTCCGTCACCTGGGCACCACGGGCACGCATGGCGGTGAACGCCTCATGGCCCGGTGTGTCGATGAAGGTGATGGCGCGTTCAATGCCCTCGTGTTCGGTGATGACCTGGTAGGCACCGATGTGCTGCGTGATTCCGCCGGCTTCGCCCGCGGCCACCTTCGCGTTACGAATGGCGTCCAGGAGCGCGGTCTTGCCGTGGTCGACGTGACCCATGACGGTGACGACGGGGGGACGGGCGACAAGCTCGTCATCCGTCTCGTCTTCCAGCTCCTGGTCGATGTCGATGTCGAAGGCGAGCAGCAGCTCGCGGTCTTCGTCGTCCGGAGAGACCATCTGAATCTTGTAACCGAGCTCGGAGCCGAGAACGTCGAACGTGGCCTCGTCGAGCGACTCGGTTGCCGTGGCCATCTCACCGAGGTGGAACAGGACCGTGACCAGGTTTCCGGGGCTCGCGTCGATCTTGTCGGCGAAGTCCGTGATGGACGCACCGCGGCGCAGACGCACCACGGTTCCGCCGTCGCCGCGGGGTACGCTCACGCCACCCAGCGACGGAGCCTCGCGCAGCTCAAACTCTGCTCTCTTCGTCCGCTTGGACTTGCGGGCCTTGTTCTTGCCGCCACCGCGACCGAACGCGCCAGCGGTTCCGCCGCCGGGGCCGCGACCGCGACCTCCGGCGCCGCCACCACCGGCAGGACGGGGCGGGCCGAAGCCGGGGGCTCCGGCCGGGGCGCCACCAGGACGCTGGAAGCCGGGGCGTGCGCCGCCGGCACCACCCGGAGCGCCACCGGGGCGCTGGAACGCACCCGGACGCTGACCGAAACCAGTCGGGCGCGGGGCCTGCCCGGGTCCACCCGGACGAGGTGCACCGGGGCGCGGGGCCGCGGGGCGCGGAATGTTACTGGGCGAAGACGTGGACGGCGGGCGCTGGCCCATGCCCTGCGCGCTCGCAAACGGGTTGTTGCCGGGACGCGGACTCGGGGTCTTGCCCATGCCCTGGTTGCTGGCGAACGGATTGTTGCCCGGACGAGCCGCCGGCGGCTTCGGCACGGACGCACCGGGCTTGGCTGCGCCCGAAGCGCCACCCGCGGTCCTGGCGACCGGGGCATCCGTCGCGGACACGGTCTCGGTGACGATCGCGGCAGCCGCAGCCTTCGCGGCAGCCGCAGCCTTCTCGGCAGCCTGAGCCTGACGCTCGGCGACTGTGAGCGGGGCAGTCGGCATCGGCGGGACGTCCGCGGTGGGAGCAACCGCTGCGGGGACCTCGACGACGGGACGTACGCCCGGCTTGACGGCCAACTTGGCCGGGGACGGACGTGCGCCGCCCGGCTTTGCGGGGGTTGTCGCGGCGATGGGGGTGGCGCCGGCTGGAGCTGTGGCAGTGGCGGCGGGAGCCGCGGTGCTGGAGCCATCGGCCGCCAGGGCGGCGCGCAGACGGCGCGCTACCGGGGGTTCAACGCTACTGGACGGGCCCTTGACGAACTCGCCCATCTCTTTCAATTTAGCAAGGGCAACCTTGCTGTCGACGCCGAGCTCGCTAGCGATCTCGTGTACGCGTGGTTTCGCAGCCACAATTCTCCTGTTCCGGGTCTGCACCCGGAAAGGGGCAGACCGTTAGTAACGGACGGGTCTCATTTCGAGCCGCTCATTAGTTATCCATAAGCCTGTTCAGCCTGTTCTCTAGTTGATTCGCGTCCATTGAACTGGTCACGCGAAGGGCACGCCCGAAAGCGTGTCGCCGCAGTGCGTCCTGGAAGCACGCGGTAGTGGGATGCAGCCACGCGCCTCGCCCAGGCAGAGTGGCGGTTTCATCCACCACGAGTTCCGATTCTCGGGCTACAACTCTCAGAAGTGAGGATTGCGGAGCGCGCAAACGGCATCCAATGCACGTTCTAACGGGATTCATCGTACCCCCTATTCCGTGTCCTCCAGAATGCTGTCCGGCTGAATGTCGATTTTCGCACCCGTGAGCTTGGCCGCGAGGCGCGCATTCTGACCTTCCTTGCCGATCGCCAGCGACAGCTGGTAGTCGGGAACGAGGGCTCGGACGGCCTTGATCGATTCGTCGATCACGTAGGAACTGGTGACCTTGGCCGGCGACAGTGCGCTGGCGACGAAGGTGGCCAGGTCTGGCGAGTAGTCGACGATGTCGATCTTCTCGTTGTTGAGCTCCACGGTGACGGCGCGCACGCGCTGGCCGAGTTCGCCGATGCAGGCGCCCTTGGCATTGACGCCGGGCTCCGTGGCGCGAACGGCCATTTTGGTGCGGTGACCGGCCTCACGGGCAAGCGAGACGATTTCGACGACGCCGCTGGCGATCTCCGGCACCTCGAGGGCGAAGAGGCGACGCACCAGCGAAGGGTGCGTGCGGGACACCGTGATCTGCGGGCCTTTGAGGCCCTTGCCGACGGCAGTGACATAGACGCGAATGCGCTGTCCGTGCACGTAGCTCTCGCTCGGCACCTGCTCTTCGGGCGGCAGGATCGCCTCGATCGTGCCCAAGTCGACGTGGATCATGCGCGGGTTCGGACCCTGCTGGATGATCCCGGCGACGATCTCACCCTCGCGGCCCTTGAATTCACCGAGCACAGCGTCATCGGCCAGGTCGCGCAGACGCTGGTTGATGACCTGCTTGGCCGCGAAGGCCGCGATGCGACCGAAGTCGGTGGGGTTGTCGACGGCTTCGCCGACGACGTTGCCCTCTTCGTCGTGTTCGGGCGCAAAAATGTCGACGTGGCCGGTCTTGCGGTCGAGGACGACGCGCGCTTCCGGCTCTTCCTCGACGACCTGCTTCGTGGAGACTTCACCCTGCTGGGTGTGCTTCACGTAGGCCGTCAGAATTGCTTGCTCAATGATCCGCACGAGTTCCTCGAAGGGAATCTCTTTCTCGCGCTCCAACTGCCGCAACACGCTGAGGTCGATGTCCATGGCCGGCCTCCTCTATTCAGATCTTGCCGCCGCGAAACTGCGCAGCGGGCTCGTCCTAGATTAGCCGAATCCCCGGACGCCCGTCACCCGACCCAGGCCCGTCCCGCGCCGAAACTGCCTTCCCCTCGGCCCGAGCGCGGCGCTACGCTGGGCGGATGGCCGCCGATTCCGTATCCGACAACGCTCACCACGCTGCACGCACCGTCGAGGGCAGCCGCACCTTCCAACTTCTGGCCCGCGCCGGTTATGCTGTGAACGGCCTGCTTCACATCATGATCGGCGCCATCGCAATCAGCGTGGCAACGGGCGCCGGTGGCGAGTCGGCAGACCAGTCTGGCGCGCTCGGGCAGCTGGCCCAAACCCCCGGCGGCGTGTTCGTGCTCTGGACGGTGGTTCTCGGCCTGGCCTCGCTCGGCCTCTGGTATCTGGTACAGGTGTTCCTTGAACCCGCCCAAGATCCGAAACGCAAGTGGGCCCACCGCGCCGTCCTGATCGGCAAGGGTGTCGTCTTCCTGTTCATCGCGGGGACGGCGTTCACGTTCGCCCGCGGAGCCTCGGCAAGCTCGTCGGAAACAGCCAGCGACTCGACCGCGAGACTGCTGTCGATTCCCGGGGGCGTCGTGCTGCTCTTCGTCGCCGGCCTGGCCGTGGTCGTGATCGGCGGCGTCTTCGTTCACCGCGGCGCCAGCCATGGCTTCACCGACAGCATCACGGTGCCCGGCGGCCCGGCCGGCACGGTGGTCGTCATCCTCGGAACCGTGGGCTACATAGCGGAGGGCATCGCGCTGGCCGCCGTGGGCATCCTCTTCACCGTGGCGGCTTTCACGCTCGACCCGGAGAAGGCCACCGGCATGGACGGTGCGCTGAAATCACTCGTGGCGCTGCCGTTCGGGGTGGCGATCCTGGTGCTGGTCGGCGCCGGAGTGATCGCTTATGGCGTGTACTGCTTCGCCCAGGCGCGGCTCGCCCGCCTCTGAACCTTCAGCCGGGCCGGGCGCTCAGGCGAAGCTGGCGGCCAGTTCGGCAATGGCCACCTGGGTGCGCCCACCGGTGCGACGGTCCCAGAGTTCCACGATGCCGTCGGCGGCGCCACGGCCCACGATGACGATGACGGGGATGCCGATCAGTTCCGCGTCGCCGAACTTGACGCCCGGCGACACCTTGCGGCGGTCGTCGTAGAGCACGTCGCGCTGGGTGCTCTCCAGCATGGCGACAACGGTTTCGGCAGTCTCGAAGACGACATCGTCCCGGCCGGTGGCGATCACGTGCACGTCGAACGGCGCGACCGTCTCGGGCCAGATCAGCCCCTTCGGGTCGTTGTTGAGTTCGGCGATGGTGGCGAGGATGCGGGTGACGCCGATGCCGTAGGAACCCATCGTGACCGTGACGAGCTTGCCGTTCTCGTCGAGAACCTTGAGGCCGAGCGCCTCAGCGTACTTTCGGCCGAGTTGGAAAACGTGGCCGATCTCCATGCCGCGGGCCAGCTCCACCGGGCCGGAGCCGTCGGGCGCGGGATCGCCGACGCGAACCTCGGCGGCCTCGATGGTGCCGCCCAGCGCGAAATCCCGGCCGGCGACGAGACCGAAGACGTGGCGGTCGGGCTCGTTCGCGCCCGTGATCCACTCGGTGCCCTCCACGACGCGCGGGTCAACCAGAAAACGGATGCCGGTGGTCGACTTCTCACCGAACACCGCTCCGTTCGCGCTCCAGGGTCCGATGTAGCCCTTGACCAGCCCGGGGAACTTGGCAAAGTCCGTTTCGTTCGCGGCCTCGACCTCGGCGGGGGTGACGGCCACCTCGACGCGCTTGAGGTCCACCTCGCGGTCGCCGGGGAGGCCGATCACGAGGAGTTCACGGGTGCCGTCGGGTTGGATGAGCGCGAGGACGACGTTCTTGAGGGTGTCCGCGGCGGTCCAGGCGCGGCCGTCGGGACGCGGATGATCGCTGTTGGCCCGGTCGACCAGGGTCTGGATGGTGGGGGTTCCCGGGGTGTCGAAGACCTCGGCGGCGGGGAAGCCAGCCCAGTCGATCGATGGCGGGACGACCGTGCGGAACGCCTCGATGTTGGCCGCGTAGCCGCCGGCCGAGCGTACGAAGGTGTCTTCACCGACCGGGGTCGGGTGCAGGAACTCTTCGCTCTTGGAGCCGCCCATTGCGCCGGCATCCGCCTGAACGATGACGTACTCGAGGCCGAGCCGGGTGAAGATGCGCTCGTAGGCGTCGCGCTGAGCCTGGTAGCTCGTGTCGAGGCCGGCATCCGTGTAGTCGAAGGAGTAGGCATCCTTCATCGTGAATTCGCGGCCGCGCAGCAGCCCGCCGCGGGACCGGGCCTCGTCGCGGTACTTGTCCTGGATCTGGAAGATCGACAGGGGCAGGTCCTTGTAGGAACTGTAGAGGTCCTTCACGAGGAGTGTGAAGACCTCTTCGTGGGTGGGGGCGAGGAGCAAGTCGCTGCCCTTGCGGTCCGTGAGCCGGAAGAGGCCGTCGCCGTATTCGTCCCAGCGGCCCGTGATCTCGTAGGGTTCCCGCGGCAGCAGGGCCGGGAAGTGCACCTCGAAGGCGCCGGCCGCGGCCATCTCCTCGCGCACGATCGTCTCGATCTTGGCCTTGACGCGCAGACCGATCGGCAGCCACGCGAAGATTCCGGGGGCTTGGCGGCGGATGTAGCCGGCGCGCACCAGCAGGCGGTGGCTGGTGACCTCGGCGTCCGAGGGGTCTTCGCGGAGGGTACGGAGGAAGTAGTTGGACATACGAATAGGCACTCACCCACTTTACGGCGCGCGGACAGACGTCGCGGCGCACCCGGTGGACGCCGGCACCTGTTCCGCGGTCCGCGGGATTCCACAACCCGCGCCGCGAACCGTCTTGACCGAGGTGCCGCCAGCGGCGGTCGCACCAGCGGCGGTCGCACTCGCCGAGACTTGGCGACCCGACGTGCGGAGGCTCCCGCCCCGGGCATCCGTTGCGGCCGGTCGCTAACCTCGGAGATTTTCGCAACACGCCGCACAATACGGCGCCAAAACCGGTGTGTCTCAAAAATTCCCGCGTTTACGTGACAACGGATGCCCATGACGAGTGTGCGCGGCTGGCCCAGCGACGCACCGCGACGCCGAATGACCGCACGTTCCGGCCGACGAGTCCTTCCCATCAGAGCCCCGGCAGCTTCCCTCTCTCGAACGAATTCGACGGAGATTCTGCCGGAATCGGCCCTAGAGCCCGCGAAAAGTCCCCACTACGTGAAAATCTCCGTCGAATTGGTTCAACGCTGGTACGGTTCTCCACCTGTGATGGACGTCATGCACGCGGCGCCTGAGATCTGATCTCCCGGACGCGACGCGACGCGACCCAGCGAATGGGACTCGCTGGACTCGTCGGATCTCGACTAGTTGGAGCCGACCGTCACGACGGGGGCGCCGAGGGAGTCTTCGCTCGGCGGCATCTCGGCGGCCATCCGGTTGGCCTCCTCGATCAGGGTCGCGACGATCTCCGACTCCGGCACGGTCTTGATGACCTCGCCGCGCACAAAGATCTGGCCCTTGCCGTTACCCGACGCCACGCCGAGGTCGGCGTCGCGGGCCTCGCCCGGTCCGTTAACGACACAACCCATCACGGCAACCCGGAGCGGCACAGTCATGCCCTCGAGGCCGTCGGTGACGTCGTTGGCGAGCTTGTACACGTCGACTTGGGCGCGACCGCAACTCGGGCAGGACACGATCTCCAGCTTGCGCTCGCGCAGGTTCAGCGACTGCAGGATCTGCAGGCCCACCTTGATCTCCTCGGCCGGGGGCGCGCTCAGCGACACCCGGATGGTGTCACCGATGCCTTCGCCGAGCAGGATACCGAACGCCGTGGCGCTCTTGATGGTGCCTTGGAACGACGGTCCGGCCTCGGTGACGCCGAGGTGCAGGGGCCAGTCGCCGCGTTCGGCGAGCAGCCGGTAGGCCTTGACCATGATCACCGGGTCGTTGTGCTTGACGGAGATCTTGAAGTCGTGGAAGTCGTGTTCCTCGAACAGGCTGGCTTCCCAGACGGCGCTCTCGACGAGCGCCTCCGGGGTGGCCTTGCCGTACTTCTGCAGCAGGCTCGGCTCGAGCGAGCCGGCGTTGACGCCGATGCGGAGGGAGACGCCGGCTGCTTTGGCCGCGGCGGCGATCTTGCCGACCTGGTCGTCGAACTTGCGGATGTTTCCCGGGTTGACGCGCACGGCGGCACAGCCGGCGTCGATCGCGGCGAACACGTAGCTCGGCTGGAAGTGGATGTCGGCGATGACCGGGATCTGGCTCTTCATCGCGATGATCGGCAGCACCTCGGCGTCGTCGCGGCTGGGCACGGCGACGCGCACGATGTCGCAGCCGGATGCCGTCAGCTCGGCAATCTGCTGCAGGGTCGCGTTGATGTTCGTGGTCGGTGTCGTCGTCATCGACTGCACGCTCACGCGCGCGTCGCCGCCGACGAGTACCTTGCCGACCTTGATCTGACGCGTCTTGCGACGCGGAGCGAGAACTTCAGGTACTTTGGGCATTCCCAGGTTGATTGCAGCCACGGCGACAGCTTACGCGGCGAGACCGGGCGAAATCTGAACGGATGCCGGATGACTCCCGACGGTCGGGGCCACCGCCGGAACGCATCGCCACCCCTACCCGATCGGCCCCCGGCCCGATCGGTCTTCTGAAGGAGATCCGCTATGAACCACAGTGCCGTGAACAGCAGCGACGTCGTCATCCTCGCGGGCTCGCGCACACCGCAGGGTCGGGTGAACGGGCAGCTCTCAGGCCTCACCGCCGTGCAGCTGGGAACCGCTGCCATCACCGGGGCGCTCGCCCGCGCCGGCGTGACACCCGATCAGGTGCAGTTCGTGCTTATGGGCCAGGTCCTGCAGGCCGGCTCCGGCCAGAACCCGGCCCGGCAGAGCGCGATCGGCGCCGGCATCCCGTGGAACGTTCCGGCAATGACACTGAACAAGGTGTGCCTCTCGGGGTTGGCCGCCGTGATCGACGCGGCCCGGATCATCCGTCTCGGTGAAGCGGATGTCGTCGTGGCCGGCGGCCAGGAATCGATGTCGAACGCCCCGCACCTGCTGCCCGGCTCGCGCACGGGCTGGGCCTACGGCAGCGTCACCATGCTTGACCACGCCGCCAGCGACGGGCTGACGGATGCTTTCGACGGCCTCTCTATGGGCCTTTCCACCGAGCATGTCAACGGGCGGCTCGGCCTGCTTCGGGCGGACCAGGATGCCATCGCGGCCGCCTCGCACCAGCGCGCCGCCGCCGCCGTCGAGAACGGCGTCTTCGACGACGAGATCACCCCGATCAGCGTTCCGCAGCGGAAGGGCGAGCCGCTCCTGGTCGCCACGGACGAGGGTGTGCGCGGCGACAGCACCACGCAGACGCTGGGCCGGCTGCGCCCGGCCTTCACCGAGGACGGCACCGTCACGGCCGGCAACTCGTCGCCGCTGAGCGACGGTGCCAGCGCCCTCGTGCTGTGCAGCCGCCGCTTCGCCGACGACAATGAGCTCAGCTGGCTGGCGGTGGTGGAGTCCTCCGGCCAGGTCGCCGGACCCGACAACTCGCTGCACTCACAGCCGGCGAACGCGATCCACCGCGCGTTGGAGCGCCAGGGCTGGGCGGCCAACGAGCTCGACCTGGTCGAGATCAATGAGGCCTTCGCCGCGGTGTCGCTCGAATCGACCCGGGAGCTCGGCCTCTCCCCCGAGCAGGTCAACATCCACGGCGGCGCGATCGCCCTCGGGCATCCGATCGGGGCCTCGGGCGGCCGCCTCGCGCTGCACGCGGCGCTTGAGCTGGCCCGGCGCGGCACCGGTAAGGCCGCCGTCGCCCTCTGCGGCGGCGGCGGCCAGGGTGAGGCGCTGCTGCTCTCGCGCTAACGCCCGTACCGGACGCCGCTCGCAGACGCCGAGAGTCGCCGTTTTTGCCCAGTTGACCTGGCGGAACGGCGACTCTCGGCATTTTCGGCGAATCTCGGCGAATCTCGGCGAATCTCGCCGGGCAGAGCCGCGAGGAACTGCGCCGGGACGCGCCGCCGATCAGCCGAAGATGTTGATCGGTTTGACGATGTCCGCGTAGATCAGCAGCAGGCTCATGGCGCCGAGCACCACCACGACGGCGAAGGTGAGCGGCATCAGTTTCGCCGTGTCGACGGGGCCCGGGTCGGGGCGTCTGAACAGCTTGGCGATCTGACGCCGCAACCCTTCCCAGAGCGCGCCGGCGACGTGTCCGCCGTCGAGCGGCATCAGCGGCACCAGGTTGAACACGAACAGGGCCACGTTGAGCGAGGCCAGGAGCCCCAGCATGCTCGCGATCTTGCTGTTCACCGGGATGGCGTCGATGCTGGCGATCTCGCCGGCGACGCGGCCGACCCCGACCACACTGATCGGGCCGTTGGGGTCGCGCTCCCCCGGTCCGAAGGCCGCGTTGGCGATATCGATCATGCGCTGCGGCAGGTTCGCGATCATGTGCACGACCGCGCCGATGTTCTCGCCCACCGCGGGCAGCACGGCGGTCGCCGGCTGCGACACGAGCTCGCCAGCCGGGCCGATTCCGACGAAGCCGACCTCCTGGGTCCTCGGCTCGCCGGCGGCATCCTCTTCGATCTCGCCGTCGGCATCGCTCACGTAGCGTTCGGTGAGTTTCGGGGTGATGGTCAGGGTCTGCTGGGTGCCGTTGCGTTCGACGACGGTGGCAAGCGGGATGCCCGGCGACTCGCGAATGATCTCGGTGGACTGGTCCCAGCTGTCGATCGGGGTGCCGTTCATGCTGACCAGGCGGTCGCCCGGCTGCAGGCCGGCCGCGGCGCCGGGCGCCTTCTCGTCGGTCGGTTCGCAGGTCTGCCGGGTGCTCGTGGCCGGCAGCACGCACTCGGACACGCTGCCGACGCTGGTGCTGGCCTGGGCCGTTCCGAAGCCCATCAGGAGCACGGCGAAGAGCACGACCGCGATGAGGAGATTCATCGTGGGCCCGCCGAGCATGATGATGACACGCTTGAAGACGGGCAGGCGGTAGAACGCGCGGTGCTCCTCGCCCTCACCGATGGTGTCGGCGCTGGACTGGCGGGCGTCGTCGACCATGGTGGCCATGGCGCCGGGCTTCTTCTCCGGTTCACCCTCCTGCACCAGCTGGTTGAAGAAGCCAGTGCTGGATGCCTGCACTCTGCCGCCCTTTTTGGCGGGCGGGAACATGCCGATCATGGCGATGTAGCCGCCGAGCGGGATGGCCTTCACGCCGTACTCGGTCTCGCCCTTGCGACGGGACCATAGGGTGGGCCCGAAACCGATCATGTACTGGGTGACCTTGACGCCGAAGAGCTTGGCGGGAAGCAGGTGCCCGATCTCGTGCAGGCCGATGGACAGGGCAAGGCCGACCACGACGATCAGAACGCCCAGAATATACAGCAGCACGGTTTCCACAGTCGTAGATTACCCACTCCACCCTGCGAGGGCGCTGGCTGTTCCCCCTGCAAGGTGTGGTTTGCTTGTCTTTACGGATCCACGAGGAGGTTCCCTCTGTCCAAGCCACACGCCGTCGGTCCCATCGGCATCAGTCTGGCCGACCGTTTTCGTATCGACGCTCTGCTCGGAACGGGCGGGATGGCATCCGTTTACCGGGCCACCGACCTCTTTCTGGGGCGTACGGTCGCCGTGAAGCTGTTCCGTCTCGACACGGCCGACGACGCCGGGCCCGAGCGCCAGAGCGGCGAGGTCACGGTGCTCGCGAGCCTCAACCACTTCGCTCTGGTCACCCTGTTCGACGCCGGCACGGCCGTGATCGACGGAGTCTCGCGCACCTACATCGTGATGGAGCTCGTGGACGGCACGGACCTGCGCAGCAAGATCGCCGACGGGGCCCTGCACCCCGACGAGGTGGCAGCCATGGGCGCCGACCTCGCGGAGGCGCTGCACTACGTGCACGCGCAGGGCATCATCCACCGCGACATCAAGCCCGCGAACGTGCTGCTCGCACCGTCGGGCTTCCCCGGCCGCGCCATGCATGCCAAACTCGCCGACTTCGGCATTGCCCGTCTCTTCGACGCGACCCGCCTCACGGCGACCGGGTCTCTGCTCGGCACGGCCGGCTACCTCAGCCCCGAACAGGCGCTCGGCAACACCATCGGCCCGCCCAGCGACGTCTACTCGCTCGGACTCGTGCTGCTCGAATGCCTCACTGGCGAGCGCGCCTTCACCGGAACGGCGATCGAATCGGCAATGGCCAGGCTGCAGCGGCAGCCGCACATCCCGGCCCATCTCGGCCAGCGCTGGGCCGCTGTTCTGGGCGGCATGACCATCCGCGAGCCGGCCGACCGACTCAGCGCGGGCGACGCAGCCGTGCAGCTGCGACGCCTGGTCAGCGGGGAGAACGTCGCCGATGTCACCGCAGTCACCGTGGCAATGGGGGCTCCGGGGGCCACCGAGCTTCTGGAACCCACCGCCGATCCGGGCGCCAACGAGCTGTTGGAGCCCACTGCCGTCCTGGGCGCCACCGAAACCCTCGAGTCCACCGCGGTCCTCAGGGCCGCGACCCTCGAGCCGACTGCGGTTCTGGCCGTCACGAAGGTCATCGCTGCCCCGAAACCCGGCGCGGATTCCCCCACCGAGTTTCTGACGCCGGCCGGCGCTCCGGCCCGCTCACCGGGCCGCGCGGCGGAACGGTCCCCGGGTAGCGCCCGTGGCACCACCATCGCTCCCGCGTGGCGCCGGCACCGAGTGCTCGCCTCGCTCGGAGTCCTGGCCGCGCTCATTCTGCTCGCCGTGGTGGTCTTCACCCCGCGGGTGCCTGAACCGTCCACGCCCGCCGCTACCTACCCGGCCGTCGACGGCTCCCTCGGCACCAATCTGAAGCGACTCCAGGAAAGCGTGACGCCATGATGCCTCGGGCCCGCCTAACACTCGCGCTGACCGCGATCACGCTCGTCGCGTCCACCCTGACCGGGTGCGGGAGCACTCCTCCCGACCTGCAGCAGAGCACCGCCACCGAGTTGCAGGCCGGTGTGCGGAACGTCACAGCGGCCGCCGCGGCCGGCGACTTCGAAGCCGCCCAGGCCTCGCTCGAGGCCGTCCAGGCCGACCTGCTGACCGCGGCCGCGGCGGACGGGGTGAGCGCCGCCCGTGCTGCCGACATCCAGTCAGCCCTCAACCTGGTGTCCGCGGACCTGACCGCCGCGATCGAAGCGAGCAAGCCGGAGCCGACCGTGGCCCCGGTTCCAGCCCCGAGCCCGACGTCCGTTGACAACGGCAACGACAAGGACGACGGTAAATGCAAGAAGAACGACGACGGCTGCGACGACGAGGACTAGCGTCGGCCTCACCTCAGGAGGATACATGCCCCAGCAACTGATCGTCGGTGCCGGCATGGTCGGACGACCGCTCGCCGAGCGTCTGATGATTCGAGGAGACCAGGTGACCGTCGGAACACGCTCCGGCGCGGCGGCACCCGGGGTAGAGTCTGTCGTGTTGAACGCGAGCGACGCCCAGACCTTCACCCGGGCGGCAACCGGCATGTCGACGATCTTTCTGTGCATCAACCCGCGGTACACCGACTGGCCCACCCAGTGGCCGCCGGTCATCGACGCGGCGCTGACGGCGGCATCCGTCACCGGCGCCCGCCTGGTGATGATGGGCAATCTCTACCCGTACGGGTCTCCGACCGGGCCGATGACCGAGCATTCGCCGGAAACGACCACCGAGACGAAGGGGCTCGTGCGCAAGGAGCTCTGGCACCGGGTGAGGGACGCGCACGACCGCGGCGAGATTCGGGCCGTCGAGGTGCGGGCGAGCGATTATTTCGGGCCGGGCGTCGTCGGCACTGCGCATCTCGACGACCGGTTCTTCAGAGCCATCCTGGAATCGAAGACCGCCCGGGTCGTGGGCCGGCCCGGGCGCGTGCACAGCTGGAGCTACCTGCCCGACATCGTGACAACTCTCGTGGCCGCCGCCGACTACCGGGGCGACTGGGGCCGGCTCTGGCATGTGCCGAGCACGGCCATCACCCGTGACGACATCGCCGCCCAGCTCAACCGCCGCTACGGCACGCACGGCACGGTGGCGGGCTACCCGCAGTGGCTGCTCAAATCGCTCGGCGCGCTGAACCCGATGATGCACGAGATCTGGGCCGCGAGCTATCAGCTCAGGGTGCCGTACATCATCGATTCCGCCGAAACCGAGCGCGAGCTCGGCGTCGGCAAGACCCCGTGGCCGGATGCCCTCGCCGCCACCGCGGACAGTTACCGCAGCTCAGGCGACACGGCCTGAGCCGCGTGGCCGGCTTTCTCAGCGGGCGAGGAGCTTGTCCGCCGCGGCGCGGGCCCACGCCTCGGCGCCGCCGAGCGACTCGCGTGTGAGCGGGCCGTCCTGCTCGTGCCGTTCGACGACACGCTGGATGGTGTCGACGATGTCCAGAAACCCGATGGAGCCGGCGTGGAAAGCCGCCACGGCCTGCTCGTTCGCCGCGTTGAACACCGCGGGGTAGGTGCCGCCCGCGCGCCCGACCTGCTTGGCCAGGCCGACGGCCGGGAAAGCCGTCGTGTCGAGGGGCTCGAAGGTCCAGTTCTGCGGGATGGTCCAGTCGATCGGGGTGCCGACCGCCGCGACGCGGTTCGGCCAGTCCAGCCCGAGCGAGATCGGCAGACGCATATCCGGCGGGGACGCCTGGGCGATCGTCGATCCGTCGATGAATTCCACCATGGAGTGCACGACGGACTGCGGGTGCACGACCACATCGATGCGCTCGTATTCCACGTCGAAGAGCAGGTGCGCTTCGATCACCTCGAGGCCCTTGTTGACGAGGGTGGACGAGTTGGTCGTGACGACGAGCCCCATCTCCCAGGTAGGGTGCGCGAGCGCCTCGGCCGGCGTGACGTCGGCGAGCTGCCCACGTCGTCGGCCACGGAACGGGCCCCCGGATGCCGTCAGCACCAGGCGTCGCACCTCGCCGGCCGTTCCCGAGCGGAGCGCCTGCGCGATGGCGGAGTGCTCGGAGTCGACGGGCACGATCTGTCCCGGCGCCGCCAGCGACTTCACCAGGTCGCCACCGACGATGAGCGATTCTTTGTTGGCCAGGGCCAGCGTGCGACCGGCTCGCAGGGCGGCGAGAGTCGGCCCGAGGCCCACCGAGCCCGTGATGCCGTTGAGCACCACGTCGGCCTCGACGTCGCGGACGAGCTCTTCGGCCTCGTCCGCGCCGAGCGCCGTGTGCTCGACCTCGAACTCGGCGGCCTGCGCCTCGAGCATCGTCCTGTTGTTGCCGGCGGAGAGCCCGACCACCTCGAACCGGTTGGGGTTGGCCTTGATCACATCGAGGGCCTGGGTTCCGATCGAGCCGGTCGACCCGAGAATTACAACTCGTCTGCGCATCCTGCAATTTTAGGTGGCGCCGCCGCCTTTCGTGGCGGGGCGGGCCGTGGCGGTAGGGTCCAAGGATGACCGGTTCCAAAGAAGATTCCCAGGATGCAACTCCCGTCGACCTGTCGGCGGAGGAATCGGAGCGCACGAAGCGCCCCGGATTCGTCTACTTTCTCGGTTACGGCATCATGGCGCCGATCGCCCGGCTGGTCTTCCGCCCCACCATCATCGGCCGGGATAACATCCCGCGCAGCGGCCGCGTCATCCTGGCCAGCAACCACCTGTCGTTCATCGACAGCATCGTGATTCCGCTGGTCGCACCTCGGCGTGTGCAGTTCCTGGCCAAGTCCACCTACTTCACCGGCACCGGGTTCACGGGTTTCGTCTCGCGCACCTTCTTCACCTCGATCGGAGCGGTCGGGGTCGAACGCGGCGCGGGGCAGGCCGCCCAGGACGCTCTCGACGCGGGTCGCAACATCCTCGAATCCGACAGCGCGTTCGCGATCTACCCGGAGGGAACCCGTTCCCTCGACGGCCGCCTGTACAAGGGCCGCACGGGCGTGGCATGGCTCGCCCTCACCACGGGGGCCGTCGTGGTTCCGGTCGGGCTGATCGGCACACAGGAGATCCAGCCGGTGGGAGCGAAATTCCCGCGCATCCGCAAGGTCACGGTCACCTTCGGCGAGCCCCTCGACCTGAGCCGCCACGGTTCCGCCGAGTCCGGCAAGGCACGGCGCGGCGCGACCGACGAGATCATGGCCGCGATCCACGCCCTGTCCCGTCAGGAATTGGCCGGCCGGTACAACGAGTCGCCGCCCTCGGGCACCCTGCAAAAGATCGCCGACCGGGTCTTCCCGCGCGAACGCGTCTAGCCGCTTTCGGACCGGCCGAGCCGAGCATCCGTCGCCCGGAAACACCGCGGAAACGGGCGCGACCTAAGCTGGGGTCATGTCTGACACGTATTCGGTACCCCAGGAGCGCAAGCTCGTCACCGCCCTTCCCGGCCCCAAGTCGGTCGAATTGCAGGAACGCCGCCTGCGCGCGGTTTCCCGCGGTGCGGGCACGCTGGCGAACATCTATATGGATCACGGAGCGGGAGCGATCCTCGTCGACGTCGACGGCAACCAGATCATCGACCTCGGCTGCGGCATCGGCGTGACCACCATCGGTCACGCGAACGACGAGGTGGCCGCGGCCGCCGCGGCGCAGGCCGCCAAGCTCACCCACACCCTGTTCACCGTCACCCCGTACGAGAACTACGTGGCCGTCGCGGAGAAGCTCGCCGAGATCACCCCCGGCGACTTCGAGAAGCGCTCCATCCTGGTGAACACCGGCGCGGAAGCCGTCGAGAACGCCGTGAAGATCGCCCGCAAGTTCACCGGCCGGCGCGCCATCGTTGCGCTCGACCACGCGTTCCACGGTCGCACCAACCTGACCATGGCGATGACTTACCGCCCCTGGCCCGAGCGCGCCGGAATGGGACCGTTCCCCGGCGAGATCTACAGCGTGCCGACCAGCTACCCCTACCGTGACGGCCTGACCGGCGAAGAAGCCGCCGAGAAGACCATCGACTACATCAACACCCACATCGGCGCCACCGAGATCGCGGCCTTCTTCATCGAGCCGATCCAGGGCGACGGCGGCATCGTCATCCCCGCCCCCGGATTCTTCAAGCGCCTGAGCGAATTCTGCACCGAGCACGGCATCGTCTTCGTCTCCGACGAGATCCAGGCCGGCATCGCTCGCACCGGCGCCTGGTACGGCATCGAGCACCACAACGTGGTGCCGGACCTCGTCACCACCGCCAAGGGCATCGCCGGCGGATTCCCGCTCGCCGCCGTCACCGGCCGCGCCGACATCATGGACTCTGTGCAGCCCGGCGGCATCGGCGGAACCTTCGGCGGCAACCCGGTCTCGACCGCGGCCGCCCTCGCCGTCTTCGACCTGATCGAGCGGGACGACCTCCTCGGCGAGGCGCGGCGCGTCGAGAAGGCCCTCTGGGCACGCATCGGCGACTGGCCGAAGCGGTTCGCGGTCGTGGGCGACGTGCGCGGCAAGGGTGCGATGTTCGGGGTGGAGCTCGTTCACCCGGGCACGAACACACCGTACCCCGAGGCTCTCACCGCGATCATCAAGCACGCGACCACCAACGGCGTCATCGTGCTGGATGCCGGCAGCTGGGACTCGGTGCTGCGCATCATGCCGTCGGTCGTCATCTCCGAGGCGCTGATCGACGATGCCGCCTCCGTTATCGAGGAAACCCTCGCCGCCTTGTCCGGCCCGTAGCACCGATAGAACCCCGGGTAGGTGGCGGCGAGCGTGCGGCGGAAGCCGTCTGATCGCCGCCGCCGCAGGGAGCACGGCCACCGACCGCACGTTGCGGTGACCGGGTCGGCGTCACACCTCAGTATCGGCGAGCGCCACCGTCTGCGGCTGGTGAATGACGGGGAAGTTCACGGATGCGCCGATGAAACAGAGGCCGGCGGCCTCCGCGTGCAGGGACTGCGCGAGTTCGACCTGGCCGGGGTCGGCAACCGTGACGCGCGGTCGCAGGGTCACCTCGGTGAAGTGGCCGCCACCATCCGTCGTCTGGGCCATCGACCCGGTCGCGTCGTCGGTATAGTCGACGACCTGCACGCCGTGCTTCACGGCGACGTGCAGGTAGCTCATCAGGTGGCATTCGCTGAGGGCGGCCAGCAGCAGTTCCTCCGGGTTCCAACGGTCGGCGTCCCCGTGGAAGGTCGGATCGGCCGATGCACTTATCGGCTCCTTGCCGGGGGCGGTGATCAGGTGATCCCGGCCGTAGTCCCGGTAGCTGCTCGTGCCGGTGCCTCGGTTGCCTGTCCAGGCGATGTTCACGGCGTAGTGGTGGTGTGCACCGATCACGGCGCCTCCTTCGATTTGCGCGGCTCTGCGGGCCGATTCGCGGCCGACAACGGGCCGTAACACGGCCAGGGAACCGATTGTCGCAGCAATTCGCCGCGCCTCCCGTCGCATCGATCGGTAAACTGGTCAGATCATGACTGACACGCTGACGCCTTCGACCTCCCCGTCCACCCCCGCCGCACTGGTTTACACCGTGCCGCAGGAACGCAAGATCGTGACCGCGATCCCGGGTCCGCGCTCGAAAGAACTCCAGCAGCGCAGGCTCGCCGTCGTCTCCGGCGGCGTCGCATCCGCTTTGCCCGTCTACATCGCCAAGGCGAACGGCGCCATCCTCGTCGACGTCGACGGCAACCAGTTCATCGACCTGGGCGCCGGCATCGGTGTGACCACGATCGGCCACACCGAGACCAGCGTGGTCGCGGCCGCCGTCGAACAGACCCAGGACTTCATCCACACCCTCTTCACCATCACGCCCTACGAGGAGTATGTGCGCGTCTGCGAGCTTCTCGCCGAGCACACCCCCGGCTCCTGGCCGAAGAAGTCGGTGCTGATCAACTCGGGCGCCGAAGCCGTCGAGAACGGTGTCAAGATCGCCCGCAAGCACACCGGCCGCCGCGCCGTCGCCGTGCTCGACCACGCTTACCACGGTCGCACGGTGCTGACCATGGCCATGAACTACAAGGCCATGCCCTACGCCACCGGCTACGGCCCACTCGCCAGCGATGTCTACCACGCCCCCAGCTCCTACCCGTATCACGACGGTCTGAGCGGGGCGGATGCCGCGGCGCGCACGATCGCGTACCTCGAGAAGGTCGTCGGACCCACCGACCTGGCTTGCCTGGTCGTCGAGCCCATCCAGGGTGAGGGTGGCTTCATGGTTCCGGCCGAGGGCTACTTCAACGCCCTGCAGACCTGGTGCACCGCGAACGGCGTCGTCATGATCGCAGACGAGATCCAGAGCGGCATGGCCCGCACCGGCAAGTACTACGCCAGCGAGCACTTCGGCTGGACCCCCGACCTCGTGCTCACCGCCAAGGGCATCGCCGGCGGCATGCCGCTGGCCGCCGTCACCGGCCGCGCCGAGATCATGGATTCCTCGCAGCCCGGCGGCCTCGGCGGAACCTTCGGCGGTAACCCGGTCTCCTGCGCAGCGGCCATAGCGGTCTTCGAGTCGATTGAGCGAGGCGATCTGCTCGCCGAGGGTGTGCGTATCGAGAACACCCTGCGCGCCGGCCTCGGTTCCCTCAAGGAGAAGTACGACATCATCGGCGAGATCCGCGGTCGCGGCGCCATGATCGCCATCGAACTCGTGCAGCCGGGCACCGGTGACACGGAGAAGGCGCCGAACGCCGCCGCAGTGTCCTCCATCGCCGCCTACGCCGCCCAGCACGGCGTGTTGCTGCTCACCGCCGGAACCTACGGCAACGTGCTGCGCTTCCTCCCGAGCCTGGCCGTGAGTGATGCCCTCCTGAACGATGCCCTCTCGGTCATCGACGACGCCATCGCCGCGCTTTAGGCGCGAAGCACACACCGTGACAACGACATTCGAGGTGCCAATCCACGCCGGGCAGACGTTCTTCGTCCCCGATGCGGTCGAACTGGCCGTGGTCGAGCGCAGCGGCTTCATCGAATCGAGGCATGCCGGCAGCGCGGTCGTGCTCACCAGCGAGGGCGCGGTCCTACGCGCCCTCGGCGATGTGACCACCCCGATCTTCCCGCGGTCGTCGATGAAGCCATTCCAGGCCATCGCCGTGATGGCCAGCGGGGTCACCCTGCGCGGGGAAGACGCCGCCATCGCGACCGCCAGCCACACCGGAACGCAGCGCCACGCCGACCTCGTGCGCGGGCTCCTCGCCCGCGCCGGCATCCCCGAGACGGCGCTCGCCTGCCCGGCGGCCTGGCCGGACGACTCCCCCACCCGCGACGCCCTGGTGCGACTGGGGGCCGCCAAGGCCCCGATCTACATGAACTGCTCGGGCAAGCACGCCGCGATGCTCGTGGCCTGCCAGCAGAACGGCTGGGCGCTGTCTGGATACTTGGAGCCGGCGCATCCGTTGCAGAAGCGCATTCTCGACGTGGTGGAGCGCTTCACCGGCGAGCGGCCGTCGGCGTCGGGCATCGACGGATGTGGCGCGCCGGTTCACGCGCTGTCCCTCACCGCTTTGGCACGCGGCATCGCCCGCATCGCCACGTCCAAGTCAAACTCGCCGTTCGCGATCTACCGCGAGGCCGGCTTCCTCGGCGAGGCAATACGGCAGAACGGCTGGGTCATCGCCGGACCCGGCATGCCCGACACGGTCGTGATCGACCGCCTCGGACTGTTCGTGAAGACCGGCGCGGAGGGCATCTGCGTCGCCTCCGCCGCCAACGGCACGACGGTCGCCCTCAAGATTCTCGACGGCAGCCTGCGGGCAACCACCATCGTGGCCCTGCGTCTGCTCGCGGACTCCGGTGCGATCGCACACAGCGACGTCGAGGCCATTCTGCCCGAGCTGCACCTGATGGTGCTGGGCGGTGGGCTCCCGGTCGGGGAGATCCGCGCCAGCTACGTGTAGGGCGCGGGCCGGGAGTCAGCCCAGTTTTGCCAGCCGCTTCTCCTTGGCCGCCCGGGATACCTGGGCGGTGACCACGATCACCAGGGCGAAAATGAACACCGCCGACGCGATCACGTTCGCCTCGGCCGGGATCCCCCGGGCGGCGGACACGTAGATGTACTTGGGGAACGTGGTGACGGCGCCGGAGTTGAAGTTGGTGATGATGAAGTCATCGAAGCTCAGCGCGAAGGAGAGCAGCGCGGCCGCCAGGATGCCGGGCAGCAGGAGCGGAAAGGTGATCCGCGCGAACACCTGGGTTGCCGAGCCGTAGAGGTCCCGGCCGGCCTCCTCGAGCGCGGGGTCGAGGCTCGCGACACGCGCCTTGACCGTCACCACCACGAAGCTGATGCAGAACATAGTGTGAGCCAGAATGATCGTGGACATGTCCTTCGGAACGCCGAGGGACAGGAACTGCGCGGCCAGGCCGGCGCCGAGCACGACTTCCGGCGTGGCCATCGGCAGGAACAGGAGCAGGCTCGTCTGCGAACGGAACCGGAACCGGTACCGCACGAGGGCGATCGCGATCATGGTGCCGAGCGTGGTCGCGGCCACCGTTGCCACCACGCCGATCAGGATGCTGTTGCCGAACGCCTCGCAGACGGCGCCGTTCTGCACTTGGCACACGTTCAGCCACTTGTCGAAGGTGAATCCGCGCCAGGTGATGTTGGACTTGAGCGAGTCGTTGAACGAGAACACGAACGTGTAGACGATCGGCACCATCAGGAAGATCAGCGCCAGCACCGTGTAAAGCGGCAGCAACCACTTGCCCAGGGAGATTTTCACAGCAGCTCCTCCGTGCCCGACCGTTTGACGTAGACGCTCACGATCACCAGGATCACCGACATCAGGATGATCGACAGCGCGGCCGCCGCCGGATAATTCTGCAGCACCAGGAAGTTGGCCTCGATCACGTTACCGATCATCTGGGTGTCCGGTCCGCCGAGGAAGTCCCGGCTCGCGTTGATGTAGTCGCCGGCCGCCGGGATGAAGGTCAGCAGAGTTCCGGCCACGATGCCGGGCATCGACAGCGGGATCGTGATCTTGCGGAACACGTCGAACGGATGCGCGTAGAGGTCGCTGCCGGCCTCGAGGTAGCGCAGGTCGAGCCGTTCGAGCGTCGTGTAGAGCGGCAGGGTCATGAACGGGATGAAGTTGTAGGTGAGCCCGAAGATGACGGCGAAAGCAGTGCCCGTGAAATGGGCATCCGGTGCCAGCAACGACAGAGCCTTGAGCGAGGTGATCACGAACGACTCGTCGGACAGGAGCTGCTTCCAGGCCAGGGTACGCAGCAGGAAGCTGATGAAGAACGGGGCGATCACCAGCACCAGCATGAGGCTCTGCAGCAACGGCCAGGGCCGCGCCTTCACGCCGATGAAGTACGCCAGCGGGTAGCTGAACACCAGGGCGAGCAGCGTGGCGATCAGCGCGTAGCCGAAGGAGCGCATGATGTGCGGCCAGTAGGCCGTGATGACGTCGACGTAGTTCTCCCAGCGGAAGGCGTAGGAGTACTGGCCGACGTCGCCGAATTCCGAGGGGGCCTGGAACGACGTCAGCAGCAGCGAGACGAGGGGGGCCAGAAAGAACAGCACCAGGTAGAGGATGCCCGGCAACAGCAGGAGCAGCGCGATCGGGCTCTTCCGGCGCGGCGCCGGTTCGGGCGCGGTGGTGCTGGTGGAGAATGCCGCGAACGCCACCCTAGGCTCCCTCAAGCTCCGTGAGCAGGGAGGAGCGTTTCTGGGTCGCGATGCTCCGGGTGCTGTCGTCCGCCTCGAAACGGGGCTCCGCCGAGGCGTCGTCCTCGAGCCCGAAGCCGTGTTCGATGTTCCAGTCCAGCCAGACCTCGGACCCCTCATGGGCGACGGGGCCGAACGCCATGTTCTGCGCGAAGACGATGAGGGTGCCGACGCCGACGACCTCGACCAGGTACTGGGTGCTGACCCCGCTGAACGAGACGTCGATCACCCGGCCGGGACCCATCAGGTTGCGGGCGACGTCGGCGACGGGCTCGGTCACGTGCAGGGTCAGCTTCTCCGGGCGGACGCCGATCGTGACCTCGCCGGTGTGCCGGTGCGCGCGCGCCGCCGGAACCACGATTTTCTGGCCGGCCACGGCCACGGAGATGGCCTCGCTCGTGCTACCGACCACGGGGCCGGTGAACAGGTTCGACTGGCCGAGGAAGTTAGCGACGAACGCCGTGCGCGGCAGCTCGTAGAGTTCCTCGGGGGCGCCCATCTGCTCGATCCGGCCCTTGTTCATGACCGCGACGGTATCGGCCATGGTCATGGCCTCCTCCTGGTCGTGGGTGACGTGCAGAAACGTGAGGCCGACCTCCTCCTGGATGGTCTTGAGCTCGAGCTGCATCTGGCGCCGCAGCTTCAGGTCGAGCGCCCCGAGGGGCTCGTCGAGCAGCAACAGGGCCGGCCGGTTGACGATCGCGCGAGCGAGGGCCACGCGCTGCTGCTGTCCGCCGGAGAGCTGTTGCGGGCGGCGGGCGGCGAGGTGGTCCAGTTCCACCAGGCGGAGCGCCTCGTGAGCCTTGGCGACCGGGTCGTCCATCCGCCGGCGGCGCAGCCCGAAGGCGACGTTCTCCAACACTGTCATGTGCGGGAAGAGGGCATAACTCTGGAACACCGTGTTGACCGGACGCTGGAAGGATTTCTGATTCGTCACATCCGTGCCCCCGATCAGGATGCGCCCGGCCGTCGGTTCCTCGAGGCCGGCCACCAAGCGCAGGGTCGTGGTCTTGCCGCAGCCGGACGGGCCGAGCAGCGCGAAGAACGACCCCGCGGGGATCTTCAGGTCGAGATGCTCGATAGCGGTGAAGCCCGGGAACCTCTTCTGGATACCCACCAGCTCCAGGTCGGCCCCCGCGCTGGCGAATTCTCCGTTGGCCATCCCTACGAGCCCAGCAGGATGCCCTGGAAGGCGGCGTCGTACTTTTGCTCCTCCGCGCCGGTCAGGGTGCGGAAGACGCGAGCCTTGGCCAGGGTCGTGTCGTCCGGGAAGATCAGCTGGTTGTTCGCGAGCTCGGGGTCGATCGCCATCGCGGCTTCCTTGGCGCCGGCGACGGGGGTGATGTAGTTCACGTAGGCGGCGACCTCGGCGGCGACGGCCGGGTCGTAGTAGTAGTCGATGAGTTTCTCGACATTCTTCTTGTGCGTGGAGCCGATCGGCACCAGAAAGTTGTCGTTCCAGAGGGTGCCGCCCTTGTCGGGGACCACAAACTCCCATTTGTCCCCGTTCTCGGCGTTGAGCTGCACGATGTCGCCGGACCAGACGATGGCGGCGAGGGTGTCCTCGTTGATGAGGTCTTCCTTGTACGCATTGCCCTTGATGTTGCGAACCTGGCCGTCGCCGACCTGTTTCTCCAGCACGTCGATCGCGGCGAAGAACTCGTCGTCGCCCCAGTCGCCCGCGATGTCGACACCCATGTCGAGCATGATCAGTCCCATGGTGTCGCGCATCTCGGACAGAACGCCGACCCGGCCCTTGAGGTCGGAGCTCCACAGGTCCTCGACCGAGGCGATGCCGTTCGGAAGTTTCTCCTTGTTCCAGCAGATGCCGGCGAACCCGCCCTGCCACGGCACGCTCATCTTGCGGCCGGGGTCGAAGCCCACGTCTTTCAGGGACGGGAGCAGGTTTTTCAAGTTGGGGATGTTGGCCTGGTCGAGTTCCTGGGTGTAGCCGAACCGGATCCAACGGCCGACCATCCAGTCGGTCAGGCAGACGGTGTCGGCGCCGATGTCCTGGCCGAGGGCGAGCTGGTCCTTGACCTTGCCGTAGTAGGTGTTGTTGTCGTCGACGGCCTCGGTGTACTCGACCTTGATGCCGGTTTCGGTCGTGAACGCATCCAGTGTGGGGTAGTCGCCGGCGTCATCGACGTCGATGTAGAGCGCCCAGTTGTCCCAGCGCACGAGCTTGCTGCTGTCGGACTCGTCGGGGGCGGCGGTGGGCTTCGTGGCCCCTCCGGTCGAGCATGCGGCGAGCGCCAGGGCTGCGGCCCCGCCACCGGCTCCGGCGAGCAGAGCGCGGCGCCCCATCGTGGTCGCCCGGGCCTGACGGACCAGCTGAGCGATCATGGGATCTGCGGGCAACGGCCTGGGCTTCATGGTCGGGTCTCCTTGCACTTCTCAGCGGATGAGCTCTCACAGCTTTCATTGCGAGTTGCTAGATACTTGCACAGGAGCGCCCCCTGCGCACCCAAGAGTGACCGAATCGTTAATTTCTGGTCAGATCACGCACGAAATCAGCACTCTATGGCGACACTCTCAATCGAAATGAGCTGTTCGGCGGCGGTAGGATTTCGCTCAGGCCAGAGTGGTCCACCGCCCGGAGGTCCACCGCTGAGGGTTTGAACCAATTCGACGGAGATTTTCACCATAAAGGCCGTTTTTGGCCCCAAAAACGGTTTTTGAATCAAAATCTCCGTCGAATTCGTTAGACAAGGGAGCGCCATGAAGGTCGCAGTTCCGGCAGAAATCAAGAACAACGAGTTCCGGGTGGCAATCACCCCGGCTGGCGTACACGACCTCGTGGCGCACGGGCACGAGGTGTTGATCGAAACGGGGGCCGGGCTCGGCTCCGGGCTCAGCGACGAGAGCTATGCGGCGGCGGGCGCGACGATCATGCCGGATGCCGCGTCAACCTGGGCCGCCGCCGACCTGCTGCTCAAGGTAAAGGAGCCCGTGGCGAGCGAGTACGGTTATTTTCGCCCCGATCTGCTGCTGTTCACCTACCTGCACCTGGCCGCGGAACCAGCCCTGACCCGTGCGCTGCTGGAGGGCGGTGTCACCTCGATCGCCTACGAGACCGTGCAGCTGCCGACGCGGGCGCTGCCGCTGCTCGCGCCGATGAGCGAGGTTGCGGGCCGCCTGGCACCCATCGTCGGCGCCAACGCGATGCTCAAGCCCAACGGCGGACCGGGCCTGCTCGTGCCCGGGGTGCCCGGAACGCATCCGGCTCGGGTCACCGTGCTCGGCGGCGGTGTGGCCGGCACGGCAGCCATGCAGGTCGCCCTCGGGCTCGGCGCCCAGGTGACCGTGCTCGACACCAACCTGTTCCGCCTGCGCGAAATCGACGCGCTGTACTACGGGCGGGTGCAGACCATCGCCTCGAACAGCTACGAGATCGACCGGGCGCTGGTGTTGTCCGACCTGGTGATCGGATCGGTCCTGATCCCCGGGGCCAGGGCCCCCAAGCTGGTCAGCAACGAGCTCGTGTCCCGGATGAAGCCGGGCAGCGTGCTCGTGGACATCGCTGTGGATCAGGGCGGCTGCTTCGCCGATTCCCACCCGACGACGCACGCCGATCCGACGTTCACTGTGCATCAGTCCCTGTTCTACTGCGTGGCGAACATGCCCGGGGCCGTGCCGAGCACGTCCACCTATGCGCTCACCAACGCCACGCTTCCCTATGTTCGGCTGATCGCGAACCGAGGCTGGAAGGACGCGCTCCGAACGGATGCCGCGCTCGCTTTCGGCCTGTCCACGGTCGGCGGCCTCATCACCAGCGGCCCGGTCGCGAGTGCGCACTCGCTGCCGCTCCGCGGTCTGGTGGACGCGCTGGCCTGATCCACGGCGGGACGGCGGCGGGGCCGGCACCGCTGAACTGTGCTGCGGGACTGTGCTGCGGGACTGTGCTCCGGGACTGTGCTCCGGGACTTCGCGGCCGGCGGCTACACGACCTGGGCCCGCAGCGTGGCCCGGTGCACGGCGCCGTCCGGGCGCAGTACCCACACCCGACCTCGGTTGGGTGCCAACGGCGGAGGCAGGTCCCGGCGTCGGCTGATGGCCCGGTAGTCGGCCAGGCTGCAGCCGTCGAAGACCAGGTCCGCGTGCGGGCGCAGGGCACCCAGCAGGGACCACTGCGCCTGCCACGCGTCCACGTCTCCGGGGAAGGCGGTGCCTGATTGTGACTCGCTCAGCCGGAGCGACGCGCCTGCCTGCGCGGCCTCCGCCAGCTCGCCGTGGGACACCGCCGCGAGGTCGACGACCCGCGCGCCGGGGACCGTTCCCAGCACTGCGGCCGAGCGGGACGGCGAGTCCGACACGACGAGAAGGGTCTGCCCGGGCCGCCCCAGGAGCGCGGCGGCATCCGTGCGTGGCTCGATGTCCCGCTGCGCCGCGACATCCGGGATTGCACCGCTCTGCTCCGGCGCGAGGAGCTGGATGCGATGGTCCTGCCAGCTCCCGCCGCCGGGCGGAAGGCGGTCGTCGAACAGGGCAGCCACTCCTCCGGCCGCGACGTGCTCGGCGACATCGGGCAGGCGCAGCACCAGCCGTCTCTGGCACAGGGAAGGCAGGGACTGCAGCGATCCGGTGAGCCTTTGCGCGGCGATGACGATCCGCAGGCCGCCCTCCGCGCCGTCGCGGAGCAGCCCGGCGAGCAGTTCGAGGGCCGCCGGACGGTGCTCCTGGTCCCAGCGGGCATGCACGCTATCGAAGTCGTCGAGAAGCAGCAGCCTGGCAGCCGGACTCCCGCCGGCGTTGAGGCATTGGCGCGCCTTGACGAGGCAGTCCCACACCGCCTCGACGTCCGCTCCGAGCAGCACGGCATCTCCAACGGGCGCGAACCCCGCCGCGACCGACGCAAGCGCAGTTGACTTGCCCGAGCGGGGACCGCCGATCACGAGCAGGCTGCCCTCGGCGATCGGCTCGTAGCGGGCCACCCGGTAGCGCTGCAGTTCCGGCTCGTCGAGCAAGCCCAGCAGACCGCCGGGCGCGGCACGAGCGTCGGGAACGGCACGGTCGTGCCCGGCCGCCACCGCGGCGCCGCCGAACGCACTCTCGTCGGCCGCCGTTCCGCCCGCGACGAGGGCGAGGAGGTCCTCGCGGCTTACCGTCTGAGGCAGCAGGTCGAGCCAGGGGCGCCGAGGGTTCGGCGCATCGGCATCCGCGACTGCGAGGGAGCGGATCTCGCGCGGCGAGGTCGTCGCCACCTGGCAGAGCACGGGCCCCGAGGAGTCCGCGGCGATCAGGCAGCGGCCGGCTTGGTCCGCGCCGAGGGCCGCGGCCGCATCCGTGCCCAGCACCGCCACGCTGTCGGCGCGGTTGTTCACCCGCAGCGACACCCGCAGCGTGCAGTTGGCGAGCAGGGCGTCACGCACCACACCGGTGGGCCGCTGGGTGCAGAGGATCAGGTGCACGCCCAGCGACCGGCCCCGCGCGGCTATGTCGACGAACAGAGCGTGCAGGTCGGGGAATGCGGTGAGCATGGTCGCGAATTCGTCGACCACGATCACGAGCCGCGGAAGCGCCCCGCCGGCATCCTGCCTCCGCAGGTCCACGATGTCACGCGCGCCGGCACGCCCGAGTACGCGTTCGCGATACCGCAGCTCGGCGGCCAGGCTGGCCAGCGCCCGGGCGGCCTGGTGCACGTCCAGGTCGGTGATCAAACCCACGCAGTGGGGAAGGGCGCAGAGCGGGGCGAACGCGGCCCCACCCTTGAAATCGACCAGGAGGAACGTCACCTCGTCGGGGCCGGCCGCCGCCGCCATCGCCGCCACCCAGGTCACCAGCAGTTCGCTTTTGCCGCTGCCGGTCGTGCCGCCGACGACCGCGTGCGGCCCTGCCCCGACCAGGTCGAGCGACACCTCCCCCGCTTCTCCCACCCCGATGACGCAACGGAGGTTCGGCGATTGGGGCTGCCCATGCGGTGCCCGATACCCGGGCTGGAAGCCAGAGAGCTCACCAAGGGCAACGGATGCGGGGACTCGCCGCGCATTCTGGACCAATCCAGCCGCCGAGGCCCGGGCGCTTAGCACGCGGGCGACCACGATCGCCTGTTCGACGGTAATCAGCTCGGGCCGGAAGCCACTCCCCCAGGCGTGCACGCTGGAGCGCAGCACCTCAGCCCGGCCGGGACCCTGCACCCGCACGATGGTGTCGCAGCCCCACGGCAATTCGGCAAGAGTGCCGGCCAGGGCGACGACCAACCCCGACCCTTTGGGTGCCCCGCCCAGGGGTGCCCCGCCCAGGGGTGCCCCGCCCAGGGGTGCCCCGCCCAGGGGTGACCCGCCCAGGGGTGCCCCGCCCGACTTGGGTGCCCCGCCCGACGGCGCCTGGCAGATCACGAGGCGGCGGGCGCAGGACTGCCCGGTGTCGTGCGGGAGGGCGACCGCCCATTCCCAACCGCGATCAGGCACGGTGAGTCCGACCTGGTCTGGAGCCAGGGAGCAGGCCAGCTGCACCAGCAGCCCGCGGGCCAGCGCCTGCCCGAGCGACAGCGGTCCGACGATGCCGATACCACCGCCGGCATCGGCGTCGATCGGTGCCTCCGTGAGCGTGGCCGCCCAGTCGCGCACGTCGCGATGCTCGTCGGGAGCGGCGCCACCGTCGAGGCGTAGCCCGCTGGGCACCGCACCGGAGCCCAGGCTCACGTCTGCTCCCGAACCGGTCCAACGGATGGCCGCGTGCGGGGCGGCGACGATGCTGTTGGCCGAGGGCGTGCGCCGCCAGTGCGCGCGAAGCAGCTCCTCATGGCGCAGGGCCACCTCGGCCCGCAGTGTCGCCAGTGCCTGCCCCTGGTCGAGGGCGTTGGTACGCCGGGTACGGCGGCCCGTGCGCCGCGCGTCGAGCATGCCGGCCACGGCGATGACCGGGCCGAGCACCGCGAAGATCAGCACGAAGGCTGAGCCCGTGATCAGCCAGATCGCCCCGGCCGCGGCCAGCGGCGCCACGCTCGCGATGAGTGGGAAGCCAGGCGGCGGCAGGTCGGCCGGGCGGGTGGGGAGGGTCAGCGGGACATCGGCTCGGATCACCGCATCAGTCCATCACTCCGGAGGCAGGCGCCACCGCGGGCGCCGGCATCCGTCCCGGGATGACGGCCGGCCGGGTTGGGGAGGGGCCGGCTGAGTGAGTCCGGATCGATCGGTTGCATCGCTCACAGCGTCGAACGAATTCGACGGAGAATCTCGTTTAAAACTGCTTTTGCAAAGTATTTCGGGCTGTTTTGGGCAAAATCTCCGTCGAATTCGTTCGGGTCGATCGCGTCCGCATCGGCGGCGGCTCGGCGTCGGCTCGGCGTGGGCTCGGCGGCGGCTCGGCGGCGGCAGCGGCGCGGCTCGGCGTCGGCT